>NZ_JAUNHK010000016.1:10560-22701 GCF_030523985.1 Deinococcus sp.
GTGGTGGACATGCGCGGCACAAGCTACCTCACCCCGCGCCGCGCCATAGCGAAACGGCCGATTTTGGGGGGCAGTCTGGAGCGGGTGCAAAAAATCCCCGGCGCGGGGCCGGGGGAGAGGACAGACCTGTGAACCGCTTTTACTGCGCGTCGGGATTGCGCCCGGTGTCGTGCAGGGCGACGGGCTTGTGACCGCGCACCCGCATGTTGAGCAGTTCGACCACGATGGAAAAGCCCATGGCGAAGTAGGTGTACCCCTTGGGAATCTTGAAGTGGAAGGCTTCGGCAATCAGGTTCACACCGATCAGCAGCAGGAAGGAAAGCGCCAGCATCTTGACGGTCGGGTGACGCTGCACGAATTCCCCGATGGGCTTGGCGGCGAACAGCATAATCGCCACCGTGACCACCACCGCCGTCACCATCACGCCGATGTCGTCCACCATACCCACCGCCGTGATGACGCTGTCGAGGCTGAACACGATGTCGAGCAGCATGATCTGACCGATGATGGCGGCAAATCCGGCGGTGCCGACGCCCACGGCATTGGTGTGCCCTTCGGCGTGCGGGCCTTCGAGCTGCTCGTGCATTTCCTTGGTGGCCTTGTAAATCAGGAACAGACCGCCGAAGAACAGAATCAGGTCTTTGCCGGAAAAGCCGCGTCCGAACAGGGTAAACAGCTCGTTTTTGAGGCTGACCACCCAGCTGATGCTGGCGAGGAGCATGAGGCGGGTCACGGCGGCGCCCAGCAGACCGATGGTGCGGGCGCGGTCACGCTGCTCGGGCGGCAACTTGCCCGCCAGAATGCTGATGAAGATGACGTTGTCCACCCCCAGCACGATTTCGAGCAGCAGCAGGGTGCCGAAAGCCAGCCAGGCTTCGGGTTGACTCATCCAGGCAAAAAGGGTTTCAAACATGCGTCTCCAGTGGGGCGCGATAAAAGGGAGGCGACCTCACACAGGGGGTCGTCTCGGGGCCAAAAAAAGGACGGGCGGTCAGCGCACTCACCGGGCCGGGGCCAGGGAACGCGGTACACCCATCCTTCAGGAGAAGTTGTGCACGAATTATGCGATTCGGCTAAAGATCGTTCATTTTCGGGTGGGCCGGGTCAGGCAAGGGTCGGGCACCCTCCTCTTCCGGCTCCCTGTCCAACACGGTGGAGCGCTGCGGCACGGCCTGGGGAATGACGATGGCGTCACCCCGTACCCCGGAGTTGGGCGGATTGTTCTGGGCGCAAGCGGTGAGCAGCGCCGCCAGGATAAAGACGTATTTCATGACAGAGGACCTCGGACAGGGGAAGCGGGCAGGCGGCGGAAGCGGGACAAACGGAAAAGACGGAGTCGCCTCCCGGCCCCACATTGCAGGCAGGGTCGGTGATTCTGGTGAGAAGGCCGGAAGTTCGCGCCCGTGAGCACTTCGCCCAGAGCTGTTGTCCCTAAACCAGAGACAAAGAGGGGTCGTCAGGCCGGCGGCAGCCAAAACAAATGCGCTAAAATGAAATAGAAGTTCACCAGATGAAAAACACCTCTTTCATCCTGCCAGGAGACTGACCATGACTGACCTCAAGCTGCCCGCCGGACTGACCATCACCGCGCCCGTGAAGCCCGAGTACGCCGAGATTCTGACGCCCGAAGCGCTGGAATTCGTCGCCGAGCTGCACCGCCGTTTCGAGCCGCGCCGCCGCGAACTGATGAAAAAGCGCGAGGAGCGCCAGCAGCGCCTCGACGCGGGCGAACTGCCTGATTTCCTGCCGGAAACCGCCGAGATTCGCGCCGGGGACTGGAAAATCAGCCCGCTGCCCGACGCGCTCAAAGATCGCCGCGTGGAAATCACCGGGCCGGTGGACCGCAAGATGATCATCAACGCGCTGAACTCGGGAGCGCGGATGTTCATGGCCGACTTCGAGGACGCCAGCAGCCCCACCTGGGACAACTGCGTCCAGGGCCAGATCAACCTGCGCGACGCGGTGCGCGGCACCATCAGCCTGGAGCAAAACGGCAAAAGCTACAAACTGAACGACAAGACCGCCACCCTGCTCGTGCGTCCGCGTGGGTGGCACCTGCCCGAAAAGCATGTGCAGGTGGACGGCGAAACTGTCTACGGCGCGTTCTTCGATTTCGGGCTGTTCTTCTTCCATAACGCGGGGGAGCAGCTCGCACGCGGCGCTGGCCCCTTCTTCTACCTGCCCAAGATGGAATCGCACCTCGAAGCGCGGCTGTGGAACGATGTGTTCAACTACGCCGAAGACACCGTGGGCGTGCCACGCGGCAGCATTCGCGGCACGGTGCTGATTGAAACCATCGTGGCGGCGTTCGAGATGGACGAAATCCTGTACGAACTGCGCGAGCACTCGGCGGGCCTGAACTGCGGGCGCTGGGACTACATCTTCAGCTACATCAAGAAGCTGCGTAATCACCCCGACCGCGTGCTGCCCGACCGCGCCAAGGTCACGATGGCCGTGCCGATGATGCAGAACTACTCCAAGCTCGCCATCCAGACCTGCCACAAGCGCGGCGCTCCGGCCATCGGCGGCATGAGCGCGTTCATTCCCGTCAAGGGCGACGAGGCCAAGAACGCCGCCGCCTTCGAGCAGGTGCGGATCGACAAGGAGCGCGAGGCCAACAACGGGCACGACGGCACCTGGGTCGCCCACCCCGGCATGGTGGGGCTCGCCACCGAGGTCTTCGACCGCATCATGCCCACGCCCAACCAGATCGACTCGGACAAGCAAAAGGATTTCACCCTGACCCCCGCTGACCTGCTGACCCCGCCCGAGGGTGCCCCCACCGAAGCGGGCGTGCGCATGAACATCAACGTGGGCATTCAGTACCTCGCCGCCTGGCTGCGCGGCAGTGGGGCCGTGCCGATTCACAACCTGATGGAAGACGCCGCCACCGCCGAAATCAGCCGTGCCCAGCTGTGGCAGTGGCTCAAGCACGGCGTCAAACTCGAAGACGGGCGCACCCTCGACCAGGAACTGTTCGATGGCCTCTACGCCGACGAAGTGCAGAAGCTCGGGGCCGACTTTGCCGACGCCGCCGACCTGTTCAAGCAGACCGCGACGGGCGACACCCTCGCCGAGTTCCTGACCCTGCCCGGCTACGAGCGCCTGGCCTAACTGAAATGACGTGACCGGGGTGGAGAAGATGCCTGTGCGTTCTCCACCCCATGCCCTTTTCCTTTTCCCCACCAGGAGACCCCATGAGCCACAAAACCTTGCCCCTCACCGACCACTACGACGTCAAGCGCGGCGAAGACGGCCACCGCTACCTGCGCCCGCTGGTGCGCGGCTTTAACCTCACCCGGATTCCGCTGCTGAACAAGGGCACCGCCTTTTCCGAGCAGGAGCGCGAAGAACTGGGCCTGGACGGGCTGCTCGCGCCCCAGGTGGACAGCCTGGAAGTGCTGGTCGAACGGGCCTACCGCGAGTTTTCCAAGCGGGAAGCGCCGCTGGAAAAACACGTCTACCTGCGTAACCTGCAAGACCGCAACGAGGTGCTGTTTTACGCGCTGCTCTCGCGCCACGTGGGAGAAATGCTGCCTATCGTCTACACGCCGACGGTGGGCGACGCGGTCAAGAAATTCAGTCAGATCTACCGCTACCCTCGCGGCCTGACCCTCAGTACTCGCAACATCGAGCGGGCCGAGCGGGCGCTCGCCAACGTGCCGCTCAACGACGTGCGCATCATCGTCGCCACCGATTCGAGCGCGATTCTGGGCATCGGGGACCAGGGCTTCGGCGGCATGGCGATTTCCATCGGCAAACTCAGCCTCTACACCGTGGCGGGCGGCGTCGGCCCCGACAAGACCCTGCCCGTCGAACTCGACGTGGGCACGGGCCGAGAGGACCTGCGCGGCGACCCGCATTACCTCGGGGTCAAGCACGAGCGGCTGACGGGCGACGAGTATTTCAGCTTCATTGACCGCTTCGTGGAAGCGACCATCCAGCGCTATCCCAAGGCCATCATCCAGTGGGAAGATTTTTCCAAGGACGCCGCCTTCGAGGTACTGGCCCGTTACCGCCGCGTCGTGCCGAGCTTCAATGACGATATTCAAGGCACGGGCGCGGTGGTGCTGGCGGGGGTGCTCAACGCCTGCCGCCTGAAGGGGGAAACGCTGGGCCAGCAGGTCGTCGTCGTCCACGGCGCGGGCGCGGGCGGGGCCGGGGTCGCCGCTGCCATCCGCGAGGGCATGAAGCGCGAGGGCCTGTCGCCCGAAGACATCAGCCGCCGGGTGTTCGTTCTCGATTCGCGCGGCCTGCTCACCGACGACCGCCAGATGGAGGACTACAAGAAGTCGCTGGCGACGCCCAAAGGTCACACCGAGGGCTGGCGCGGCACCGACCTGCTCAGCGTGGTGCAGGAGGCGAAGGCGACAGTGCTGCTCGGCCTGTCGGGCGTGCCCGGCACCTTCGATGAAGGAATTGTCCGGGCCGCACTCGCCAACACGCCGCGCCCGCTGGTCTTTCCGCTCTCCAACCCCACTGCCCACTCCGAGGCGCTCCCCGAAGACATCCTGCGCTGGACGGACGGCGCGGCGATTGTGGCGACGGGCAGCCCCTTTGCCCCCGTCGAACATAACGGGCAGACCCATGAAATCGGGCAGGGCAACAACGCCTTTATTTTCCCCGGCCTCGGCTTCGGCGCGATTCTGGCCCGCGTGCGCGAAATCACCGACGAAATGGTCACCGAAGCGGCCTACGCGCTGGCGGCCTACACCGCCGAGCACCACCCCCAGCGCACCTATCCCCCGGTGGCCGAACTGTCGCAGGCCAGCGTTCAGGTGGCGGTGGCGGTCATCAAGCAAGCCCTCAAAGACGGCGTCGCCACCGAATTCAGCGTGCGCCACATGAGCGACGACGAATTGCGGGCCTTCGTGGAGCGCAAGTTCTGGGCACCGAAGTACCTGCCCTACCGCTCTTGAACACGTAACCGGAAGCCAGGGTCAGCCCAGCCGTCGCCCGATGACTGGGCTGACCTTTTCCGCCAGCAGCCGATTCAGAATCACGCCCGCGTCCTCATGAAACAGGCGCGGGTGTTCAAGCGCGGTTTCCAGAGAGACGGGAACGGCGTCACTGGCGAGGCTGGCGGGTGGTGGCCCCAGAAAGACCTGCGCCACGGTGGGCGCGACCAGGGCGCGGGCCGGATGGTCGAAGGTGGCGTCACCCGGCGCGGCCACCTGCCCAGGCTCCAGCACCCGCCCCGGCCACTCCCAGAGTCCCTGACCGATGGGGCCGGGGCGGTGCCGGAGCCAGACTTGCTCCCCGGTCACATGCAGCCAGCGTTCCTCGTGCAGGGTCACCCCTGGCGGCAGGGCGGCGCGGGCGGCCTGGAGTGCGGCCCACTCACGGGTCAGCCGGGCACAGGTGGGCGTGCGGGCAAAGCGGGCCAGGGCCAGCGCGACGGTCTGGGGCAGGCCCGCAGGCAGGGGGCGACCTTCAAAAAGTGCAGTGCGAATGTCGGTGGCGTTCAGGCCCACCGTCTGGGGCACGGGCAGCCGCTCCCAGTCGGGAAACCAGCGCAGATAGCTCGAACTGGCGTCCTTCTCGAAGCCGACCAGCGCGAGGCGGGCGTCCGGGCCATAGACCTCCGCCGCGACCCGGCGCACGTCGGCGGCCCACAGGTCGGCGTCGAAGCGGTCAGGCAGCGGGCGAAACGTCACCCGGCTCAGGTCGGCCCCCGCCTCTGCCAGCGCCGCCCGGAACAGCGTCTCGCGCTCGGCGGGCGTCAACGGGTTCTTGACACTGCGGGCCAGATTCGCGCTGCCCAGCAGCACCAGCACGCGGGAAGCGGCGTCCAGCGCGGTCAGCACGCTGCCGACATGCGCGGCGTGCGGCGGCTGAAACCGTCCGACGTAGACGGCGCACAGCGGTTCAGACATGCTGGCGCAGACTTTCGGCGGTCTGGTCGCGGAGCTGCGCCACCTCGGGCGCGAGGCTGACGCGGTAGATGTGGGGATTGAGCAATCGGCGCGTTTCGGGGGCGAGGCGGGCGAGCTGCTGCCGGGCGCGGGCTTGCAGGGCGCTCAGGCTCTCGGCAGGGCGGGTGCGCTGGCCTCCCCGCATCACCACCTCGCGGGCCGGTTGCCAGTCCAGGCCAGCGGGCAGGCGGGCGCTGCGTAGCGGGTTGGTCGGGTCGCTCACGCGCATTCCGGGGTGGGGCGTTTCTCCCAGGGTCAGCACGTCCCAGGCGAAGTCTCCGCCCTCCCCGGTCTCCGCGCCGCGCCACACGGCCTTGACCCCCGGCAAGCTGGACTTGGCCGGGTCGCCCGTCAGCTTCATGCGGGGCCTGCCATTCAGTTCGGCCAGTTTGTAGACGCCGCCCAGCGCCCCCCCGCCAGGGCCACCTGCCGTGGCGAGCTGGGTGCCCACGCCGTACACGTCCACCCGCCCGCCCTCGGCAATCACGCCCGCGATGACCGATTCGGAGAGGTCGTTGCTCGCCACGATCTTGACCCCCGGAAAGCCCGCTGCGTCCAGCCGCGCCCGGATGACCCGCGAGAGGTAGGCGAGGTCGCCCGAATCGAGCCGCACACCGCTCAGCTCGTGGCCCTTGGCCCGCAGTTCCGCCGCCACCGTCAGGGCATTGGGCAAGCCACTTTCGAGGGTGTCAATCGTGTCGAGCAGCAGCGTGGTCGAGTCGGGATAGAGCTGGGCGTAAGCGCGAAAGGCGTCGAGTTCGCTCGGAAAGCTCTCCACCCAGGCGTGCGCGTGCGTGCCCGACACCGGAAGGCCGAAGCGCCGCCCCGCCTCCACGTTGCTGGTGCCGACGGCGCCGCCCACGAAGGCCGCCCGCGCCGCACTCACCGCGCCGTCCGGCCCTTGCGCCCGCCGCGCTCCGAATTCGAGCACCGTGCCGCCGCCGACCTGCGCCGCCAGCACGCAGCGGGCCGCCTTGGTCGCCACCAGTGTCTGAAAATTGAGCATGTTCAGCAGCGCCGTCTCGACGAGTTGCGCTTCCCACAGCGGCCCGCGCACCGTCAGCAGCGGCTCGTGCGGAAACACCACGCTGCCCTCCAGAAACGCCGTCACTTCGCACGAAAAGCGCCACTCGCGCAATGCCGACAGAAATTCGGGCCGGAACTGCCCCAGCGAGGCCAGATAGTCGAGGTCGGCGGCACTGAACTGCAACCCCTCAAGCCAGTCCAGCACGTTTTCCAGCCCGGCCCAGACCGCGTACCCTCCCTCGAAGGGCAGCCGCCGAAAATACAGGTCGAAGGTGGCTTGCTGCTCGTGCAGGCCGCTGAAAAAGTACCCCTGCATCATCGTGAGCTGGTAGAGGTCGGTCAGCAGGGGAGAGAGGGGGCTCGTTTGTGTCATAGAGAACAAAGCATAACGTCCTACACGTCGCTGAGCGCCTTGTCCCGCGTCTCGACCCCGATGCCCCAGGCGGCGGCGGCAGCGAGGGCGAAACAGACCGCAAAGACGGTGAGGGCCAGCGCCAGATTGCCCGTGAGCAGCATGGCCCCGATGCTGGGCGACAGCACGCTCGCCAGTCGCGCCACGCCGCTGACAAAGCCCATGCCCGTGGTGCGCAGGCTGGTGGGAAACAGTTCGGGCGTGTAGGCGTAGAGCGACCCCCACGCCCCCAGCAGCGCGAACGACAGCAGCGCCGAGGTCATCAGCACACTGTTTGCGTCGTGGGCCAGCAGAAACAAGTATGCTCCCACCGCCCCGAGGGTCAGAAAACCGACCAGCGTGACGCGCCGCCCGACCTT
Source organism: Deinococcus sp. (assembly GCF_030523985.1). Classification (GTDB taxonomy): domain Bacteria; phylum Deinococcota; class Deinococci; order Deinococcales; family Deinococcaceae; genus Deinococcus. The sequence goes on from NZ_JAUNHK010000016.1 coordinate 18,273, forward strand.
TTCGACCAGATACGCCGCCAGCAGATACCCCGGCACCTGCGCCAGCGCCAGCAGCAGCGTGGTGCGGTAGACCGCGCCGAGGTCCATCCCCTGCGCCCGCAGGAAACTGGGCAGCCAGGTAAAGAGGCCGTAGTAGCCCAGGCTCAGGCCGAACCAGGTCAGCGCCAGCAGCGGCGTGCGGCGGGCCAGCACCCCCTGGAAAAGCTGCGCGGGTGTGACTCTCGGCGGCTGCGCGGGATGCGCCAGCGGAGCGGAGGGCAGGCTGCCGCCGTTGGCCTGCGCGACCCGTTCCAGCGCCGCCCGCGCTCCGCTTTCGTCGCCGCGCAGCAGCAGCGAACGCGGCGAATCGGGAATCCCCAGCCGCGCCAGCAAACCGACCAGCCCCGGCAGCGCCGCGAGGCCCAGTAGCCAGCGCCAGCCCTCGGCGGGGTCGAAATTGAGGCTGACCCACCACGCCAGCGCCGCCACCGCCACCGTGCCCACCGCCCAGAAACTTTCGAGGTACACCAGAAAGCGCCCGCGCCAAGCCGTCGGGACGAACTCCGCCATCATCGAATAGTCCACCGGGAGCGTGCCGCCGATGGCAAACCCCGTCAGGAAGCGGGCGACCACCAGCCACGTCAGCGTCGGCGCGAAGGCCCCCGCCAGCCCGAACACCACCCCGAGCGCCACCGTCGTCAGGAAAACGGTGCGCCGCCCCAGTCGGTCGGCCAGAAACCCCCAGAACCATGCGCCCAGCAGCATCCCCGCGAAGGTGGCGGTCAGCAGGCCCGTCGCGGCGGGTGAGCCCTTGGGCAACTCGAACGCCGCGCTGATGCCGGGCAGCGCGAAGCCCATCAGCAGCACTTCCATCGCGTCGGCGGCCCAGGTCAGGCCACAAATCGCCAGCAGCTTCCACTGAAAGCGGCCCAGGCCCAGGCCGTCCAGCACGCGGTCTACGGTCAGCGGCGCCGGGCTGGTGAGGGAATCCGCCTGTCCTCCGGGGAGTGATGTGGTCACGCGGGTAGTTTAGCGGCTGCCTGCAGCGTGGGAACGGCCCCAGCCTCACCTCACCCGCCGAGGGGACTCGCGGACAGGGCATACTGGCCCCATGACTGCGCTTCTTTCGCCCCTGCGCCAGCACATTCTGAACGAACTGCACGTCCAGCCTGACATTGACCCGGCTGCCGAGGTGAAGCGGCGGGTGCAGTTTCTCTGTGAGTACCTACAAACGACGCCGACAAAAGGCTTCGTGCTGGGCATCAGCGGCGGACAAGATTCCACGCTGGCCGGGCGGCTGTGCCAGCTCGCCGCCGAGCGGCTGCGGGCCGCTGGACGCGAGGCGACCTTCACGGCGGTGCGCCTGCCCTACGGCGTCCAGGCCGACGAAGCCGACGCTCAGCGGGCACTGGCGTTCATCCGGCCCGACCGGGTGCTGACCGTCAACATCAAGGAGGCGGTAGACGCCTCGGCCCGCGCCGCCGCCGACGCACTGGGCGCCGAACTGCGCGACTTCGTGCGCGGCAACATCAAGGCCCGTGAGCGGATGGTGGCCCAGTACGCCATCGCCGGGCAGGACAACCTGCTGGTGGTGGGCACCGACCACGCCGCCGAAGCCGTCACCGGGTTCTACACCAAATACGGCGACGGTGGCGTAGACCTGACGCCCCTGACCGGCCTGACCAAGCGGCAGGGCGCACAGTTGCTGGAACATCTGGGCGCACCCGAAAGCACTTGGCGCAAGGTGCCCACCGCCGACCTCGAAGATGACCGCCCCGGCCTGCCCGACGAGGCCGCGCTGGGCCTGACCTACGCCCAGATTGACGCCTATCTGGAGGGCCGTGAAGTGGACACTGCCGCCGCCGAGCGCCTGGAAAAGATGTTCCTGCACACCCGCCACAAGCGCCACCAGCCTGCTTCTCCTTTTGGGGGCTGGTGGCGCGAATAGGCCCAGCGTCCCACCTCTCGCACGTCATCGGCTTTGACGACGCGCCCTTTGACCGCGATTGGCGCGGCGACGTGCGGGTGTTCGGAGCGGTCTACGCCGGGCCGACGCTGCACGCGGTGGTCATACCGCTCTGAAAAATAGTTGGCGTATGCGAACTATTTTTCCGAACGGAGTGAGTAAGAGGAGATACGGGTCTGAACGGCTCGGAGGAGATGGCGGCGCTTTTCCGACATCTCCGTAGAAGAGTTCGGACCCGTATCAGCGGAAAGGTGCGACGTGACGGGCGCAACTCGACGGCGGAACTGGCCCGGCTGGTGTCCGGTCAGGCCGAGTACCTGCAACTGATTTTCCTGCAAGGCATCGCGCTCGGCGGCTTCAATGTGGTTGACTTGCACGAACTCCAGGGGCGCACCGGCCTTCCCGTGCTGGTGGTCGCCCGGCGTCCGCCCCGGTTGGAGCGCATTCGGCGGGCGCTGCTCGAACAGGTGCCGGGCGGGGCGCGCAAGTGGCGACTCATCGAGGGCGGGCGAGATGGAACCCTGCGGCGCGGTCTACGTGCAGCGGGCGGGCCTGACATTGGCCTAGGCCGAAGCCGCGCTGGACACCTTCTGCCTGACCAGCCGCATCCCGGAGCCGCTCCGCACAGCGCACCTCATCGCCGGGGGCGTCATGCGGGGCAGCAGCGCCGGGCAGCGGGTCTAATCCGGCGGTGAAAAACTCGGTCACTGCGTGGGAAATGGCCTTCCTCTTTCCCCATCCTCCGCCCACGCCCTATCTTTCCCTGAACGTACAAAATTGACGTGCGCGTAAATTTCCGTATGCTATGGGCATCTCAATAAATGCGGAGGTAAGCGAGATGGCACTGAAAGAACTGTTCGACCTGAGCGGTAAGGTGGCCCTGATTACGGGCGGCTCTCGTGGGTTGGGCCTGCAAATGGCCGAGGCCCTGGGTGAGTACGGCGCCGTGGTGGTGCTGACCGCCCGCAAGCAAAACGAACTCGACGAAGCGAAAGCCCACCTTGAAGGGCTGGGTGTCAAGGCGCACGTCTATGCCAACGACCTGGGCGATTTCGAGGCGATTGAGCCGCTGGTCACCCGTATTCATCAGGAAGTCGGCCCAATCGACATCCTGGTCAACAATGCCGGAGCCACCTGGGGCGCACCCACCGTCGAACACCCCTTCGACGCCTGGATGAAGGTGATGAACGTCAACGTCAACGGCACGTTCCTGCTGACCCAGAGCGTTCTCAAGCACTGCATGTTGCCCGCCGGAAAGGGCCGCATCATCAACGTCGCCAGCGTGGCGGGCCTGCGCGGCAACAGCCCCCGCATGGCCCCGACGATGGCCTACAACACTTCCAAGGGTGCAGTCGTCAACTTTACTCGCGCCCTGGCCGCAGAAATGGCCCCGCTCGGTATCACCGTCAACTCGATTTGCCCCGGTTACTTCCCCACCAAAATGACGCGTGGCACGCTGGCGAAGGCCGAAGAACTCATCGTGGAGAACACGCCGATGGGTCGCCTGGGTGGCGAGTCCGACCTCAAGGGCCTGGCCCTGCTGCTCGCCAGCGACGCCAGCGCCTACATGACCGGGCAGAACATCGCCGTAGACGGCGGTATCACGTCCAACTGAGTCCAGCCAAAAGGGAGCTGAAGCGACATGCAACTGAGCGAACTCGGGCAACTGGTTGGGCAGGAAGTCGCCGTCTCGGACTGGGTCGAGGTGACCCAGGACAGAATCAATCTCTTCGCCGACGCGACGGGTGACCACCAGTTCATCCATGTGGACGAAGCCAAAGCCGCGCAGGGGCCGTTCGGGACGACGGTGGCGCACGGTTTCCTGACCCTCTCGCTGCTGGCGGGCGAATTCAGGAATCTGGGCGGTGCGCTGCCGCTCTCCGGCGTGCGGGTGCTGCTCAATTACGGCCTGAACCGGGTGCGTTTCCCGGCCCCCGTTCCTGTCGGCAGCCGCCTGCGCAGTCACTCCGTGCTGCAAGCCGTCGAGCCGGGAGAGGGCTACGTGCAGTTCACCATACTCAACACCATCGAGATGGAGGGCAGCGACAAGCCCGCCTGCATCGCCGAGGGCGTCTTCCGCGCCTATCTCTGATTTGACCTTTTCTCAGGGAGGAACCCCATGACCTTACCCACGACCCCCGCCGAACTGGTGGCCTATGCCAACAACATCATCGCTGCCCAGACCTTTTCCACGCTGGTGGGCGCACAGTTCACCGAGATTACGCCCCAGTCGGCGGAGCTGCGCGTGCCACTGCGCGAAGACCTGCGCCAGCACCACGGCTTTGCCCACGGCGGCCTGCTGGCGACCATGGCCGACATTGGCTTGACCTTCATGGGGGCGTTTGTCATCGGCCCCAACGTGCTGACCAGCGAATACAAAATCAACTTTCTGCGCCCCGCCACGGGCAGCGAACTGGTGGCGCGCGCCAGCGTCATCAGCGGCGGCAAGCGGCAGGCCGTGACCCGCTGCGACATTTTTGCCGT
>NZ_JAUNHK010000016.1:22801-35969 GCF_030523985.1 Deinococcus sp.
GCGTCATCAGCGGCGGCAAGCGGCAGGCCGTGACCCGCTGCGACATTTTTGCCGTAACCGACAGCGGCGAAAAACTGGTCGCCACGGCGCTGGGCACCATCGTCAAGTCGGACGCGGCTCCGGTGAAAGGCGCTGAAATGCTGGCCGAGACACCGGAAAGCTGACCATTGGCAGGCCCGGTGTCAGCCGCCCAGTGTCGGCCCTGGCCCCCGTGCGCTTGCCCCAGGAGGAACCCCTATGACCATGTTCGGCACCACACCCCGCTCCGAGGAACTGCGTCAGCGCCTGCTGAAGTTCATGGACGACCACATCTACCCCAACGAAGCCGAGTTTATGCGGCAAGTCGAAACGGGTGACCGCTGGGAACATGTTCATCTGCTCGATGAACTCAAGCCCAAAGCCAGGGCCGAGGGCCTCTGGAACCTCTTTTTGCCGCCCGCCAGCGACCCCCAGGGCGAGTTCGGGCCGGGCCTGACCAACCTGGAATACACGGGCCTGTGCGAAATCATGGGTCGGGTCTGGTGGGCGCCCGAAGTCTTCAACTGCAGCGCGCCCGACACCGGCAACATGGAAGTGCTGGCCCGCTACGGCACGCCCGAGCAGCAAGAGACCTGGCTGCGTCCCCTGCTGGAGGGCGAAATCCGCTCCGGCTTTTCCATGACCGAGCCGCAGGTGGCTTCCAGCGACGCGACCAACATCGAATCCAGCATCGTTCGTGACGGTGACGAATACGTCATCAACGGGCGCAAGTGGTGGACGAGCGGCGCAGGCGACCCCCGCTGCCAAGTTCTGATTTTCATGGGCAAGACCGACCCGCAGGCCGACCGTCACCGCCAGCAGTCCATGATTCTGGTGCCGATGGACGCGCCCGGCGTGACCAAGGACCGGATGCTGCACGTGTTCGGCTACGACGACGCCCCGCACGGACATGCCCAGATGACCTTCGAGAACGTGCGCGTGCCTGCCAGCAACATGCTGCTGGGCGAGGGACGCGGTTTCGAGATTGCCCAGGGACGTCTGGGGCCAGGACGCATTCACCACTGCATGCGCCTGATTGGAAGTGCCGAGCGTGCCCTGGAACTCATGATTGGGCGCAGCGCCCGCCGGGTGGCCTTCGGCAAACCGCTGGCGGCGCACCAGCACACCCGCGAGATGATTGCCCAGAGCCGCATGGAAATCGACCAAGCCCGGCTGCTGACCATGCAGGCCGCCTACATGATGGACACGGTCGGCAACAAGGCCGCCAAGGGCGAAATTGCCGCTATCAAGGTGGTGGCCCCCAACGTGGCCCTGCGCGTTATTGACCGCGCCATTCAGGTCTACGGCGGTGAAGGTGTCTGCCAGGACACGCCGCTCGCCATGATGTACGCCCATGCCCGCACCCTGCGACTGGCCGACGGCCCCGACATCGTCCACACCGAAACCGTCGCCAAGGAAGAACTGCGCCGCCAGGGCGTAGATCTGCGGGCGGGTCGCCAACAGTAAGACAAGTAAGTAGGTCGCAGTTCATCTTTGGATGAACCGAGCGAAGAAAGCACGCCCAACCGAGAATAAAGCGTTTTCGGCTCTGTTCCGAACATGCGAAATGCCAGGTTCGGCGTGCCTCTTTCACCGGGGAGGAAAGGCAGATGCAGATTGAAAATAAAGTCATCGTGGTGACGGGCGGCGCGTCGGGCATCGGGCTGGCGCTGGCGACGCGGTTTGTCAAGGAAGGCGCGACGGTGGTCACGGTCGACCGCAACGCCGAACTGGGAGCCAAAACCGCCCAGGAGATTGGGGCGCGGTTCCTGAGTGCCGACCTCAGCCTGGAAGAAGAAGTCAAGGGCGTCATTGACGACGTGCTGGCGAAAGAAGGCCGCATTGACCTCTTTTGCTCGAATGCAGGCGTGGCCCTGGGCGCTGGCCCGGAAACGTCAGAGCACATCTGGGACCTGGTCTACCGCATCAACACCATGAGCCACGTCTGGGCGGCGCGTCACCTGCTGCCGCACTTTCTGGAGCGGGGCGAGGGCTATTTCCTCAACACGGCGTCGGCGGCGGGCCTGCTCACCGAACTGCACTCCGCGTCCTATGCCGTGACCAAGCACGCGGCGCTGGCCTTTGCTGAGTGGATGGCAATTACCTACAGGAACCAGGGCATCAAGGTGTCGTGCCTGTGTCCCGAAGGGGTCTGGACGCCCATGATTCAGCATGTGCCCTTCCTCCAGCAGACCGCCATCAGCACCGACGAACTGGTGGAGAAGACGCTGGAAGTTCTGCGGCGCGACGGCTTCCTGATTACCACCCACGAAACCACCGTGCGCGAGTTCCAGAACAAGGCCGCCGACTACGACAACTGGATTGGCAAGATGGCCTACCTGCGCGGCAAGTCCCAGGCCATGGTGGAGCAGGCCCGCAACAAGAAAGGGGCAGGCGAGGCACATTCATGACCCGCAGTGACACGGCCCCCATGCGTCCCGGCGAGGAATTGCCGCTCGACCGCCTGCGCGAACTCCTGCGCGGCCAGGTGGCAGGCGACGTGGACGCCCTGAGCGCCGAACAGTTTCCCGGCGGCTTTTCCAACCTGACCTACCTGCTGCGGGCCGGAGATCATGAATATGTGCTGCGCCGCGCTCCGCTGGGGCCGGTGGCGAAAGGCGCACACGACATGGCCCGCGAGTATCGCTTGCTGGAAAAGGTCAATCCGGTGTTGCCCGTCGCGCCGAAACCTACGCTGCTGGTCGAAGACCCGGAAGTGCTGGGGTCGCCTTTTTACCTGATGGAGCGGCGGCACGGCGTGGTCGTTCGCACCCGGATTCCTGCCGAGTACGCCGACCTGCCCGACGCACCCCGCCAGATGTCCGAGGCGCTGGCCGATACGCTCGCTGACCTGCACGCCGTAGACATTGACGAAGCGGGCCTGCGCGACATCGGCAAACCGGAGGGCTTCAATCGCCGTCAGGTGGAGGGCTGGGCGGGCCGCTGGCGACGGGCGCGTGAACTGCTCCGTGACTCTGGCGACCTGCCGCCGCCCGCCGAATTGCGCGACGAACTCGTCATCGCCTGGCTGGAAGCGAACGTGCCGCCCGAATCGGCGCACACCCTCGTCCACAACGACTTCAAGCTCGACAACCTGATGCTCGACCCCGCCGACCCCTCGAAGGTGACGGCGCTGCTCGACTGGGAAATGACGACGGTGGGCGACCCGCTGGTGGATTTGGGCCTGACCCTGACCTACTGGACTTCACCGCCGCAGCCCGGAGCCGCTGGGCCGCACATCGGAGCTGCCGGACACGAGGCCGGATTTCTGACCCGTGAGGCGTTCCTGAGCCGTTACGCTGAGCGCAGTGGACGCGACGTGAGCCAGGTGATGTGGTACGAGGTGCTGGGCCACTTCAAGCTGGCGGTCATCGTTCTTCAGATTTTTGCCCGCTACCGCCTGGGGCAGACCCGTGATCCCCGTTTTGCCGCGCTAGGCGAGCAGGCCCGCTGGCTGATAGGCGAGGCGTGGCGGCGTATAGCGCAGACGGCGGAACAGGCGTGAGCGAACTGCTGCTCATTCGGCACGGTCAGGCCACACCCTTCGAGGCCGAGACCGACCGACTTTCGCCGCTGGGCGAGGCGCAAGCGCGGGCAGTGGGGGAGACCCTGGCTGACTTTGCGCCCACCCATGTCCTGCACGGCACCCTGGTGCGTCAGCGCCGCACTGCGGAACTGGCGGCAGAGGGACGCGGCTGGCCTACGCCCGTTACCGACCCACGTCTGTCCGAGTTCGACGGCGACGGCTTGATCAATGTGCTTGCGCCGCTCCTAGCTCTTCAGGACACCGATTTTGCCGCCCTGGTACAGGCCTTTGCCGAAGGGCGGCATGGTCCGGAACGCAACCGCCATTTCCAGCGAATGCTCGAGACTCTGGCCGCAGCTTGGCAGGCTGGGAGCGTGACCCACCATCAGGTGGAGGGCTGGGCTGCTTTCCGTGCCCGCGTGCGTGCTGGCCTGGGTGACGTGCTGGCGCTGCCTTCGGGCAGTCGGGTCGCCGTCTTTACCAGTGGCGGGGTCATCGGCTTGGCGGTGGCCATGACCCTGGATGCGCCAGATGCGTCGGCCCTCAAGCTCAATTGGCGGGTCAAAAATGGCAGCATCACCCGAATGACTTTCGGCAGTGGACGCGTCAGCCTCGACAGTTTCAACGAGGAAGGCCATCTGCCAACGGATTTGAGAAGTTGGCGCTGAGGGCAAAAAGGCTGTCCTACTTATTTCTGTAGGACAGCCCTTTTGCCCTACGATATTCTTATTTATATGTCACTTCTTTTCTCGTCACTCTCACTGGAATGAAATGAACAGGAGAACATCTCATGCTCTGTTCACCCCAGTCCGAAGTTCAATCACTGCCCTTTAAGAAAATCCCGCAGACGGTCGTCAGCCCATTTCCCGTAGATACGAGCGGTAGCAACGTCGCTATGACCCAGATGCTCTGCTACGTCCTGCAAGGCGAACCCGGCTCGAACCAAGCGTGTTCCTGCCGAGTGTCGTAAAGCATGCAGACCTTTGTAGGTGACGCCAGCTTGATGGCACAGCGCTTTCATACGTAGACGGGCCGCTTCGGGAGAACGCCCTATAACTCTTTGTTCTGGTGCAATTTGCACAAGGTCATCTAGCGCCGTCAGCAAAGAGCCTGACAGGATGACCCGGCGTGTTTTACGACCTTTGCCTGTTACGGTCGCAACAGCTTCAGCTTTATCAATATCGCCCCAACGAAGATTCACTATCTCGGAAGCACGTAGCCCAGCACTGGCTCCAAGCAAAAGCAAAACGCGCATATCAGCGTCAGCCAAGGCCAGTAGCTTTTCCAGTTCATCCTCCGTATAAGGCTGCCTCTTGTCCTGGGGCCTCACTTTGTCATGCTGAGGCCGTACATCCCGGAAAGGGTCGAGTCGTGTGGCTTTGGCCCAACGTAAAGCCTGATAAAAAGCCCTCGCCCCAGCCAGGTAGACTCCAACAGACATAGGCTTGAGCCCCTCAGCTTCCATTCGTCTGAGCCATAGGTCTGCATGTTCGGGTTCGGCTTGAAGCAGGCCAATGGCATAGCTTCCAGTGAATTCAATCCAACGTTGCATGCCCAGCCGGTACTTCCTGAGGGTCTGCGTACTGGCAACACCGTGCCGTCTGGTCTGGTAGGCAAGTGTCAGTGACCAGAGGGTTTCTTTATCGCGGAGAGCGCAAGCTTCTACAGCCCGGCGGCGGCGCTCCTCAGAGGGCCAGGCTATCCATTCCTGAGCGGGTGCCAATGGGTCTTCCTGAAAACGGGCCAAAGTCATGTTGCTAATCTAACTTCTGGTAATCCCACTTACCAGAAGTAGCAATTTCCGTGGCCATAAGTGACGAGCTGTCTTTTTACTTTGCCAGTAGGAGTGGCTGGTCTGGGAGCTCTGGTCTTGGGAGTTCAAAGGCCTTTGCCATAGCCTTACCCAACTGCTCCCAAAAGTTCTGTGGCTCTAGTGCTTGTAACACCGATGCCGATGCCTGCGCTTTCGCAAATACCTGGATTGAGCGTTACAGGTTGGTGGCAACGACTATGGGGCGACTTCGGATAGCCGCTGGCTGTTCATATATTTTCTTATAAAGATACAGGGTGCAACGTGGTGCTTTTTAAGCATATAAAATGGCATAAATGCACCCTCAAGATGAACGACATCTCAAATTGAAGCGGGCGATGCAGGAAGCCGACCTCGACACCGTGCTGGGCGTCCTGGGGCACGACATGCGGTGGCCGCTCAAGCAACTCCGCTCCAACTTGCGATTGATTTTTGCTTCTGCTGAGCGCGACCACGTCAATCTGCTGCACCCGCCCGAAGACTTCGTGGGCTGGCTCCAGGGACCCTTGCATGAAACGGTCAAAGGCCCAGGCACTGCCAAGGCAAATACGGTGGTGGCGCGGCTGTCCACACTGTCCCAGCTCTACAGCCTGCTGATGGATGAGGAAGTCATCATTCAGCACCCGCTACGCGGCATGACCCGTCCACCCGGCGAACGTAAGGTCGAGAAGCTACCGCCCCGCGAGGACATTGAGCGCCTGCTCGTCCATGCCGAGGCTGAGGCCGACGACCCGGCACTTTTCGCCGCCCTGACGTTGATGTACCGCCACACCTTTCAGGTCGCCGAACTGCTGACCCTGCGCTGGCCCGCTTTCGAGCACAACGACGGCACCATCTTGCGGCGGCGCACCATCTGCAAGCTCGACCCGGAGAGCTACGCTGCCCTTGACCGTCTGCTGGCAAAAGCAGGCGGTCCCCTGGCCCATCCCACCGGCCGCATCTTTCCCTATGAGAACAACGATGCCCTGCGCAGCCGCATCTTTCAGGTCTGCCGCAAAGCCAACTTGGCCTTTGTAAACCCCGCCAAACTTCGCAAGGCTGGACTGCGCGACTTTGCGCTCACTGCCGACGAAGCCGGATTCATAGGTGACGAAGCTTACGCCCTCGCCCGCCGACTGGCCCAGCAGCTTGAAATTGACCGCAAGACCGATACGGCCTCTGAATCCATAACGTCCCCGTCAGGAGAAACCGACGCGGGATAGAATTGCAGCCCCCAACACGCCCCCTGACCCCGCAGCGGTGCACACTTGAGCCATGCCTCCTCTTCTTTCCGTACTCGATTTGACGCCCGTCAGTTCTGGTCAGGCTCCGGGCGAGGCCCTGCGGCATACCCTCGAACTGGCGGAGGTGGCCGATACCCATGATTACACCCGCTTCTGGATTGCCGAGCACCACAACAGCGTGGCCTTTGCCAGTGCCGCCACTGAAATCCTGATTGCCCTGGTGGCGGCCCGCACGCAGCGAATCCGGGTCGGCTCGGGCGGAGTGATGCTGCCCAACCACTCGCCGCTGAAAGTCGCTGAGAATTTTATGAGCCTGGAAGCCCTCTTTCCTGGCCGCATAGACCTGGGCCTGGGCCGCGCACCGGGAACGGACGGGAAGACGGCCCTGGCCCTCAGGCGCTCACGCGAGGCGCTGCTGGCCGACGATTTCCCGGCCCAGATTGCCCTGCTGCGGGCCTTTGCGGGTGAAAGCGAATGGCCCGCCGGGTCGCTGTTCGAGGAAATTCACGCCGAACCCCAGGGTGTGCCGCTCCCGCCCCTGTGGATTCTGGGGTCGAGTCTGTACGGTGCCGAACTCGCTGGGCGGCTGGGCGTGGGCTATGCCTTCGCCTACCACTTCAGTCAGGAAGACCCGGTCACGGCGCTGCGGGTCTACCGCGACCACTTTCGGCCCGGCCCACTGGCGGAACCTCATGCGATTCTGGGGGTCAACGCCCTCGCCGCCGAAACCACCCAGGAAGCCGAACACCTGTCGCTCACCACGGCGGCCCTGTCGCTGGGCATCCTGACCGGGCAACGTTCACCGCTGCTCGAACCAGCCGAAGCGGCTGAGCGACTGGCGGCGCAGGGGGCCAATCCCGCATCGCTGCTTAAAAAAGTGGTGCGCGGAACACCACAGCAGGTCTGGGCCGACCTTCAGGAACTGGCCCAGCGAACCGGCGCAGACGAACTGATGGTGACCACCCACGTCCACGACCCCCAGGCACGGCAGGAATCCTACCGATTGCTGGCCCGCGCCGCCCGCGCATAAATCATCGCCTTCAGTCTGCCCCGAGCGCCAGATACAGCCGCGCCAGGGTCGCCGGGTCGCCCAGGCTGAGGCCCAGGGCGTCCTCGGCCCGCTTCAGGCGATAGCGCAGGGTGTTGATGTGAACGTGCTGCGCGTCCGCCAGCGCCGCCAACGTGCCGGAGTGTGCCAGATACGCCCGCAAAGTTGCCTCCACCCGGCCCGCGTCATCCAGCGCGGCAAGGCGGGCGCGAAGTTGGGCACGGAGGGTCTGAGCGGCTTCGCTGGAGAGCAGCGGCGTCAGCGGGTCAAGTTCGCGGAACACCTGCACACCGCTGCCCCTGACCGCGCCGAGGGCCTGACGCGCCTCATCCAGCGCCGCCGCCAACGCCCCGCCCTGGTGCCGTTCGCTGACGCCCAGGCGCACGCCGCCCACCGACGCCCGCAGCGCCGCGAACAGGTCGGCTCCCTCCTGCACAGGATTTTCGGAAGGCCACCACCACAGTGCCCGCCCCTGCCACACCGTCGCCAGCCCGTCCAGGCCAATGGCGGTCAGGTAGCCTTCGCCCACCTCGGTCAGCACGTCCAGCGCGTAGGCCTGCGCCGCCTGAGCGCGGGTGCCCCGACCCTGCCCTTCACCTGCGCCCAGGTCAGCCAGCGCCACCGCAAAAGCCTCGTCACCCAGCAGCAATTCGCCCGACAACAATGCGGTCAGCGTGCGCTCGCCCACCCGCCGCCGCGCCGACCCGACCGCCGCCGATTGCAAGCGTGAAAGCAGCGCGTAGTCTGCCGCCAGTGGCCCCAGCGCCGCCCACTCCGGCCCGGTCCAGAGGGTCAGCCGCCCCACATGCCGCCGCCTCTGCTGCAAGCGAAAGCTCTGGCCCGCGCCCGCTTTTTCTCCAGCCTCAGCCACCACCGCGCCCCAACTCGCCCGAATTTCGGCCCCGCCCCCGGTGCGCCGCGCCAGCATCTTCACCAGTTCACGCTCGGGCTGGGCTGCCGCTGCCGCGCCGCGTAATTCGGTCAGGAGGCTCAGTAAGGCGGACGTGTCAGCGGTGCCGGGCATTTATAGAATTCTACAAACTACGTCACAAAATTTGTCGGTTTCGCCAGGTGCAAGGCGGGCAACTGCCCCGTATCCTTTGAGGTCAAAGGTCAACACAGTGCGAATCGGGACAGGAAAGCGGGCGTTTCCTGACAGGAGTCTCATGGGGCAAACGCAGACTGGCAGGATGAAAAAAAGAATGCTGCTGGCCTGCGCTCTGACCTGGGCAGGGGCAAATGCGGCAGGCTACGAGATGAAGTCTTACGTCGCTCTGGATGGCAAAAAGCAGGAGGCTTTCGCTTGGTGCGACGCACCTGACCGAGTGTTAGCCCTCACTCAAGTGAGGGAAAAGCCGACCAAGCCTCAGCCTGCCACTCTCGTCACTTGGCTCAAGGGCCGTTCAGGTGGCCCCAACAGAGACACCATTCAACTCGGCGCGGGTGAAGGCGCAGCAGGTTCAGTGTTTTACGCAATAAGCGGGCCAGGGCAAAAGCTACCGCCGAATGACTATGTTCGCCTGAGCAACATTGAAAATGTTCAAGACCCGTCCTACAGGATGAGCCGCGTTGTCTCGTTCAGGTTGGCTCATAAGGACTATTCATGCCGCTACGTCAAGGACGCGACCTTCATCGGCGTAACGCAGAAGCGCACCGTCATCATCTGGAACAACGGCAAAGCGGTGACCTATGCCACGCGGAATTTCGACGGCTCGGCGGGGGTGTATGTGACGGGCGGCACCGTGGAGCATGACGATACAGGGCCAGTCTACCTGTTCGAGACTTCTTCCGGGTATTCCTACATCGTCACATACGACCAACGCGCCAACTTCGTTCAAGTTCTGCGAGGCAATAAGGTGCAGTCTACCGAGCACTTTCTGGCCTATTCCTCCAGCTCCCCCAAACCATAAGGAGTCCCATCTATGACCAAATCCGAAGCCGCCCAGGCCAATCACGATCTCCTGGCCCAACTCACCGAGAGCCGACTGAAAAACGGCCTCCAGCACTTCATCGGCGGGCAGTGGGTGGATGGGCAGACGGGCCGAACGTTTGACGCGCACTCGCCCGTGGACAACGAATTTCTGGTGAAAGTGGCAGAAGGCGACGCGGGCGACATTGACCGCGCTGCCAGGGCTGCCCATGACGCCTTCCAGACCTGGCGCGAGGTGGGCGGGGCCGAGCGGCGCAAGATTCTGCACAAGATTGCCGACCTGATTGAAAAACGGAGTCAGGAAATTGCCGTGCTGGAAAGCACCGATACCGGGCAGGCCATCCGCTTCATGAAGTCGGCGGCGGCGCGTGGGGCCGAAAATTTCCGCTTCTACGCCGACCGCGCCCCCGCTGCCCAGGACGGGCAAAGCCTGCCCACCACGGGATTCATTAACTACTCCATTCGCCAGCCGATTGGCCCGGTGGGCGTGATTACGCCCTGGAACACGCCGTTTATGCTGTCTACCTGGAAAATTGCGCCCGCCCTCGCCGCAGGCTGCACCGTCGTCCACAAGCCCGCCGAGTGGTCGCCCGTGAGCGCCACACTGCTGGCCGAAATCATGGACGAAGCCGGGCTGCCGGGAGGCGTGCATAACCTTGTGCATGGCTTTGGCGAAAGCGCGGGCAAGGCGCTGACCGAGCATCCGCTGATTAAGGCCGTGGCCTTCGTGGGCGAAACCACCACGGGCAGCCACATCATGCGGCAGGGGGCCGACACCCTCAAGCGCGTTCACTTCGAGCTGGGCGGGAAAAACCCGGTGGTAGTCTTCGATGACGCTGACCTGGACAAAGCGTTGGACGCCGTGGTGTTCATGATTTACAGCCTCAATGGGGAACGCTGCACCAGCAGCAGCCGCGTGCTGATTCAGGAAGGCATCTACGACGAATTCACCAAGCGTATTGCCAAACGCGCCGCGAATATCCGCGTGGGCGACCCGCTTGACCCTGAAACCGAGGTGGGGCCGCTGGTTCACCCGCGCCACTTCGACAAGGTGATGTCCTATTTCGTCTGTGCCCGCGAGGAAGGTGCGACCATTGCCGAGGGCGGCGTGCGCGTGGGCGACAGGGGCAATTTCGTGCGTCCCACGCTGTTTACGGGGGCACGCAACGACATGCGGATTGCCCAGGAAGAAATCTTCGGGCCAGTGCTGACCGCCATTCCTTTTAAGGACGAAGCCGAGGCGCTGCACCTCGCCAACGACGTGAAATACGGGCTGGCTGGGTATGTGTGGACGAATGACCTGACCCGCGCCCACCGTTTCGCGCATGGCCTGGAAGCGGGCATGATCTGGGTCAATAGTGAAAACGTGCGTCACCTGCCTACGCCCTTTGGGGGCGTGAAAAACAGCGGCATCGGGCGTGACGGCGGTGATTACAGTTTCGAGTTCTACATGGAAACCAAGAACATCGCCATTTCGCTGGGGACGCACAAGACGGCGAAGTTGGGGGTCGGGCAGGCTCCGGCAGTCGGCAAGAAGGAGGCGGGAGAATGAGCGAGATTTCTGACGTCTGGGAGCGCATTGAGACGTGGTATGAAGCGCGAGGAGCCTCGCATCTGCTGAACGCGGGCGCATCTGCCGACGCGATTGCCGAGGCTGAAACAAATATGGGTCTGACCTTTCCCGCAGAACTGAAAGAATCGTTATTGCGACACGATGGCACCACTTGGTCGGGTTGGGCTGGGGGCGAACTGTTGTCTTTGGTGCGGATAGCCGACGAGCGCGGCGTCTGGATGGAATTGCTGGAAGGTGGGGGCTTCGACGACAATGCCGACCATAACGAGGAATCTACCCGCCTCCAGGCAGGCTGGTGGAACCCCGCATGGATTCCACTTCATGCTGATGGGGGCGGAAACGGTATGGTTATTGATACGGCTCCTGCTTCTGGCGGAACGCTTGGGCAGGTGCTTTTCATGGATCATGAAGTTGGCCCCAACGAGCCGGAGTACGATTCGCTGAGCGCTTATCTGACGGCGGTCGCCGAAGGGTTGGAAGCCGAGCAATTCGTCATCTACGACGACGCTGTCGTTTCGGTAGACGATTTGGACGAGGAAATGGAGGATGCTCCTTGATCCCCCAGCGTCTCCTCATCACGGGCGCAGCGGGCGAGGTTGGCTCGGCGTTGCATGCGCTCTTGCGGGAGCATCTCATCATCCGCCTGACCGATAACCGCGACCTGGGTCAGACGCAAGCGGGCGAAGAAATCGCGTATGCCGACCTGACCGACTTTGACGCCGTGCAAAAGGTTATGCAGGACGTAGATGCGGTGATTCACCTGGGCGGGATTGCTGACGAGGACACTTACGCCAACATCCGCGCAGTGAACATGGACGGCACTTACAACGCGCTGGAAGCAGCGCGGCAGGCAGGTGTGAAGCGCATAGCCTTTGCGTCTAGCATTCACACCGTCGGCTTTTACCCGCGCAGCGAGACTATTTCGCCCACCGTGCCCGTGCGCCCGGACACCTACTACGGCGTGAGCAAGGTCTTTGGCGAGGCGCTGGGCCGCATGTACTGGGAGCGATACGGTCTGGAGTTCGTGGGCGTGCGGATTTGTTCTTTCCAGCCGCAGCCAAAAGACCGCCGCCACCTGTCCACCTGGCTCTCGCCGCGTGACGCCGCGCAACTGTTCGCCCGCGCTGTGACTGCGCCCGACATGGGGTTTCTGGTCGTGGCGGGCATCAGTGGCAACACGCGCCGCTGGATGAGTCCCGAAGGCTGGGACGTGCTGGGCTACGTGCCGCAGGACGATGCCGAGGCCTACGCCGTCGAGGTGGAGCACATCCACGGCGATGAGAATGACATGACCGAGCAGCGGCAGGGTGGGGTTTTCGTGGATTCGGGGTATGTGGGGAGGGCGGGGCGGTGAATATCCCTAATTTGCCTGAAGGTCATCACGATTTGATACGAATTGTTCATCATTGGGGCGACCAAAGTACAATTGACACTTATTTAGATTTACTCTCTGTTCTTTTGGAAGGGTTGGATTTACCAAATGGTCATCCTCAACTTGTTACCAATACTGGCAAGCCGAAATCTGTCTATGTCCTCGCCACTACACTTGGAATGCGCTACCTGCTTGCCTTTCATCGCCGTCAGGAAATGGCTTTTCTGATTCTTCCAAGAGGCTACGAGCACGGTCACCCGCTTTTTGAATCTATGGGACATTTCGATGCTTTGCGTGGTGAAAGAGACGTTCCGCCCGCCTACGGTCTGACCCGTAATCTCCGTGGTGTCTTGGAAAACGAGCAGGTTGTAAAAGACTGGAAAGCTGCTGCCAGGGCTGAAATCAATCGTCAATCTCAATCCACTTTCAAGCGTCACCACAAACCTGCCCTTTACGAAGCCGCCCGTAATTCAGAGTATCGGGAGTTAGTTTTCTATCAGGCTTTCAATTCTGAAAACTAGCCCTTTAAGGAGGAGTTATGACCACCACCCATCACGACAAATCCATCCCCCCCATGCACCAGAGCGGCACTGGGGCCGTCACGGGCGCACAATTTCTGGAACGCCTGCGCCAGAATCCGCCGCGCCTGTACGTGGATGGGCAAGAAA
>NZ_JAUNHK010000134.1 GCF_030523985.1 Deinococcus sp.
GCGGCCCGCGCATTAGACTGAGTTCACCGTGCCGAGTCTGCCTGCCCCTGAACCCGTTACCGAGCTGGAAGTCCTGGCGCTGAGGTCTGGCGTGAAGGGCAGTCGGGGACTCTGGCGGGGGGAGCAGGTCTACGTCAAGACGCTTGTCAGCGATGACCCTGACCGGGTCGCCATGTTCCACCACGAGGGCGAGGTGGCAGCGCGGGTCAGCCAGCCACCGAACGGTCATCCGCTGGTCACGCCGCTTCTGCGGCACACCCATGACCAGTTGATTTTTCCGTTCCTGCCCGGTGGCACCCTGCGTGATCTCGCCCGCTGCGGCCCGATGAGTGCCGAGGCCGCCACCGAGGTGACCTGGGGCGTGTTGCAGGCGGTGGCCTTCCTGCACGCCCGGGGCGTTACGCACCACGACCTCAAACCGGAAAACGTGCTGCTGGTGGGCGGCGAGGCCCGCATGGACGCAGTGCGACTGGTGGATTTCGGCATGAGTCACGCCACCGATCTGCCACTCGACATTCACTCCGGCACCCGCATGGGCACCCCGCATTTCATGGCCCCCGAGCAGTTTCAGGGCGTGCGTGGTGACCCCCGCAGCGACCTTTATTCGGTGGGCGTCTTGCTGTTCGATTGCCTCGCCGGGCATCCGCCTTACGAAGACGCCCTGGGCTGGCTGGTCGGCATCAGTGAGGAACGCGCCGCCGCTCCTGGCCCGGACGCCCTGCAACCCGTCATCCTCTGGGCCATTCAGCGTGACCGCAGCTGCCGCCCCCAGAGTGCCGCCGACTTGCTGGGAGCGCTGGGACAGGCTCGGCAGGCGCTCGGCTTAGCGGCCCTGCCCGACCTTTCCAGCTCTGGAGCCGCCTGATGGCCCTGCTTGCCTTTACCGGAAACCGCTTCCTGGCCGACGAGACCCTGCGTGAGACCCTGGAGGCACGCGGGCTGAATGCCCGTGATCTGCCGCGCTTTTCCGGCGACGATGTGAACGCCGACACCCTGGGACCGCACCTTGCCCCCAGCCTGTTCGGAGACGGGGGCGTGGTGGTCGATTTCGAGGGTGTCAAACCCGACAAGGCTTTCCTCGAACTGCTTGTCGCCGCGCCCGTCACAGTCGCCGTGCTTGATGAAGCTCCGCCCGCCACCCGCCTCAAGCTCTACGAAAAGTCGGGTGAAGTCTTCGCTTCCGCTGCCCCCAGCAAGCCCGGCGACGTGACCGGCTGGGTGGTGACGCGGGCGAAAAAGATGAAACTGCCGCTGGAGAAAGACGCCGCCAGCTATCTGGCCGAGGTGTTCGGCAGCGACCTCGCCGCCATTGCCGGAGAACTGCACAAGCTGGAGCTGCTGGGCGGCCCTCTCGACCGCCAGCGGGTGCAGGGCGTGGTGGGCCGCGAACCGCCGGGGGACTCCTTCGCCATGCTGGGCGCCGCCACCGCCGGACGGCCCGGCGAAGCGGTACTGCAACTGCGCCGCCTGCTGGCCTCGGGTGAAGACCCCTTTCGGCTGCTGGGCGCGGTCGTCTGGCAGTACAGCCTGATTGCCCGCACAGTGGGTCTGATTCAGCAAGAGGGCCGGGTCAATGACACGGTGGCGGCCCAGCGACTGGGCATCAAACCGTTTCCAGCCAAAAAAGCTCTCGAGGTGGCGCGGCGTCTGAGCGAAAAACGTATCCAGGGCCACCTGAGCGCCATTTTGGAAGCCGACCTCGCCATGAAGCGCGGCCTCGACCCGCAGGTCGCCCTCGAACGCCTGCTGGTGCAGCTCAGCGTTTAGGGCATTTGACAGAAAGAGACCCCTCACCCCTCGCTACGCGAGGCCCTCTCCCCTTGGTAGAGGGTCAGAAAACCACAAGCATTTCTTACGTCAAAACTCTAGAGCAGCCTACGCGTTGCCTCCGCTTAGCACAGAACACGGCGAGCGTGCTTCTTGGCAGCACTACCCCGCTAAAGTAGCCGCCGCTGGGAGAACTGAACTCACCCCATCGCTTATTCCAGCACGTAGCGCACGCCCGGCTCGAAAGGAAGCTGGGCGGTCTGGTGGCGGGACAGCACCCGGTTAACCCGCCAGGGCATCCACTCGGTCTGGCCCTCGGCACTGCGCAGAAAGCCGCGCACGCCGACCTCAATGGCGCGGGCCGGACCCACGAGCAGCGCAGCGAGGGCAGCTCGAACCGCCTCGGCGTCGTGCAGCGGCCCAGTCAGGCGGGCAGAAGGCACCCCGGCGTCGGCCAGGGCAGCGTCCGGCGCGCTGCGGCTGATGGCCTGGGGGTGCGGGCGGTAGAGGTCCACCCGGAAGCCCTCCAGCACACGCAGAGCGGCGATGGCCTGGGCTTCAGGCAGAGGAGCGCTGAACGCGACGTGAATGTCGAGTTCGAAGCCTTTGACTCCCTTTTGCGATGGAGCGGACTGGGTCACGCGCTCGGCTCCGTATTCGGGGCGCTCTGGGCCATCAAGCGGCGGTGGTGCCCTATGTGGTAGACCCCCATCCGCAGCCAGTCGAGGGCGTCGAGTTCACCGAAAAAGGGATGCCAGACCGTGCGGCCCGGCGTTTCGCGCACCTGCGCGGCTTGCGCTTCGAGGGCGGCCCGGCTGGCCTGCCACTGCGCTTCCACCTCGGCCCAGGCGGTGCCCGTCTCGCTCGGCATGGTGGCGACCGGGGCCTGTCGCTTGCCGTCCCGGAGTTCACCCGGAGCCTGCTCACCGGGTCGCAGCGGGCGGTCGGACAGAAGCAGGCGCAGCACCGACGTCACCGCACCATTGACCTTCATCACATGCTCGGTTTCCTGAGCGGGCGACCAGTCGCGGCCCGGTTGTTGACGTTGCCAGTCGCCTTCACGGGATCGTAACGCCTCACCGAAGGCGTCGAGTTCGCGGGTCAGGCGGGCCTGCACATCGGCGGGGGTTTCGCCCAGCGCCCGCAGCGTGGCCGGGTCCTGCAAAATATTGGAGGTCATGCCCGGCAGTGTAATGCGCTTTACGGCGCTTTTTCACCGATGACCGTTTTCAGCACGCCCACGCCTTCGACCTCCACCTCGACCACGTCGCCGGGTTGCAGCGGCCCCACACCCTCGGGCGTGCCGGTCAGGACCACATCGCCGGGTTCCAGGGTCACGAAGCGGGTCACGTAAGTCAGAATCTGAACCACGTCGAAAATCATGTGACTCGTTCGTCCGTCCTGCCGGGTTTCACCGTTGACGCGGGTCTGCACCTGCACGTCGGTCGGGTCAAACTGCGTGACCAGCCAGGGACCGAGGGGGCAGAAGCGGTCGGCGGCCTTGGCGCGGAACCATTGAAGGTCGGTCTTTTGGCGGTCACGGGCGGTCAGGTCGAGGCCGCAGGTGTAGCCCAGAACCGCGCCGAGCGCTTCGTCGGCCCGGAGGTTGCGGGCACGCTGCCCGATGACCAGCGCCAGTTCGCCCTCGAAATGGAAGTTCTCGCTCCATGACGGATAGGCCACTGCGCCGCCGGGTTCGGCCAGGGCGTTTGGCCCCTTGAGGAAGATGCCGGGTTCGGCGGGCAGGTCACCCGTGTCGTTGCCCAGTTCGCGAATATGGTCCAGATAGTTGCGCCCCACGCAGACGATTTTGGTCGGCTCGGCGGGTGCGAGCAGATGCGCCTGTGCCAGCGGCAGCGTCTCCCCTGTGCGCGCTCCACCCAGGCCCGTCATCAGGTGAATGGTGTCGTCGGTCAGTTGACCCCACTGGGCGGCCCCGCCGTGCTGTACTCGAACGAGTTTCATGAGGGCAGCATAACCGGGTAAGCGGCACTAAAAACAACGGCTTCTTCCAAATAAATTTGAATGTATCGCCTCAAACGTCATTGCTCCAGTCAAGTCACCGTTTGCCTGCCGCAAAAGAAGGAAAATACCCACATGACGACGAACCCTTCTTCCCTGACTTCGGTCGGCGCGATACGGCCCCAGACGATGGCCGAGAAGATCCTTTCCCGACGCGGCGATAAGGTGGTGTACGCCGGTGACCTTGCCGTGGTCGAAGTGGACCAAGTCATGGTGGTGGACTCGATCGCCCAGAGCTTTATCGAGCGGATGCAGCGCGACCTGAACGCCGTACCTAAATACCCGGAGCGCGTGAGCATCGTGATTGACCATGTGGCTCCGGCGAGCACCGTCAGCGTGGCGCAGGCGCAGAAAGAAGCCCGCGAGTACGCCGCGCAGACGGGCGTGCGGCTGTTCGACGTAGGGCGCGGCATCTGTCATCAGGTGCTGATGGAAGAAGGGCTGGCCCAGCCGGGCTGGATTGTCCTGGGGTCGGACAGCCACTCGACCACCTACGGCGCGGTGGCAGCCTTCGGGTCGGGCATGGGCGCCACCGACATTGCTCTGGCGGCGGCCAGTGGCAAGACCTGGCTGCGCGTCCCCGAGAGTGTGAAGGTCACGCTGAGCGGCGACCTGCGCCCCGGCGTGAGCGCCAAGGACGTGGCTCTCGAAATGATTCGGCAACTGGGGGCCGACGGCGCAACCTACCAGAGTGTCGAAATCCATGCAGGCGACCGTTTTACACGGGGCGAACGGATGACCCTGGCAAACCTGTGTGTCGAGGCCGGAGCCAAGACCGGACTGGTCGTGCCTGGGGGCGAAATCCTGACCGACTACGGCTACGACGTGCCGGACTGGGTCTACCCCGACCCCGGCGCCGAATATGTGCGCGAAGTCGAGATAGACCTGTCGGCCCTGGCTCCCCGCATGAGTGCCCCCAGCGAGGTGGACAACGTTCACGACGTGGCGACCCTGCGTGGCCTGAAGGTGGATCAGGTCTTTATCGGCACCTGCACCAACGGGCGACTGGAAGACCTGCACGAAGCCGCCAATGTGTTGCAAGGCCGCCACGTTAGCCCCAGCACACGCCTGCTGGTGATTCCGGCGAGCAGTCAGGTGATGGAGCAGGCCCTCGCGGACGGCACCCTGCTCACCTTGCAACGTGCCGGGGCGGTGCTCGGCACACCGGGCTGCGGCCCCTGCATGGGACGGCACCAGGGCGTGCTGGCCCCCGGTGAGGTCTGTGTCAGCACGTCCAACCGCAATTTCATCGGGCGTATGGGGGACAAGGACGCGCACATCTACCTGGCCTCCCCCGCTGTCGCCGCTGCGAGTGCCGTGCTGGGTCAAATCGGCTTGCCTGAAGACCTGGCAACGGCATAGCCCCACAACTTCCCCTTGGGCTCCTCAGCTGTGGGGACAACATTTGCATCATCGACCCACGGCAAGATTCAGGCCCGCCCCTTCTTATGGAGGCGGGCCTGAATGCCGGAGCCGTGCTCAGAGTTCGGAGAATTCGAAGCGGTCGCAGGAGCCGCCGCGCAGCACGCTCTCGGTCTGCTCACCCAGGTAGGTCTTTCCAGTGATGGCTTCGACGGCGCCCCACACGGCACCCAGAGTAAAGGTGCAGTTTCGGTCACTGCCCTGGGGTTCACCCGCGCTGCAGACGGTTTCCTGGGTTTCGATCACCAGTTTGTCGCCTTCCTGGTAGGACTTGGTCACGGCGCACAGGCGGGTGCCGTCCACGCCCACGGCGCTGTTGAGAATTTCGGCCAGCTTCTCGACGGGAACATTGCTGCCCGCCACGCCGAGTTCGTTGGCGAGGGCGTGACCGCGCACTTTGCCCGCGCGGGTAAAGACGACGGCGGCTCCGTCCGGCCCGAGGGTATCTTCGACGCCCGTGATAACGGCCTTGAAGCACACGACAGAGTTGTAATCACCGAGTTCAGGACGAATGTTATGGGAGTGAGGCATAGTTTCTTTTCCTTGAATAGGGAGAATGAAGGAGAAGGTCTTACAGGACGCTGGCGACGGACTGGGCAGCGTCGCGGGCTTCCATGTTCAGCAGGCCGAGGTTGATGCCCGTGGGGGCCACCACCGCCAGCACACCCTTGGCGCCGACCGAGTAGATGTAGACCTGACCCTCGGTGCC
>NZ_JAUNHK010000017.1 GCF_030523985.1 Deinococcus sp.
CAGTAAGAATGCCTCACGGTGGAGGCATTCTCATCTCTTTTATCAGGCCGTAAGCACTGGAGGGTATAAGCCCAGCTTCACGTTTTACGGCAATGAAGGATTTCTACTTTTGCGCGACGACAAAGGCCAGGGGCCGACGGTCAGCCTGTCTACGGGCAAGCTCAAGACCGTCTGGAACGGTCAAAAGCGCCTGTAATACGGCTTTGGAAAATAGTTTGGGGGTCCAAACTATTTTTCCGAGCAGAGCGAGTAGAAGAAAAAACGGGGCTGGGCGATACGGAGCACATTCGGGCGTTTTTCTCGGATGTGCGGAGTAAAGCCCAGTCCCGTATAAAATACTTTCCATGATTCGCCTCACGCCCTACCAGCCCGGGCACCTTACCGCCCTTTCCACCTTGCAGCTGCCACCCCAGCAGGAGGCATTCACGGCCTACCCCGCCGACCTGATTCCTGCAACCGAAGCCGACCCCGACAGCCTGGGCGTCAGCATTCTGGACGGGGAGGATGTGGTGGGGTATTTCGTGCTTTCTAGCGGGGCGCAAAGCGACAAGTACCTGCCCGAACCCGACCCGGCGGGCGTGGCGATTCGGGCACTGAGCATTGACGAACGCTGTCAGGGGCGCGGCGTGGGCACGGCGGCGATGGCGCAGACCGCCGATTTTGCCCGTCAGCATTTCCCGCAGGCGGAATATGTGTTTCTGGTGGTCAACCAGCGTAACGCCCATGCCCGGCGCGTGTACGAGAAGGCGGGCTTCACCGACTGGTTCGTGCGCGACGGCGGCGAGTACGGCCCGCAGTGGGTCATGCGCGTCGCTCTGGCACGATGACGTGACGAATCGCTAAGCCATCCTGCCCACGATTTCCTGGCCGCCCCTCCCGTATCCTCAGTCTCAAGATGGCTTTTGACTCCCGCGCACTATTTGCACTTGATTTCCCCCGTATTACGGCCGCCCTGGCCGAACGCACCGCGACCTCGCTGGGCCGTGAGCGCGCCCATGCCCTCCACCCCACCGACGACGCGGGCCGCATTGCGCTGGAACTGGACGAAGTGGAAGACGCCCTGTTCGGCGTGAGCCTGAGTCTCGGCGGGATTCAGGACATCCGCGAACTGCATGCCCGTGCCGCTGAGGGCAAGGTGCTGAGCGGCCCAGAACTGCTGAGTGCCGCCTACTCGCTGGACGGGGCGATGACGGTTAAACGGGCCATCAACGCCAATTCGCGGGGGCCGCTGCGGGACGTGGCGCTTGGGCTGGGCGACCATTCCGAACTGGTGCGCCGGGTGCTGCAAAGCCTGGACCGCGAAGGGGGCGTGCGCGACGACGCTTCCCCCCGCCTGCGCGACCTCCGCAAACGCATCGAGCCGCTGCGGGGGCGCATCCGCGAACGCCTCGCCAGTACGCTGGAACAGTGGTCGGAGGTCTTGCAGGAAAATCTGGTCACCATTCGCCGTGACCGCTACGTGTTGCCCGTCCTCGCCAGTCGGGTCGGCAGCGTGCAGGGCATCATCGTGGACGCCTCCGCGACGGGGCAGACCTATTTCGTGGAACCCGCCGCCGTCACCCAACTCAACAACGAACTGACCCGCCTGATTCTGGACGAAGAAGCCGAAGTCAGGCGGATTTTGACCGAACTCTCGGGCCTGCTGGCGGGCGACGCCGAGGTGCCGATGACGCTGGTGACGGTGGGCGAACTTGACCTGATTGCCGCCAAAGCACGGCTGGCGCGGGACTGGCGACTCAACCGCCCCGAAACGGCCCCTGACGGGCAGTACGACCTGCGCGGGGCGCGGCACCCCCTGATTGAAAACCCCGTCGCCAACGACATTGCACTGGGCGACACCAAGCTGCTGCTGATTACCGGCCCCAACATGGGCGGCAAGACGGCGACCCTCAAGACACTGGGCCTCGCCGTGCTGATGCACCAATGCGGGCTGTACGTGGCGGCGGATTCGGCGCGGCTGCCCGTGGTGCGCGACGTGCTGGTGGACATCGGCGATGAGCAGAGTATCGAGGCCAGCCTGTCCACCTTTGCCAGCCACCTCAAGCACCTGCGCTACGTGCTGCGGCACGCGGCCCCCGACACGCTGGTGCTGGTGGACGAGCTGGGCAGCGGCACCGATCCCGACGAGGGCGCGGCGCTGGCGCAGTCACTCATCGAAACCCTGCTGCGGCAGGACGCACGCGGCATCATCACGTCGCACCTGTCGCCGCTCAAGCTGTTCGCGCTGGAAACGCCGGGCCTGAAAAACGCCAGCATGGGCTTTGAAGTCGGCACCCTCGCGCCCACCTATCACCTGCAAGTCGGGCAGCCGGGGCGCTCCTACGCGCTTGCCATCGCCCAGCGCATGGGCCTGCCGCGTGACGTGCTGGCGCGGGCCGAGGAATTGCTGGGACCAGACGCGGGTCTGATGGAACGGATGCTGGAGGGGCTGGAACGCGAACGCCGCGAACTCTCCGAGCAACTTGAAGCCGCTGTCCTGGCCCGCCGCGAGGCCGAAGCCGAACTGGGCCGGGTGCGCCAGGAACGCGAAACATTGGAGTCTCGCCGCAACGAAATGCTGGCCGAAGCTTCCCAGAAAGCCGAGAGCCTGTACGCCGACGCCGTGGAGCGCGTCCGCACCCTCCGCGCCCGTGCCCAGGAGGACAGCGCCCGCCCCCGCGTGATGCAGGAACTGCGCGAGTTGCGCGTGGCGGCCCAGAAATCGCGCCCCGCCCCCGTCAAGCGCGAGGAACGCGGCGACCCCATTCGCGTGGGCAACAAGGTAGACGTGCCCGCTTACGGCGCACAGGGGCAGGTGCTGGAAATGCGCGGCGACGATCTGGTGGTGCAACTCGGCGTGATGAAAGTGGGTGTCAAACGCCGTGACGTGCGCCTCGTCCCCGAAGCCAAGGTCAAAGGCCCCCGCCCCAGCTTTGTCGGTACGGCCCCCAGCCGCTTCGACAACGAACTGCAACTGCGCGGCCTGGGCGTGGAAGAAGCGGTGGAAGAACTCCGCGCCGCCATTGCCGAGGCCCGTGCGCTGAAGGAATCGCCGCTGCGGGTGGTTCACGGCAAGGGCATGGGCGTGCTGCGCCGCACCCTGCGCGATTACCTCAAGACCGACAAGAACGTGGAGTCCTTCCACGACGCCGAAGCCAACCAGGGCGGGCACGGCGTGACTATTGTGAATGTGAAGCGGTGACGAAAGGGAGGGTGGCAGCCCTCTCCTTCCTGCCTGTTCTGTCCAGCCAGCAATAAAAAACCCTCCTCGTCATGGAGGAGGGCTGAAGATGATGGTCGTTAAGCTCCCGGCTGCACCGACTTGCTCAGGGTGGGCGGCACGCTCGCCTGCTCATCCTGCTCGGGCTTGGGCAGCAGCAGCAGGTCCAGCACCTGTCCCACACGCTCGAACGTATGAATCTTCAGTTCGCCGCGAATGCTGTCGGGCACTTCCTGCAGATGCGGTTCGTTGTCCTTGGGAATGATGACCTCGCGAATCCCGCCCTGGTGCGCCGCCAGCAGCTTTTCCTTCACGCCGCCGATGGGCAGTACCCGCCCGCGCAGGCTGATTTCGCCCGTCATCGCCACGTCCAGGCGCACGGGGCGGCCCGTGATGGCGCTGACCACAGCGGTGGCGATGGTGATACCCGCGCTGGGGCCGTCCTTGGGAGTGGCTCCGTCAGGGAAGTGCACGTGCAAGTCGAGGTTCTTGTGGAAGTCGGGGTCGGCCCCATACTCGGCGGCGTGCGCCCGCAGGTAAGCAATCGCCGCGCCCACGCTTTCCTTCATCACGTCGCCCAGCGAGCCGGTCATCACGACCTTGCCGGTGCCGGGGGTCGCCAGCGCTTCGACCAGCAGCATGGTGCCGCCCACGCTCGTCCACGCGAGGCCCTGCGCCACGCCCACCTGCGGCTCTTTTTCCATCTTGTCGGGGCGGTGCAGCGGCACACCCAGGAAGTCGGGAATCTGCGGCGCGTCTATTACCTTCACGCCTTCCCAGGGCGTTTCCAGCAATTCGCGGGCGGCCTTGCGGGCCAGTTTGGAAATCTGGCGGTCGAGGTTACGCACGCCACTCTCGGCGGTGTATTCCTCCACGATGCGGTTGAGTGCCGCGTCGGTAATTTCCAGTTTGCCCAGCAGCCCGTGCGATTTGATCTGGCGCGGCACGCGGTAGCGCTTGGCGATTTCCACCTTTTCCAGTTGCGTGTAACCGGGGATGTTGATGACTTCCATGCGGTCGAGCAGCGGGCGGGGGATGGTCTGGAGGCTGTTGGCCGTCGTGATGAACATGACCTGCGAGAGGTCGTAAGGCACTTCGAGGTAGTGGTCCTGGAAGGTGTGGTTCTGCTCGGGGTCGAGCACTTCCAGCATGGCGCTGGAGGGGTCGCCGCGCCAGTCGCTGCTCATCTTGTCGATTTCGTCGAGCAGCACCACGGGATTGACCACGCCCGCCGTCTTCATGCCCTGAATGATGCGCCCTGGCATGGAGCCGATGTAGGTGCGGCGATGGCCGCGCACTTCCGACTCGTCGCGCACGCCGCCCAGCGCCATCCGCACGAACTTGCGGTTGAGTGAACGGGCAATGCTCTTGCCCAGACTGGTCTTGCCCACCCCAGGAGGCCCGACGAGGCACAGGATCGGGGCGCGGAGCTCGGCATCATCCGTTCTTTCTTCGGCGGTGCGTTCTTTCTTCTCACCCTCCGCACTCTGCTCTCCACCCTCTACGTCCTTCTGCGTGAGCTGCCGCACCGCCAGAAATTCCAGAATGCGGTCTTTCACGTCGCCCAGCGCGTAGTGGTCGCTGTCCAGAATGTCGCGGGTGCGGCCTATGTCCAGGATTTCCTCGTCGCGCTTGCTCCACGGCACGTCGGTCAGCCAGTCGATGTAGTTGCGAACCACCGTGCTCTCGGGGCTGCCGCCGGGGGTACGTTCCAGGCGCTGAAGCTCCTTGAGGGCCTTTTCCTTGACGCTCTCGGGCATCCCCGCCGCTTCGATTTTCTCGCGTAGGGCGTCCACCTCGGCGGGGCTGTCTTCGCCGCCACCGAGTTCCTTGCCGATGGCCTTCATCTGCTCGCGCAGGTAGTACTCGCGCTGGTTGGCGTCCATCTGCTCTTTGACGCGCCCGGCAATCTTCTTGTCCATGTTGAAGCGTTCGGTGTCGCGGGTCAGCAGCTTCAGCACCGCTTCCAGGCGGGCTTGCAGGTCGTTCGCCTCCAGCACTTCCTGCTTTTCCTCGGGCGTCCAGGTCGCGTGGTGCGCCACTTGGTCAGCCAGAGCGCCCACGTCGGTCAGCGCCTTGAGGCCTTCGAGCTGGTAGTTGTCCAGGCGCAGGTTCTTGTTCTGGCGCTGGTACTCCTCGAAAGCCGACTTGACTTCGTTCGCCAGCACGCCGACCACGCGGGCTTCTTCGCCCTCGGGAGCCGCCGCGCTCTGGGTGTCGGCCCGCACGCGCAGGTAGGCGCTGGGCACTTCGTCCATCACCTTGGCCCGCTCCTGCGCTTCGACGAGCACCTGATAGGTGTTGTCGGGCATCCGCACGACCTGTTTGACCACGCCCAACACGCCCGTGTCGTACAGTTCGCCCAGGGTGGGGTCATCGGTGCGGGGGTCGCGCTGGGTCAGCAGCAGCACGCGGCGGTCGGCCGCCTGCGCTTCGTCTACAGCGCGCTTGCTTTTGGGTCGCCCCACGTCCACGTTCATGGTCACGCCGGGCAAAATCACGATATTTCTGAGTGCAACGACGGGAAGTTCCCAAATCATGTCTGCTCCTTGAAAGCCGCTTCTGAGGCGGGGAAAATCCAGAACTGTACCGCGTTGTGGGCAAATCCCCCACTCGGCGGTGTATCCCGAAGTCTAGGGCCGCAAGTGGGGGAGAGGCTGTAAGCTAACTTGCTTTATGCAGACTTCTTGAGTCCGTCAGACTCAAGGGCCTTCATCGGCTCGTCAATATGTTCGGCCTCGAAGCGGATTTCCTTGACATCGTCGCGGGGCAACTCGAACAGCAAATCCGTCATGGCCTTTTCCAGCACGGCCCGCAGACCACGCGCTCCGGTCTTGCGCTCCTTGGCGCGGTGGGCGACTTCGCGCAGGGCGTCTTCGCTGAAGGTCAGGTCCACGCCCTGAAAGCCGAACAGCGCCTGATACTGCCGGATAATCGCGCCCTGCGGCTCGGTCAGAATCCGAATCAGCGCGTCTTCGTCGAGGTCTTGCAGTTGCACGACCAGCGGCAGACGGCCCACGAATTCGGGAATCAGGCCGAACTTGACGAGGTCTTCGGGCAAGAAGCGCACTTCTTCCTTTTCCTCGCCCTTGTGCTCGGCACCGAAGCCCACGGCGCGGACGTTGGTGCGGGCGCGGGCAATCTCGCTCATGCTCTCGAAAGCGCCGCCTACGATGAACAGGATGTTTTTCGTGTTGACCTGCACCAGTTCCTGCTGCGGGTGCTTGCGGCCCCCCTGCGGCGGCACCTGCGCCACAGTGCCTTCGATGATTTTCAGCAGGGCTTGCTGCACGCCTTCGCCCGACACGTCGCGGGTAATCGAGGTGCCCTCGGACTTGCGGGCAATCTTGTCGATTTCGTCCACGTAGATGATGCCGCGCTCGGCGGCGGATACGTCGTACTCGGCGGCTTGCAGCAGGCGCACGATCACGTTTTCCACGTCGTCGCCCACATAGCCCGCTTCGGTCAGGGTGGTGGCGTCGGCAATGGCAAACGGCACTTCCAGCATTTCCGCCAGCGACTGCGCCAGCAGCGTCTTGCCCGTTCCGGTGGGGCCAATCAGGAGGATGTTGCTCTTTTGCAGGCCCGCGTCGGGGTTGGACAGGCGGTGGTAGTGGCTCACGACGGCGACGGCAAGGGCCTTTTTGGCCTCGTCCTGCCCGATCACGAATTCGTCGAGGTACGCCTTGATTTCCTTGGCGCTGGGCAATTCTTCGAGGGTGAACTCGCTGCCCGCTTCCTTGCGCTGCTGCTTGACGAGGTCGAAGGCCCGCTCGGCGCACTCATTGCAGATAAACGCGGCGCGGCCCGGCGCTTCGATGAGCTGGGCAATCTGGGGATGTTGCCGCCCGCAGAACGAGCAGCGGTCAGCCGTGACGCGGGTCATTGTTCGGCCCCCCGGCTTTCGCGGGTCTGGTCGATGACCTGGTCAATCAGGCCATATTTCAGGGCTTCCTGTGGGGACATGAAGTAATCGCGCTCCATGTCGCGCAGCAGTTTTTCGTGCGGCAGGTCGGTGTGCTTGTGGTAAATCTCGACCAGCGTGTCGCGCAGCTTCAGCACTTCCTTGGCCTGCACTTCGAGGTCGGGGGTGTTGCCCCGGAAACCTGCGCTGCCCTGGTGAATCATGATGCGGCTGTTGGGCAGGGCCATGCGCTTGCCCTTGTCGCCCGCCATCAGCAGCACGCTGCCCATGCTCATCGCCATGCCCACGCAGATGGTGGACACGGGGGCCTTGATGTAGCGCATGGTGTCGTAAATCGCCAGGCCCGCGTAGACCTCGCCGCCGGGGCAGTTGATGTACATCTGAATTTCCTGCTCGGGGTTTTGCGAGTCCAGGAGCAAGAGTTGCGCCACGATGGAGTTCGCCATCTGCGACTCGACGGGCGTCCCCACGAAAATGATGCGGTCTTTGAGCAGGCGCGAGTAAATATCGTAGGAGCGCTCGCCGCGCCCGGTCTGCTCGATGACGTAGGGAATCACACTCATAACCTCCATTATCGCACGTCAGTGGAAACTCGAAAGTGTGCGAAGCGCCCCACTCCTGCAACTTCGAAAAATGGGTTTCCTATCACCTCCATCTCCCCGATCAGGCTTGCCAAGTTGCGAAATGGAGAGCAAATCCGTCTCAGACCCGCTCTGGGGGCATCGGGGGGAGACGGCGCGTCAGCCGCAGGGTCAGCAGCACCAGAGCGCTGAGCAGCACCCCGCACAAGGTCAGCAGCGCGGGTACGGCCCAGGCCCCAAGTCCAGCGAATCCCAGGCCCAGCAGCCAGGGCATCAGGATGCCGCCCGCGCTGCCGCCGACCAGGGTCAGGGTCAGCAGACGCGGCGGAAGGTGCTGCGCGGCCCAGGCCAGCGTGGTGGGAAAGATGGGGCCGCACGCCAGCCCGACCAGCACATAGGCCAGCGGAGCCAGTGCCGGAACGAGGGACAGCCCCGCCGCCAGGGTCGCCAGCACCGCCGCTCCCAGCACCAGCCGCCCCGCCGCGAACCGCGCCCCGAACAGACTGGTCAGAATGCGCGAAACGGTCAGCCCGCCCCAGTACGCGCTCACCATCAGCGCCGGGTGGGCATGTCCGCTGGCGCTCAGGGCTTTGGCGGCCCAGGCTCCGGTGCCCACCTCCAGCCCGACATATAGCAGCATCAGCGCAGTGAAGAGGCCCAGCTTTCCCCCTTGGGCCTGCTGCGTGCGTTCGTCCAGGGTGGAATGCCGACGCGGAAGACCCCAGGTGCTCAGGGCGAATGCAAAGACCAGCAGACTGAGGACCGCCAGTCCCGCGATGGTGCCGAAGGTCAGCGGCAGGGGCGAGACACCCCGAGCGGCGCTAAGGGTCAGCAGCAGCGGCGCGAGCATACTGCCGACGCCGAACACGGCATTCACGAAATTGATGGCCTGCGTGCCGAACAGGGCATAGGAAGCGTTGAGCGCTGCCGAAACTCCGCCCAGGCCAAGCCCGCCGACGAGTGCGCCCAGCAGCGCCAGCGGCCAACTGGGGGCCAGCGCGACCAGGCTCACCCCCGCCGCCAGCAGCACGAAGCCTGCCGTGACCACTCGGCCCAGCCCCAGGCGCGTGAGGAGCAGCCCTGCCAGTGGTGGCGCGGACGCCGAGCCGATGAAATGGGCGCTGGCCATCAGGCCGACCTGCGCCGTGGTCACGCCGTACCGCTCCTCGAAGGCGGGAAAGGCAGGGCCGTACACCGCCTGTAACACACCGAGTGTCAGAAAGGCGAAGGCTCCGGCCCATACGACCGGCAAGGAGAGGGGATGGGTGGGGGTCGCAGTGGACATGCGCCGCAGGCTACGCGTCCGCTTCCCGCCTGACCAGATGGGCTAGGTCGCAAGCCCTGCCGGACATTGTCAGTGTGACAGCCCTGTGGCAGAATGCGCGGCGATTCTAGCCAGGAAAAATACCGCTGCCCTGCCGTAGAGGGCTGACAAGTACTTTGCCAGAGGAGCAAACACAGTGACCCAACCCAAACAAGTCCGGCTGACCCGTGAAGGCTTCGAGCGTCTCGAAAAGGCGCTGGCTCAGGAGCAGAATCGCCTCAACGAAGCGACCCGCATTCTGCAAGAACAGATGGAAACCAGCGCCGACAACGAAGACACCGGCCTGGAAGACGCCAAGCGCGAGAAGATGGTTATTGAGGCCCGCATCGACGAACTTGAGGACACCCTGGCCCGCGCCACCCTGATTGAAGACCATGAGAACGAAGGGCGCGTGGAACTCGGCGCCATCGTGCTGCTCGCCAATGAAACCAACAAAAAGGACATGAAGGTGCAGGTGGTCAGCGCCGCCGAAGCCGTCATGATGGGCGGCAGCCTGCCCCGCATCAGCGAGGACAGCCCGGTCGGCAAGGAGCTGATGGGCCGTAAGAAGGGCGAGGCCTTCGTGGTCAACCTCGACGGCGGCAAGCAGATGAAGTACAAGGTCAAGAGCATCGAATACTGAGCCGCCGCCTCAGGACCTTCCGAGGCCTGAACTGGACAAAGGGCAGGAAAGACCCCGTGCTGGGGAACTTCCTGCCCTCTGCCGTAGGAGGTGGTCTCAGTGGGCTGGATGCGCCTCGCCTCTGCTGAGGTGCGCTATGGCCCAAGAGTCGATGGCGTCGATAACGGTCTGGAGTTCCTGGCCTGCCGGGGTCAGCGAGTAGACGCTGCGGGCGAGTTTGCCGCCGCCGTCCTCGGTGCGTTTGAAAATCAGGCCCAGGTCTTCCAGGCTCTCCAGGCGCTGGGTTAGGGTGGCGCTGTTGCAGCCGCCCACAGCGCGGGCCAGTTCGTTGAAGCCTTTCTCCCCGTCCAGCAGGGCACGAACGATATGCAGCACCCATTTTTCCTGGAGCACCCCTATGGCGCGGTACACCGGGCAGAAGGTCGAAGGGGCAAGGTCGGTCATGCCCCGTATCCTACACCATCGCATTTCCTAAATTGTGTCATTTCCTAAACCGTGGCGGAGTGCAAATGACCCTAAAATTTCTACCACTTGACTTTTCAAAGCGGCTGCCTTAGCTTGTCGCCCATGACCGCGACCCTGACCCGTCCCCTGAGCGTTACCGACGCCATCGAAACCCGCCGCAGCATTCGCAAGTTCGTGCAGGAACCCATGAACGAAGCCGATCTGCGCGAAATCCTGCGCCTCGCCAGCCTGGCCCCCAGCGCCTGGAACGCCCAGACGTGGCGCTTTGCCGTCATCCAGACCCCCGAAATCAAGGAAAAGCTACGCGAAGCCGCCTATGGGCAGGCCCAGGTGACGAGCGCCCCCGCCGTCATCGTTGTCTACAGCGACATGGAAGACACCCTGCAAACGGTCGAAGACACCGCCCACCCCGGCATGGGCGACGAAGGCCGCAGCCGCCAGCGTGCCACCTTCGACGGCACGTTCGGCGCTCAGGACGTGGCGCAGCGCGGGCAGTGGGGTCTGTCGCAAGCCAACATCGCTTTCGGTTTCCTGATGCTGGCGGCGCGCGGTCTGGGCTACGACAGCGTACCCATGTTGGGCTTTGACCCCGCCAAGGTTCGCGAAATCCTGGGGCTGCCCGAGCATGTGCAGTTCGCCGGTATGCTCCCCATCGGCAAGCGCGCCGAAGAAGGCTTCCCCCACCACCGCCACAGCGTTGAGCGCATCACCAAGTTCTACTGAACCTCGCTTTCTCTCCCTCCGGGACTCCCTGCCGCCAGTGGTGGGGAGTTTTTTGTTGCCAGGGCAAGAAAAAGGGGAGGACACCCGCAAGTGCCCTCCACCCGACAAGCCCCGGTTATTCGCCCTTCGCGTCTTCCTTCACGGTCATGATGCTCAGGCCCGCGTCCACATACATGGTCTGCCCGGTCACGCCGCTGCCCAGGTCGGAGAGCAGGAACAGCGCCAGCTTGCCGACTTCTTCCGGGGTGGCATTGCGTCCGAAGGCGGCGTTACGTGCGCCCTTGTCGTACAGGCCGCCGAAACCGGGAATCGAGCGGGCGGCAATGGTCCGCATCGGCCCGGCGCTGATGGTGTTCACGCGGATTTCGCGTTTGCCTAGGTCGGCGGCGAGGTAGCGGGTAGCGGCTTCGAGCGCAGCTTTGGCGACCCCCATTACGTTGTACTTGGGCACGACCTGCTGCGAGGCGTGGTAGGTCAGGCTGATGATGGAGCCGCCGTCCGGCATCAGCGGTTCGGCGCGGCGGGTGGCCGACACCAGCGTGTAGGCGCTGACATTGAGCGCGGTGCTCCAGTCGTCGGCGGTGGTGTCGATAAAGCGCCCCTCCATCGCAGCACGCGGCGCGAAAGCGATGGAATGCACCAGAATGTCCAGGCTGCCAAATTCGTCTCGCACGCGGGCAAACAAGGCGTCCATGTCCTCTTCGCTGGTCGCGTCGGCCTGCTGAATCCAGGTGTTCGGCCAGTCTTTGGTCAGTTTTTCCAGTTCTCCCTGGAGGCGCTCGCCCTGATAGGAAAACCCGACGCGGCAGCCCGCTTCCAGCAACTTCTGGGCAATGGCCCAGCCCAGGCTGCGGGCGTTGGCGACGCCCATCACCAGGGCCGTCTTACCGGAAAGGTCAATCGTCACACTCATGCGGGCGACTCTAACGCCTGAGGGGGCGGCTGTGCTTGGAGCGGGTTTATTTATTTGTGCTTTTGCCGTTTCGGTCATGTCCACCGCTCAGACTCGGCCTCTACACTCTGAACGATGACCCTTGCGACTCCTGACCCGGCCCCCCACCTGCTGCGTGCGCCCAACCTGCCCTTTCCCCACGCCTTCAGCACCCGCGCGGGCGGCGTGTCGGCAGGGCCATACGCGGGCCTGAACCTGGACGACCGTCAGGACGACCCCGCCTCCGTCGCCGTCAACCGCGCCCGACTGGCGGGGGCACTGGGCTTCGGGGCGCAGGATTTCGCCCGTCTGGAACAGGTTCACGGCACCGAGGTCGTGCGGGCCGAGGCTCCCGGCGTCTGGATAGGAGACGCGCTGGTGACGGCGACACCGGGCGTCCTCCTCGCCATCGGCACGGCGGACTGCTACCCGCTGCTGCTGGCCGACCCCGAAGTGGGCGTCATTGGCGCGGCGCACGCAGGCTGGAAAGGCACGGTGGGCCGCATCGGGCAAAAGACCGTGGAGGCGATGGTGGCACTGGGGGCCGTGCCGGAGCGGATTCGGGCCGCCGTTGGCCCCGGCATCTGCGGCGAAAAGTACGAGGTGGGTGCCGAGGTCGCGGAGCAGTTCAGGCAGGCTGGTCTGGGCGAGTTCGTGCTGGACATGAACGGACGCGTTCACCTCGACCTTGCCGGGGCCAACCGCGCCGTGTTGCAGGGGGCGGGCGTGGGGGACATCTGGGTCAGTGGGCGCTGCTCTACCGAGGCCGAGTTTTATTCCTATCGCCGCGACAACGGGCAAACCGGGCGCATGTGGGCCGTCATAGGGTTGCCGCACGCGGCAGAGGCGCAGGCATGAAACCGCTGTTGCGTCCCGACGACCTGATCGGTCATGTGTCGCACATTACCCCCGAATTTCTGGCAGCACGGGGGCTGCGCGGGTTGGTGCTCGACCTCGACAACACCCTGATTCCCTACCGCAGCTACGAGGACGCGGACGACATGATCGCCTGGGCCGCCGACCTGCGCGGGGCGGGCATTCGGCTGTATCTGCTCAGCAACGCCACTGCCAAACGTGCGGCCTTCTGGCTGCCCCGGCTGGGCTTTGAGGGCGTCGGCATGGCGGGTAAGCCTAACCCCCGCGCTTTTCGAAAGGCGGTGGCGGCGCTGGGACTGCCCGCGCATCAGGTGGCGATGGTGGGCGACCAGGTCTTTACCGACATTCTGGGCGGCAATCTGGTCGGCATGCATACGGTGCTGGTCGAGCCGCTGATTGACAATGCCCTGCCGCACACCCGGCTGGCGCGGATGCTGGAGCGCCGGGTGCTGCGCCGCTACGGGCACGACTGGCGGCCACACTGACTTTGCGGCGCTGGGCCGCCGTTTTCGGGCCGAATTCCGGCTTCGGGCATAAAGTTGTGACAGACGGCCGCGTAACCTGTCAACCGATAATGCCTAGCCCGCATGGGCCGCTCCCGTCTGGTGCTGGAGCAGGCCGCGTGCCGGAAAGTATGGAGGGATGAATCTTGGCTCTTTCGATTGGTGACCGTCGCCTCGGCGCGATTTTGCTGGAACAGGGATACGTCAACGACAACGACTTGCAGCGGGCGCTGGAAAGGCACGCCGAGGTCGGAGGTCGCCTCGCCGATGTCCTCATCGACGCTGGAACCGTCGGTGAAAAACGAATCGCCCGCGCCATCGAGGAAGCGCTGGGTATTCCGCTGGTCAACCTGACGGCGGTGCGGCCGGAACCCGAGGCGCTGCACGCCATCCGCCCCCAGACGGCGCTCAACCTTCAGGCGGTGCCCTTCGGTTTGGAGGGAGACCGCCTGCGGGTGGCGCTGGTCGACCCGCTGTCGAGCTTCGCCATCGAAACACTCGAAGACGACAGCGGCCTGGACATTGAGCCGTATCAGGCGCTGCGGAGCGAGGTCATGTGGGCCCTGGCGACCTTTTACCCCGAACTGGGGCTGGAAGTCGTGTCGCCCGTCAGCTCGTCGGAGGCCAAAACTGGCGGCAAGCTCGGTGAGCGCCTGATCGCACACGGCTACATTACCGACGCGCAGTTGCAGGTCGCGCTGGACGCGCAGCAGCAGACGGGCGAGGCCCTGGGCAGCACCCTGATCGCCCAGCGGGCCATCACCGAGGAGCAGCTGTACGAAGTGCTGGCCGAGCAGGAGCAGACCACCTTCTTGCCCAACCCCAGCGGCTTCCACCCCGGCGAGGAAGTGCTGGGCAGCATGCTCCGCGCCGACGCCCTGCGCCTGCTCTCTGTACCGGTGGACGAAACCGACCAGGGGGTGGTCGTCCTGACCAGTGACCCGCGCAAACGCGCCGATATCGAGGCGCTGATTGGCCGCCCGGTTCAGATGATGCTGACCCGCCCCCGCGACATCGAGGCGCTCATCGAAGCGTTCTACCCGCAGCGGGGCCGCCTGGGTGAAGCCCTGGTCAACGACGGAGCCCTCTCGCGCGAGCAGTTGCGCGAAGCCCTACAGGTGCAGGCGCGGGGCGGCAAGGTCAAGCCGCTGGGCGAGGTCATCAGCGAACTGGGATTCGCCAGTCCCGACGAAATCGACTCGGCGCTCGCCAAGCAGAACACGGGCGGCGGACGCCTGGAAGACACGCTGGTGCAGTCGGGCAAGCTCAGCCCCGAGATGCTGGCCCGCTCGCTGGCCGCGCAGCTCGGTTACGAGTTCCTCGACCCGGTTCAGAACCCGCCCGACGCCAAGGTCGCCCTGATGATTCCCGAGGCCACTGCCCGCCGCTACGTGGTGGTGCCGGTGCGCTTGCAGGGCAACTCGCTGGTCGTCGCCATGAAAGACCCGCGCAACGTGTTCGCGCTCGACGACCTCAAGCTGCTGACGGGCAAGGAAATCCTGCCTGCGGTGATGGCGGAAAAGGACATCATCCGCCTGATTGAGCGCTACTTCGGGGAAAAGGGTTTCGACAAGCTCAACAAGGAACTCGCCGAGCGCAACAAGGTTCAGCAGTCGCAAGAAAGCGTCGATCTCTCTGTCGCCGATGAGAGCGCCATCGTGCAGGTCGTGGACTCCATCATCCGCGAGGCGGCCTTGCAGGAGGCGTCGGACATTCACATCGAAACCATCGAGGACGCGGTCAAGGTGCGCTACCGCATAGACGGGGCGCTGCGCGAACAGAACACCTTTCCCAAGGGGGCTGCGCAGCAGATCATGGCCCGCCTCAAAATCATGGGCCACCTCGACATCGCCGAGCGCCGCGTGCCGCAGGACGGACGCATCCGCTTCCGCAAGGGCAGCATCGACCTCGACCTGCGTCTTTCGACCTTGCCCACCGTGTACGGCGAAAAGGCCGTTATGCGTCTGCTGCAAAAGGCCAGCAACATTCCCGAACTGGAGCAGCTCGGCTTTTCCGAGTACAACTACCCGCGCTACACCGAAGTCATCGAGCGGCCCAACGGCATTTTCCTGGTGACCGGGCCGACGGGTTCGGGCAAGTCGTTTACCTGCTTTTCCACCCTCAAGCGCATCGCCAAGCCGGAAAAGAACACCACGACCATTGAAGACCCCATCGAATACGAAGTGCCGGGCATCGTGCAGTCGCAGGTGAACAACACCACTGGCATGACCTTCGCCCGCGCCCTGCGCGCCTTCTTGCGCCAAGACCCCGACATCATCTTCGTGGGGGAAATCCGTGACCAAGAAACCGCCAAAATCGCCGTGGAAGCCGCGCTGACCGGTCACATGGTGCTGGCGACCCTCCACACCAACGACGCGCCGGGGGCCGTGACCCGTCTGGAAGAAATGGGCATCGAGAACTTCAACATCTCGGCTGCCGTGATGGGCG
The DNA here is from genome assembly GCF_030523985.1 of Deinococcus sp. GTDB lineage: Bacteria > Deinococcota > Deinococci > Deinococcales > Deinococcaceae > Deinococcus. Next base: position 15,598 of record NZ_JAUNHK010000017.1, read on the forward strand.
TGCTGGCCCAACGTCTGGTGCGCCGGGTGTGCAGCGAGTGCAAGCAGCCCACCAACGCCGACCCCGAAGTGCTGCGGCGACTGGGCATCAGCGAGCGCGACATTCGCGGGGCGACCCTGATGCGTGGGGCAGGCTGTCCCCGCTGCGGCGGCACCGGCTACAAGGGCCGCATGGGGATTCACGAACTGATGGTGATGGACGACCACCTGCGCCGCGCCATCGGGGCCGGGCGGCCCGCGTCCGAACTGCGCGAGGTGGCCGTGACCGAAAGCGGTATGCGAACCCTGCGGCAAGACGGCATCGAAAAAGCCCTCCAGGGGCTGACCACCCTTGAAGAAGTGCTGGCAGTCACCGCGAGCTGAGCGCCTGCACGTTTCCTTTCCTCTTTCCTACGTCTCTTCCGAGGTAATCCATGACCATGACTTCCGGCATCGACATCACCGACATCCTGCGTATCGCCGCCGACAAGGGCGCGTCCGACATCATCCTGGCGGCGGGGTTGCCCCCGCAGTTCAAGCTTTCCGGGGTTTACGACTCGCAGGGCTTCGAGCCACTGGTCGCCACCGATACCCGCAAACTGATGTACTCGATGATGAACGAGCGCCAGCAGCGCACCTTCGAGGAAAAGCGCGAACTCGACTTTTCGTTTGCGCTGGGCGACAAGGCCCGCTTCCGCGTCAATGCCTTCATGCAGCGCGGCAACGTGGGCGGCGTGATGCGCTTGATTCCGACCACCGTCAAGACCATTGCCGAGATGGGGTTGCCGCAGACCGTCATCGACATCGCGGGCGCGCCGCGTGGCCTCGTGCTGGTGACCGGGCCGACGGGGTCGGGCAAGTCCACCACGCTCGCCTCCATGATTGACCACATCAATCAGACCAAAAAAGTCCACATCCTGACCATCGAAGACCCCATCGAGTTCATGCACCCCAACAAGGCCAGCATCATCAACCAGCGCGAGGTGGGGGCCGATACCCTCAGCTTCAACGACGCGCTGCGGGCCGCGCTCAGGCAGGCCCCCGACGTGATTCTGGTGGGCGAAATGCGTGACTACGAGACCATCAAGGCTGCCGTGACCGCTGCCGAAACCGGGCACCTCGTGATGGGCACGCTGCACACCAACTCGGCCCCCGAGTCCATCGACCGTATCGTGGACGTGTTTCCGGAAGAGCAGCAGGAGCAGATTCGCGTGCAGCTCGCCAACAACCTCGTGGCGGTCATGACCCAGCAGCTTCTGCCCCGCGCCGACGGTCAGGGGCGTGTCCTGGCCTACGAAATCCTGATTGCCAACCCGGCGGTTCGCGCCCTGATTCGTGAGGGCAAGACCTTCCAGATCACCAGCGTGATGCAGACTGGCGCACGCGAGGGCATGGTCACGATGGACGCCTACCTCGCCGGGCTGTTTCGCAGGCACCAGATCACCTACGACAAGGGACTGGAACGCGCCGTGGATCCCAAGGAATTCGCCCGCCTCGCCAACGACCCCTCGGCGGGACTCGGCGGCGCCGGTTCAGCCCCGGCAGCGGCTCCGATTCCGGCTTACGGCGGCGCGGTGGGCGGAGGAAGCGCGGGCACCGGACGCGGTGGCGACTACGGGCGCGGCGCGGCGGCTCCGGCAGCCCCCACAGCACCCGCCCGCCCCGAGACACCCCGCAGCGACAGCGGGCGTGATCCGGGCCGGGGCGGAGGCTTCGGGCGCCGCTGAAGGGTCGGCACCATGAGGAAGGGGACGACATCCATCTACAGGTGTCGTCCCCTTGTCTCCTTTTAGCTCAGCGGTTCTCGATTTCGGACTTCAGCTCGGTGCTTGCGCCGGGGGGCAGGTCGCCGGGCTGTTCACGGACATGGGGTGGGCCGCTGACGGCGGGCGCGGTATAGCCGCTGTTGTCGCCGCTCAACAGGTCGCTGGCGACGGGGTTGACGGCGGCTCCCGTCAGATTGCCTTCTACGCCGGGGCCGACCGCGTCCAGCACGCTCGGGTTGATGCCGGTTTCGACAGCGGTGCTGCCCGCGAATTCTGGAGCTTGCAGGCGCTGCTCCATCGCCTCGGGGTCACGGGTGGCGAGGTGGTCGAACGGCTCGGTGACAGCGCCGGGGTCGGGCATTTCGGGGGCCACCGCTGCGCCCAGCCCCTCGTTGGAGCTGCTGACGCGGCTCTCGGGGGGCGTGGTGGTGTAGTGCGGCTGGTGTACGTCGCGGGCGTGGTCAGCTCCGGCGTCGGGCGTAGTCACGACATTCGGCTTATTGAGTTCGCTCATGGAAGCATTCTGGCGTCCGGACGCCGGGGGTGCCTTCTCGGTTCCTTGACCTCCGCCTGGGTGCGGGCTGGGTTCAGACGGGTGCCAGCAGCACCGGAAACTGCCGCAGCAACGCCTCGTGCCCGTTTTCGCGGGCGAGGTCTGCCGCTCCTTCGCCGTCGTCGGTGCGGGCGTGGGGGTCGGCGCCGCGTGCCAGCAGTTCGGCCACTGTTTCTGCTGCGCCTTCACGCACGGCCAGCAGCAGAGGCGTCCAGCCGCCGGGCTGCGCGGCATTCGGGTCGGCTCCATGCTCCAGCAGCAGCCGGGCCGTGTCCCAGCGCCGCCCGCCCAGTGCCGAGTGCAGCGGCTGCGCGGCCTGTGGGTTGCGGCTGACCGCGTGAAGGTCGGCTCCGCGTTCCAGCAGCCCCCCGACAGTGTCCGAACGTCCGAACAAGGCGGCGAGGTGCAGGGGCGTAAAGCCGTCCCCGTTGGGCGTGTGAAGGTCGGCCCCATCGGGCAGAGGTTGGCCTGTCGCCGCCGCCTCGAACACGTCCAGTTCCGGCCCTGCCGCCAGCAGTACGTCCAGCACATACGGGCGGTGGTAATAGGCGGCAAACAGGATGGGAGAAAGCCCGCTGGGACTGCGCGAATGCAGCAACTCCGGCTCGGCCTCGATCAGCAGGCGCACGCCCTCCACGTTGCTGGCGTGAATGGCGGTAAAGAGGTCGGTGACAGCATCAGACATGGAGGCAGGGTAGAGGGTGAACAGGGGAGGGGGAAGGGCACGGAGGCGTTGGCTCTCCACCCTTCCCCCTCAACCCTCCGCGCTCAGCGGGCTTGCAGCACCAGCGCGATGCCCATGCCGCCGCCGATGCACAGGCTGGCGACGCCCGTTTCCTTGCCGGTGCGCCGCAGCCCATGTACCAGCGTGGTCAGCACCCGCGCACCGCTCGCGCCGATGGGGTGGCCCAGCGCAATCGCGCCGCCCGTGATGTTGACTTTGGCGGGGTCAACCTCGCTGCCCTGCGTGCCGAGGTCGCGCAGCACGGCGATGCTCTGCGCGGCGAAGGCTTCGTTGAGTTCAAAGAGGTCCACGTCGCTCACGCTCAGGCCCGCTTTTTTCAGCGCCAGCGGCACGGCGTAGGCGGGGCCGATGCCCATGATTTCGGGGTCTACACCTACATTCGCGTAGCCCTTGATCTCCGCCAGAATCGGCAGGCCGCGCTCCTGGGCGTAACTCTCGGTGGCGACCAGCAGCATGGCGGCCCCGTCGTTGATGCCGCTGGCGTTGCCCGCCGTCACGGTGCCGCCGTCCCTCTTGAAAGCGGGCTTGAGTTTGGCGAGCGCCTCGGCGGTGGTGGCGCGGGGGTACTCGTCCTTGTCGAAGCTGACCGGCCTCTTGCGGCTGGGGACTTCGACGGGCACCACTTCGTCGGCAAAGAAACCGCCTTCCAGCGCGGCGGCGGCGCGGTTTTGCGATTCCAGTGCGAAGGCGTCCTGTTCCTCGCGGGAAATGCTGTACTTCTCCGCCAGATTCTCGGCGGTCATGCCCATGTGGTACTTGCCAAACACGTCGGTCAGGCCGTCGGCCAGAATGGAGTCCAGCAGCTCGCCATGCCCTAGGCGGTAGCCCTCGCGGGCGCGGGGCAGCAGATAAGGGGCGCGGCTCATGGATTCCGTTCCGCCCGCCAGGTACACCTGTCCGTCGCCTGCCCGGATGCCCTGAATGGCGCTGACCACAGCTTGCAGGCCGCTGCCGCACAAGCGGTTGATGGTCTGGGCGGGCACCGAGTTGGGCAGGCCCGCGCCGCGTCCGATCTGGCGGGCCACGCCCATGCCCTGCCCGGCTTGCAGCACGCAGCCCACGATCACGTCGGCCACGTCGCCCTTGACTTCATCGCTCACGCCGTCCAGCGCGGCTTTGGCGGCGGTGATGCCGAGGTCTACGGCGGAAACGTCTTTCAGGCTGCCCATGAAGCTGCCGAGGGGCGTGCGCTTGGCGGACACAATCACGATTTTTTCAGACATGGGAGAAGTCTAGCGGGCAGGTCCCCCGCCCTGCCGTTGACTGGGCGACACTTGCTCAGTATCACTCAGCCAGGGCCACCGCGCCCGATAACTGGCGACTTTGGCGGCATACAGGCTGGGCGAATGGTTGAGGGCATTGAGTTTCAGCACGCCTGCCGCCATGTCGTCCAAGCCGTAAGGTGCGTAGACCTTGCCGCGTGCATCTATGCCCAGGCAGGTGCATTCCACCAGAAACTGGTCTATGCCTTCGCGGGCCGAACGCAGCGGGGGGCGGCTCAAGCCGTGCTTGGGGTTAAACCACAAATGGACGCGGGCCTGATTACGAAGTTCAATGGGGGCGTTCAGGTCGGCAAAAAGTTCTGACGCCTGCTGGATGACCGCATCCTTGGCCTCGTAGCTGAGGTCGGCGTCCCAATAGAACAGGTCATAGTCCTTGATGTGGTCGGTGGGCGCATTGCCCGCTTGTGCGTTCCAGACCGTGCCGAACAGCGACCCCGCCACCAGCATGACCTGGGGCGCGAAGGCTTCGAGCTGGGGCAGGCGGCCCAGCAGCGCGGCGTTGACCGGATTTTGCCTGACCAGGGCGAGGAATTCGGCCTCGGTCATGCCAGCAGCGCCGGAAAATGCCCCACGCAGTTCCACTCCCGCTCCCACCCCGCCCAGCTATGCCCCAGCCGCAGCGCAGGTAATAGGTACTCCGGCACGCTCAGCCCCCGCGCCCCGCAAATCGCGCCCACCACGCAGGCCACCGTGTCCGAGTCGTCGCCCAGCAGCACGGCGGGTTCTACACAGCCCAGCCAAGTGTCCGCCTGGGCATGGGCCAGCGCCGCTTCCAACGTGTCCAGCACGTAGCCTGACTGCGAGGTGATATGCCCGCCCAGGCCAGCGCGAACGCGGGCGCGAACGTCGGCTTTGGCCTGCCACTCGGCTCCCTTGAAGGCGTCGAAGGCGGCGCGGGTGTCCACCCCGAACACGCCTGCGTCCAGTAGCCAGGCGCGGGCGTCGGCGGCGTCCATGACTTTCAGCGCGGTTTCGGCGGCTTGGGCGTAGGCGCGGCCCCCGTCCAGTTCTTCCAGAAAGGCCGTAAAAAACACCGACGCGAACACGCAGCGCGGGTCGGCGTGGGTCAGCGCCGTGACCGCCGCACTCTCGCGGGCCAATTCTGCGCCCCGAAAGCCGCGCAGCCACACCGCCGCGATTCGCATCAGGCCGCCGTTACCTGCCGACTGGTGCCCGCTTTGTGCCCAGGCCCGCACGCCGCCATCCAGCGTTCCAAAGCGCAGCGCAGAGCGGGTCAGACCGCCCACGTCGGGGGGCGCGGTCATCAGCCAGTCACGCAGGCCCGCCAGAACACCGTGCAAGCCGCCCCCTTTCTGGTAGCCGAGCAGGGTCGCCGCCACCATCTGGCTGTCGTCGGTGGCCTCGCCGGGGGCAAAACCGAAGACGCTGCCTTCCTGATACTGCGTGAAGCTCGTGCCGTAGCGGGCGCGAATGGCGGCGGGCGTCTTGAACTCGGTGGCGGCTCCAAGCGCGTCGGCGGCGGTCAGCGACAGCAGCGCGGGCAGGGCAGCGGGGGAGGGGCTCACGCCTGCACTCCGCTGGGTTCGTCGCTCCCGCCTTCCTCACGCATTCCCCGGTGAAAGTCGCGCACGCCCGTCAGCAGCAGGTCAATCACGCGGGGCATCACGGCCTTGAAGCCGTCCTCATCGGGCAAAAACCCCTGATAGCTGACCCACACCGACTCGCTCAGCACCACCACTTTCAGGCCCTTGTACTGTATCTGCATCCGCGCCGCGAGTTCCAGCGCCCGTTCGCGCTCGGTGTCGGGTTCGCCACTCAGCGACCAGACGTGCGGGGCGGTGACGTACAGATAGTGGGGATCGTCCTCGTTGGCAAAGCAGCACAGGTAAAAGCCCTCGGCCCGGAATTCTACGTCGCCGTCGTTGTCGAAGCTGGGACGGTAGCCTTCTTCCGCCAGGTAATCCAGATACGCCTGCGCTCTGGGGCCGGGGGTCGCGTTGCTCATTCCTTCAGGGTAGTGCACCCCCCAAAGCCTAGGCAGACTGAGCTTGACATCCGGATAACTTAGGCAGACTATGTAGACAGACATAGCTATGTGGGGCCGCAACCTGTCGGGACGCTTTCAGGCCGAGGCCCGAAGGAGCCGTTCTCTGATGAACCCTGACCTACTGCGCGGAAACCTTGACCTGATTCTCCTGACCATTCTGGAACGGCGGCCCCTGTACGGCTTTGCCATCATTCAGGAGGCCAAGGAGCGCACGAACGGCTACTTCGATTTCAAGGAAGGCAGCCTGTACCCCGCGCTGCATCGCCTGGAGGTAGACGGGCTGCTCGCCGCGCAATTCGGCGAAGCGGGGCGCAACGGCAAGCCGCGCAAGTATTACGCCATCACCGACCTGGGGCGGCAACGGCTGGCGCACAAGCGCGAGGAATTCCAGACCTTTACCCAGGCCGTTCACCGCCTCAGCGGGGCCTGACATGACCGCCGTGACTGCCACGCCCCCCGCGCTGGAACAGTACTTGCGCCGCGCCACGGCTGGGCTGCCGCCCGCCAAGCGTCAGGAAGTCTGGGACGAACTGGAAGAACACGTCTACTGCCGCGCCGAGCAACTCGAATGGCAAGGCGCGGCCCCCGAACAAGCCCTCGCTCAGGCACTGGCCGAACTGGGGCCACCCCTGCGGGTCAGTGCCGGAATGAACGGAGTGCATAACATGCCCAAGATTTTGTCCATCGGCGGAATTGCCGCCCTTCTCGTGACGGCTGGCCTGTACGCGCTGGCGGGAGGTGGAAATCTCCGCGCCGTGACCGTAGAAGTGCCCGCGCTCTCCCAAAAACCCCTGGAAACCGAAAAATTCTGTGTGCAAGAGACTAAAGTTCTTGGCAGAGATTTCGTTGTTCTTAGTCGCCAGGACGGAAAAATTTGCTATGCGCCCCAGCGGAAAGCGTTGTATCAGGGGGCATTCATCGGTCTGAACGATATCCAAAAAGCCTATGAATCGGCGGGCCTCAAGACCAGCTTCAAGCCTGACGGCACCTTGCACGTCACTTTTCCCGACGGTCGGTGGCGCGTCCTCATGCCCCGATTCAAAGCTGGTGGGCAGGGCTATGTCCCCGCTCAAATGCTCATCATCAGCACGATTCGGGAGCCGCTGACGCCAGAACTCAAGCTCTCAGGCTATGACAATCCGCTGCTGTCCTTCGGGCCGCTCAAGTTGCGCCTCGGCACCCAATCACAGCCCGTTGCAGGAATGGACTTTTACCACCAGATTATGCCAACCCTGCTTGGTGCGCTCACCTCACCAGACTTAAGCCAGGGCTGGAGCGCCAGCTATGCAGGGGTCAATTGGCGTTTTTCTGATGTGAACACTTGGCCCCAAGTGACGGTGAAAACGGGACTACCCGCAGGCGAGGTGGTCATGCTGCTCACCAAGAAAGACGCAGAGACATATTTTGCTGACCTTGCCCCAGTTGGTGCTGACGGAAAGGCTACCCTCCACCATTGGCCTGAACATCAAAAACTCGGGTTCGTGAAAGATGTCCGCTCCCTCAGCGCTTCTCCTAACGGCGGCAAAATTCCTGCCATGCTTGTCAAAGTCACAGGTGTTGACCTGCGTCATCTCAAATCCGGCATCTTCCTCCCCAAGCCCTAAAGCTCTGAGACGTACACCGCCCCGTCTTCCACCTCAGCCCTGTAAATCTTGACCGCTTTGACGGCAGGCAGCGCCCGCGCTTTTCCTGTCGTCAATTCAAATTTGCCGCCGTGCTTCTCGCAGGTGATTTTGCCGTCACTCACGTCGCCGCCTAGCAGCGGAAAGTCCTTGTGGGTGCAGTTGTTCCGCAGCGCATAGAACTGGCCCTCGTGGTTGATGACGACCACGCTCACGCCGCCGACCACCACTTCTCCATGAAATCCAGCGGGCATGTCCGCCACCTGACCAGCCAGCACACGTTCACTCATGGGGGGCAGACTAGAGCAAACGCTCCGGCCCCTCCACCAGTGCCCGAATCGGGGCGTAGCTGCGGCGGTGCTGCTCGCTGACGCCCAGTTCGTGCAGGGCGGCGCGGTGCTGCGGTGCGCCGTAGCCCTTGTGGGACGCAAAGCCGTAGCCGGGAAACTGCGCGTCCAGTTCGGTCATGACCCGGTCACGCTCGGTCTTGGCGAGGAGGCTGGCAGCGGCCACGCTGTAGCTCAGAGCGTCGGCTTTGGGCGGGGCGAGGATGGGCAAGTCGGTGCGGAACTTGAGGTAATCCGTCACCAGGGCTTGCGGCGCGGGGTCGAGGCGGGCCAGAGCGCGGGCAGCGGCGGCGTGGGTCGCGCCCAGGATGTTGAGGCGGTCAATTTCCCCCGGCCAAGCGTGTTCCACGGCCCAGGCCACCGCCACCCGGCGCACCTCGGCGGCGTACTCCTCGCGCTGCGCGGCGCTCAGTTGCTTGGAATCGTGGAAAGGGTAATCCTGCGCCGTGCCGGGCAAAATCACCGCCGCTACCGTGACCGGGCCAGCCCACGCGCCGCGCCCCGCTTCGTCTACGCCCGCCACCCGGAAGTAGCCGCGCCGCCAGTGCTGACGTTCAAAGGCCCAGTCGGGGGTGGTGGAAGGAACAGGCATGGTGCCCAGGATAAGGGGGCCGTGCGGGTGTAGACGCCCGGCTCCCCTCGCATTTTCACGCCCGAAAGCCGTATCATGCCCGTTGGCTTGTCGCCTGCCCGCAGTCGGTTCACTGGACGAGATTCACTGAGCAAACTGCCCGGCAATGGGCGGCAACACAATCTGATAAGGACGGCCGCTGTCCCGATGCTGGGCAGTGGCGAGATGGGAGACTCATGGCAGAGCTGATTAGCAAGGAAGGCAACAAGGTCGAGTTCAAGGTGTCGGTGCCCGCCGCCGAAGTGAACAAGGCTTACGAACAGGTGTGGGCAGGCCTCGCCCGTGACGTGCGCGTCCCCGGCTTCCGCCCCGGCAAGGCTCCCCGCAAGGTCATCGAGAACCGCGTGGGCAAGGGCTACGTCGAAGCGCAGGTGCGTGACCGCCTGCTCGAAACCCACTACTCGCAGGGCCTGCGCGACCTCAAGCTCAACCTTGTCGACGCCACCATCGACCCCCAGGACGTCAAGAGCGGCGAGAGCTTCGAGTTCACCGTCAAGGGCGAAACCTACCCCGAAGTCAAGCTCGGCGACTGGAAGCAGGCCCAGGTGACCGCCCAGGCCCCCGAAATCACCGACGAAGTGCTGGAGCAGACCCTGAACGACCTGCGCGAGCGCAACGCGACCTTCGAGGCCGCCGAGCGTCCCATCGAGGCCGCCGATCAGGTCACCATCCAGGAACTGGGCGAGGGTGACAGCGAAGAAGGCGGCACCTACCCCATCTACCTCGACATGGCCGAGGGTCATGTTCGTGACGCCCTGCTGGGCAAGAGCGCGGGCGATGTGGTCGAAATCACCGTGCCTGCCCACCAGCACGGCGACCACGAGCACCCCGAGCACACCGTGCGTGTGAAGGTGCAGGAAGTCAAGAGCAAGAAGCTGCAGGACCTGAACGACGAGTTCGCCAGCAGCCTGAACTACGAGTCGATGGACAAGCTCCGCAGCGACCTGCGTGGTGAGCTGGAGCGCCGCGCCAAGCTCGAAGGCGACAACCTGCGCCGCGACGAGTTCGTGAACCACCTCGTGGAGGGCATGACCGTCGAAATTCCCCAGGCCCTCATCGACCGCCGCCGCGAAGGCATGATGGCTGAAATTCAGGACGACCTGGGCCGCCAGGGCGTGCAGTGGAAGGAATACGAAGCCTTCATGCGCGAGCAGGGCAAGCTGGAAGAATTCCAGGCCGACCTCGCCAAGAACGCCGAAATCCGCGTGCGTCGTGACCTCGCGCTGGAGCAACTGGCCGAAGAAATGGGCGTGCAGGTCAGCGACGCCGAATTCAACCAGACCCTGATGAACCTGGCCCAGGCCAACGGCATGAGCGCCCAGCAGCTGGTGCAGCAACTCGGTCAGAACGGCCTGCACTCGTACTACATCAGCCTGCTGCGCGAGAAGGGGCTGCAACAGGCCCTGGCCCAACTCGGCGGCGACAGCAAGAGCGCCGAGCAAGCCGACGCCCAAGAAGGCGAGAAGGTGGCCCAGCAGACCGAAGAAAAGTCTGAATAATTCAGCCTGACCTGTAAGGGTCGAAGGTGAACAAGGGTGGGAATCTGCTTTCGGGCGGGTTCCCATCCTCTCTCTTTGTGTTCGCGGTACCGATGTTTCGGTAGAGTGGCAGCATGCCCAAAAGAAAGCTGGTCTGGGGGACGGCGCTGCTGCTGTCCTGCTCCGCGCTGGGGCTGACTCCGGCGCAGAAGAAGGGGATCGCCCAGGAGTACGAGCGGGCCGTGACCCAACTGCAAGACCGCGTGACCTCGCTGAAAACACCCGTTCAGGCGCGGCAGTTCACCGTGACGCAGCTTCAGGCATCGCCCCAGTTGCGGGCGCGGCTGGCGCTGACCACGCCGATGGTCTGGCGCAACTGGAATATCGGTGAGTCGCCCGACGCCGAGCGCAGCATCCGTGAACTGCTGTCGCAGCCGCTCACCCTCCCGGCGGCGCAGCGTCCTCCGGCTGCCGCTCCCGTCAAAGACGCCGCCAAGCTCGCGCAGACGCTGGTGCGGGGTGTCGAAGTCAAGTGGAGCAAGGGCTGCCGCCCCGAAATCGTCTACCTGATGCACGCCAACGCCGTCTGCGGGCAACTGAGTGCTGAGAGTGCCGAGGACGCTTACCGCACGCTGCTGAGCCACTACACCCGCCCGGAAGTGGCTGACCTGCGTTACGACTTCGGTTCTTACGCCTTGCTGGTGGACCTGGCGGCGCGGGGGCTGCTGGCCGACATCGTCTTTCTGAGTGAGACGAACGAGGTGATGGTCACCTTCGCGCCCACTCCCAAATAAGCGGTGGGGCGCGGCTGAACCGGGTTCAAAGATAATTTGTGTGCCTCGGCAAAGAGTGTTAGCGTTCGGGCATGACCGCCCTTTCCGACGCTGCCATCGGCATTCTTGCGGTGGGAGCCTACGCCCCTGCCGAAGTCGTGACGAACGCCCACTACGCCGCGCGGCTGGACACCACCGACGAATGGATTACCAGTCGCACCGGGATCAGGGAGCGCAGGCACGCGGCGCAGGGCGAAAGCAGCAGCAGCCTGGGCATCAGCGCGGTCAAGAACTTGCAGGAACGCTTTCCAGACGCACTGGACGGCGTGAATCTGGTCATCTGCGCGACCAGCAGCCCCGACGCCATGTTTCCCAGCACGGCGGCGCTGATTGCGGGCGGCGTGAACTTGCGCGGAGCCGCCGCCTTCGACGTGAGCGTGGCGTGCAGCGGCTTTCTATACGCCCTGAGCGTGGGCTACGGCATGATTCGGGCAGGGCTGGCGAGGCGGGCGCTGATTGTGGGCAGCGAGGTGATGAGCGGCGCAGTCGACCAGAACGACCGCAACACCGCCATCCTGTTCGGTGACGGCGCGGGCTGCGTGGTGTTGGGCGAAGTGCCCGAGGGTTACGGTTTTCAGTCCTTTGTGCTGGGGGCGGACTCGGCGGGCGGGCCGCACCTCTACCTGCGCGGCGCGGCCCTGCGCCTCCCCGAAGGCACCGAGATGGGGCCGCACCTCACCCAGAACGGGCGCGAGGTCTTCAAATTCGCGGTGCGAACGCTGGGCGACAGCGCCGAGCAAGCGATGCGGCAGGCGGGCATGTCCACCGCCGACATCGACTGGTTGGTTCCCCATCAGGCCAACATCCGCATCATTGAAGCCGCCTGTCAGCGCTTCGGCCTGCCGCTTGAGCGCGCCGTGACCAACCTCGACCGCTACGGCAACACCAGCGCGGCGAGCATTCCGCTGGCTCTGGCCGAGGCCGAAGCACAGGGGCGGTTCAAAGATGGCGACCAGTTGCTGCTGGCGGGCTTTGGCGGCGGGCTGAGCTGGGGGGCCGCGGCGCTGAAATGGTGGGGCGGGGAGGGCGGACAGGCTCAGCATCCTCGCAGTTGAACCCGATTCAACTTTTCCAGTCCCTTCGCCGTCAGGTGCTAGCCTTCACACAATGACAGGTAAAAGCATCGGCATTACGGCTATCGGCATGTATGTGCCGGAAAAAATCGTTTACAACGCAGATTTCGAGTCGCGTATGGGCCTGGAAGCGGGCTGGATAGAGTCGCGCAGCGGCATCCGCGAGCGCCGTTTTTCGGCAGAAGGCGAGTTTGCCAGTACCATCGGCGTCAAGGCCGTGCAGGACATGCTGCGCCGCGACCCCGACGCCCTGAAGGACGTTGACCTTGTGATTTACGCGACTTGTACCCCCGACGCCATGTTTCCCAGCACGGCGGCGCTGGTGGCGGGCGAAATCGGCCTGAAGGGGGTCGGCGCGTACGACCTGTCCACCGCGTGCAGCGGCTTCGTGTACGGCCTGAGCATGGCCCGCGGCATGATTTTGGGCGGCGGGGCGCGCAAAGTGCTGGTGCTGGGCGGCGAAGTTCTCAGCAAAGCCCTCGACCAGAACGACCCCAACACCGCCATCCTGTTCGGCGACGGCTGCGGCTGCGCGGTGGTGGGCGAAGTGCCGGAAGGCTACGGCTTTCAGGACTTCGTGCTGGGCGCGGACTCGGCAGGCGGGCCAGCGCTCTACATTTCCAATCTGGCGAACACCTTTCCCGATGGGCAGGAGATGCGCGACATTCCCATCATGAACGGGCGCGAGGTCTTCAAATTCGCCGTGCGGGTGCTGGGCGACTCGGGCACCGAAGTGCTCCAGAAAACGGGCCTCAGCAACGATGACGTGGACTGGCTGATTCCGCACCAGGCCAACATCCGCATCATCGAAGCCGCCACCCAACGCTTCGGCATTCCGATGGAAAAGACCGTCATCAACCTCGACCGCTACGGCAACACCAGCGCGGGTACGGTGCCGCTGGCGCTTTACGAGGCGGTGAACGATGGACGCATCAAAGACGGTCAGCAACTCCTGATGGTCGTCTTTGGTGGTGGCCTGAGCTGGGCGGCCTGCACTCTGAAATGGTGGGGCGGGGTCAAATGAGGCCGAGAGCAGATGGCAGATAGCAGATAGTAGATAGCTCTTGCCATTCGCTCTGCGCCCTCCGCTCCTGGCCCTCCACTTACAAAGGAACCCTCATGCCCCAAACCACACACAACGACATCAAAATCGCTGCCCTTTTCCCCGGTCAAGGCTCGCATGCCGTCGGGATGGGCGTAGACCTCGCCGCCGAATTTCCCCACGCCGAGGAGGTGTACGCGGCCAAGGAACGCACACTGCCGGGCCTGCGGCAACTGGTCGAAGTCGGCCCCTTCGACGAACTGACCCTCACCGCCAACCAGCAACCCGCCCTGGTCGCGGCGTCGGTGGCGGCTTATCGCGCCTGGCAAGCCCACACGGGCCTGACCCCGATGGTGGCGGCGGGGCACTCGCTGGGCGAATATTCCGCGCTGGTCGCGGCGGGTGTTCTGCAGTTGGAAGACGCCCTGAGGCTGACGCGCAAGCGGGGCGAACTGATGCAGCAGGCCGTCCCCGAAGGCGTGGGGGCCATGAGTGCGGTGATGGGCGACCCGGCGGTGGTGGCCGAAGTCTGCGCGGGCAGCCGGGGCGTGGTGCAGCCCGCCAACTTCAACGCGCCGACCCAGACCGTCATCTCGGGCGAAAAGGCCGCCGTGGACGCCGCCAGCACCGAACTCAAGGCGCGGGGCCTCAAGGTCATTCCGCTCAAGGTGTCGGCCCCCTTTCACTGTGCCCTGATGGAACCTGCCGCCGCTGGCCTCGCGCCCGACCTGCACGCGGCGGCGTATGGGCCTTACGCCTTCCCCGTCATCGCCAACGTGACCGCCGAACTGAATGACGACCCCAAACATACCGCCGACCTCCTGGGACGGCAGATAACGGGCAGTGTCCGGTGGGTCGAGACGGTACGGACCCTGGCTGAACTGGGGGTAGACGTGTTTATCGAGTTCGGGCCGGGAACGGTGCTGAGCGGCCTGGTCAAACGCATTCTGCCAGCCGCCCGAATCATGAACGTTGGGTCAGCTGAGCAGATAAGAAGCTTTACCCTCTGACACGAGAATAGAGGGTATGAAACGACGGTTTCCCTCACTCGGTTTCGGTACGTTGGTCGCCCTGGGCCTGACCTCGCCTGCGGCTCTGGCGGCTCCGGCGCTGTCGGGGGCCTGGACGGGCTCTCTGGGGGCCGACCGCACGCTTACCCTCTCGCTGACCGCCAACGGCTCGGCCCTGCGCGGCGAAGCCACCTTGCCTGTGCTGGCCTGGGTCGACGCCGGGCGCTATCAGGTGCGCGGCCAGATGCTGAGCCGTTCCGGGCAGCCCAGCGCCCAATTGCGGCTCAGCCTGGGAAGTCAGTGGGTTTATGACCTGACCTGCCAGCCCGAAGCCGACCTGTGGAACTGCACCCTGGAAACCTGGCGTGGGGGAGACCGTTCCTCGGCAGCGCGGGCCTGGCGCGTCAAACTGCAACCGGCCCGCTGACCGGGTGGGCGGAGGGGGTTCATCCTCTGCACGTCCCCATGCTCCGAGCGATACGACCACCCCGCCCTGGACGCTGTGCTGACAGCCAGGGCGGTTTCCTTTGCCTAGGGCATTTGACGGAGAGAGCGTAGCGTCCCTGTCCGACTTGCAAAGGCTGGTACGGCTCCATTGTGGGCTGCCGTGCATGATTCGTGCGGCGCGGGCCTATGCTGTGGGCATGACTTCTCCAGATGCAGGACAGAGCGGCACGTTCCAGATTGGCGGCGAACTGACGGTCAACCGCCTCGGTTTCGGGGCCATGCGAATCACGGGCGACGGCGTGTGGGGCGACCCCGCCGACCGCGAAGGCTCGCTGGCGACGCTGCGGGCGCTGCCGGGGCTGGGCGTCAACCTCATCGACACCGCCGACTCCTATGGCCCTGCCGTCAGCGAGGAACTGATTCGCGAAGCCCTGCACCCCTACGAAGGGCTGGTCGTGGCGACCAAGGGCGGCCTGACCCGCACCGGCCCCAACGTCTGGCCTCCGTGCGGGCGGCCCGAGTACCTCATTCAGCAGGCCCACATCTCGCGCCGCCGCCTGGGGGTCGAGCGCATTGACCTGTGGCAGCTCCACCGGATTGACCGCAACGTGCCACGTGACGAGCAGTTCGGGGCCGTCAAACAACTGATTGACGACGGCGTGATTCGCTTTGCGGGGCTGTCGGAGGTCAACGTGGAAGAAATCGATGCCGCTCGGCAGGTGTTCCCCGTCGCCACCGTGCAAAACCTCTACAACCTGACCAATCGCAAGTCCGAGGCCGTGCTGGACTACTGCGAGCGCGAAGGCATCGGCTTTTTGCCCTGGTATCCGTTGGCGTCGGGCAAACTGGCCGCCGAAGGCAGCGTGCTGAGCGAAACAGCCACCCGTCTGGGCGCGACCCCGGCGCAGGTGGCGCTGGCCTGGGTGCTGCGGCGCAGTCCGGTGATGCTGCCGATTCCCGGCACGAGTAAGGTGAAGCACCTCGAAGAAAACGTGGCTGCCGCTGCCCTGAACCTCTCCGACGAAGACTTTGGGGCACTCGACGAAGCGGGCCGCGCCGAATGGGAGCAAAGCGGGCAGAAGTGACGTTGATGGTTCCGCTTCGCTGATCGTTCCTCGTTGATGGAAAAAGGCCCCTCCGCGCTAGGACGGCGTTGGAGGGGTTTTCATGCGTAAAGCCATGCTGCACAGAAATGGCGGGCATTTCGACACTTCTTGGCAAAGGCAGTCAGTCTGGACGCCCCCTCACCGCCTCCCAAAAAAACAGTGAAACGCAGAATTCAGAAGGCCGTCGGGCGCGAAGCGCACGGGCCGCACATGAACCGGAAAACATTAACCTCCGGACCCCGTGCAACTGAGAAATACTGTCAGGCCAGCGAAATAACCGCCATTTGCACAGCGCCAGCGTAAAAGCCCCTGTCCCCCCTGGGGATAGGGGTTTGGGGTTGGGGCCAAAAGCTGAGGCCCCAGCCCTAAAAACCCCCTTTCCCAGCAACCACCCTTACCGCCGCCGCCGCACCTTACGCCGGGCGTGGCGCAACCCGTGGTCGGGAGAAATGCCGTCCGCTACCAAGTGCAGCCACTGGCTGACGTAGTACCCGGCAGCGATGGGCAGCGCGACCTTGTACGGAAACGGCTGCGGCAGTCGCGGCCAGCCCAGGCCCAGTTGCGGCCAGGCGTATTTGACCACCGTCCAGACCAGCGCCGCGATGAGGGCGAGGTAAATCAGCCGGGTCAGCGGCCCCACCAGCCAGGTGTGCGACAGGCCCCGGTGGCTGAACATCTTGCCGTAGGGCACCCATAAAAAGCCCAGCGGCCCCCAGCGGCGCTTGCTGTCCACCCGTCCTTCGGAAAGGTCGAGGTCGGGCGAAAGCAGAAAAGTCCCCGCCATGAACGCCCAGGTGAAATTGAGCATCATGGCGGGGGTCAGCGAAAAAGTCGGGTCAGGCCACAGGCGCTGGCGTTCCAGAATTAGGGCGGCCCCGCCCAGCACGGCGAAGGCGGCGAGGTTGATGAGGTTGTGAACCCGTCCACTTGGCACGGCGCACACTATGCCGCACCTTCAGCGAACGTGCGCGGGTGGAAAGGTCAGGCGGAACTCCGGCACGCCCAGCACCAGCAGTGGCTTCTGCCGGGTCAGCAGTGCAGGCCAACCAGGGGCCGCCTCGACCCGCAGGTGTGCCCGGCGCAGGCGTCCGCTGCCGCCGATGGTGGTGCAGAGTTCCTCGCCCGCTGCCCCGCGCTGACTGAGGGTGCGGGCCAGCCGGGGCAACAGCCGCAGCGAAACGGGCACGCCCGCGCCCTGCACGCCGCTGAACGCCAGCCCCACGCCGCCGACCTCCACCCGCCCCGCCGACCAGTCGAAGCGGGCCAGTGTCTTGGGGATGGCCCAGTTGCGCCGTCCGCCCGCCACACTTGCCGCCGAACTGACCACGATCTGCTGCACACGAGGTTGCCAGCCCTGCCGTGTCTTGATGGGTTCCAGCCACAGCAGTTCGTCGTAGGGGCCGACAGGCGAGTCGGCGTAGCGCACCAGCATTAGTGCCCCACCCCTGGGCGCTGCTGGCGAGGGGCCGTACAGCGCGACCAGACCGCTGCCGCGTAGGTGCCAGGGAGTGGGTGGGGGCGCAGCCGTCACGTCCTTACTGCCCGCCCAGCAGCGTCAGGCCCAGCAGAATCGGGTTGGCTCCCCGTCCCTCGCTGACCAGGGTGACGGATTCGATGCCCACGCCCGGTTTGGGGTTGGTCCACTCCAGCACACTCAGGCCCACATCCATGCCGTCGCGGGTCTGCCCGGCCCAGGCGGGCGCGGCGACCATGCTGAAATTGCTGGCCCCCGGCACGCCCAGCGGCTCGGTCCAGGCGCGGATGTGCCGCCCGTATTCCAGCGGCTGCGTGACCCGGCTGCCGTCCGCGTACTTGATCTCATAGCGCCCGACCAGCACGCGGTCATTGCCGGGCCAGCCCGTCGCGTGCAGGAAAGCCAGCGCCGCCGCCTTGCGCCCGCCCAGCGGCAGGGTGACGCGCTCAGGCAGTTCGGACACGGCGGCCCGCTCGCCCCGCGTCATCACCGCGCCGGAAAGGTCGAAGGTGTAGCTGCCCAGCCGCTTCACGCCCTGCCCCAGTGCGGTGAGGTCGGTGTCCGGCCCCTTGCCGATCCAGCCCTCGCCGCCCTTGTCGGCCAAAGTGCGGTTGGCGACGGGCTTCAGGCTGACCGTTTGCCCGGCGACGGGCAGAAAGCTGCCGGGTTGGTAGAGGTCACGGTAAAGGGCAGGGGCGTTTTTCAGCGTCGGGGCCTGCGGATTCCAGAAGGCGTTGGCGGCCCGCACGTAGGCCACGCCCTGCTCGGCCTGACCGTCCCAGACCGACGGGTTGCCGAAATAGCCGTGCCAGCGCGTCTGAATCATGCCGCCGCCCACCGCCGCCACTGCTTTGGCGAGGCGTTCGGGGTTTTCGGGGTCTTTCCAACTGGCGCCCAGCACCGGGAAACCCAGCGCCCGGATTTTCTTCAGCGGCTCCACGCCGTCGCTGGTGCCGTAGCTCCAGTAGGCCACTTGGATGTCCTTGGGGAGCTTGGCGGGCAGGGTCGCCACCACCGAGTCAGAAAAGGCCGCATCGTGCCACATCATCGTGCCGACGTTCTGCGCCTTCAGAAAGCTGTAGAGCTTGACGGTGTCGTCCACGAACAGTTTCTCGAAGCCCAGCGCCTTGCCGTTGTCGCGGGCCGGGAAACGGTCGCGGTTACGAACCTCGTCGTGGCCGATATGAACGACTTTGGGCTTGAAAATCTCGATGGCCTCTTTGAGCACCGGAAACACGACGCGCTCGTAGGTCGCCGGGTTGAGGGTGTCGTAGGCGTAGGGATTTTGCGAGTCGGGGTCCTGGCGCAAATCCAGATTCTTATCGCCGTAGAACATCCAGCCCGTGTGCCCCAGAGTCTCGATAAGCGGAATCGGCTCCAGGCCGTAGCTGCGGGCGAGGTCGGCCACCCGCCGCGCCTCGGCCTTGCTCGCGCCGCCGGGGTGCGCCCAGCCGCCCGCCTTCGCCACGTCCCACTGCACGTAGTTGGACATGATGAGGACTTTGTTGTATTTCAGCGCCGCCAGCAGCGGAATCAGGTGGTCGTTGACGCCCTTGCTGTACTGGTCGAGGTAGAGCATCCCGATGCGCTCGGTCAGCGCGGGCGCGTCGCTGATGCGGGCAAAGCGCAGGCCCTGCGGCGTGAGCAGTTGCCGCAGCGTCTGCACGCCCAGGTAGGCCCCGCGTGGGGTCGCGCCGACCACATACGCCCCCGAAGCGTCCACCAGCAGCGCGTACCCTTCCGGTCCCTCGGCCTTCAGCCCGGCTGCCCCCACGCGGGCCGCCAGCGCCGCGTCGCTCACCGTGCCGACGGTCACGCTCTTGCTGCCTCCGTCGGCCAGCTTCAGGCCCAGACGGGTCTGCCAGTCGGCCCGCAGGTCACGGGCGGCCCAGCCCAGTTCGGGGGCGCTGCCGACCAGCTTGAGGCCCAGGCCCGCCAGCGGCAAAGTGCCCGCCGGGTACTGCGCCTGCCGGGGCTGCGGCACGGGCTGTGCGGGCGGGGCCAGCAGCTTGGCCTGCGGGGCAAGGGTCACGGGAAGGGGGGCCGCGAGTGCCGGAGACACCAGCAGCGCCGCCAGCAGCCAGGAAAGGGTACGGGTCATGGTGGCCCTCATGGTAGCCAGTCGACGTGAGGACTGCGGGAGGAGGTCATACGGAACTGGGCTTTACTCCGCACATCCGAGGAAAGCGCCCGAATGTGCTCTGCTGCGCAGCTTTGCAAGTCCGCGTCGCCCAGCCCCGCTTTTTCTTCTTCTCGCTCTGCTCGGAAAAATAGTTCGGATGCCCAAACTATTTTTCGAAGCCGTATCAGCCCCTCAGCTGGGCCGGGTGTTGCCCTCGCCGTCCGCGAGCTTGATCAGCCACAGCATCAGTTGCACGAAGGCCAGCGCCATCGCCGGGAGGCCCGCTACCATCATGATCCAGCCGGAATACTGCTGGTTTTGCAGCGGGGTGAGGTTCCACA
>NZ_JAUNHK010000135.1:0-2903 GCF_030523985.1 Deinococcus sp.
CGATGACCCCCACTTTTGCCCAGGCCGTGACCGAGCGCACCCTTTCCCTGAACACTCGCCTGTGTGTCGGCCTTGACCCGCGCCCCGGCGAATACCGCGACATGGCTGCGCTGCGCCAGCACACGCTGGACGTGCTGGAAGCCAGTGCCCCCTACGCCGCCTGCGTCAAACCTCAACTGGCCTTTTTCGAGGCGCTGGGGCTGCCCGGTTTTACGCTGCTGGAAGAGGTCTGCGCGGCGGCCCGCACCCTGGGCCTGCCCGTGCTGCTCGACGGCAAGCGCGGCGACATCGGCACCACCGCCGCCGCTTACGCCCAGGGCTGGCTGACCGGAACGCACGCGGGCGACGCCCTGACCGTCAACCCGTTTCTGGGCTTCGGCACGCTGACGCCCTTCGTGGAGGCGGCGCGGGAGAATGGCGGCGCGATTTTCGTGCTGGTCAAGACCTCCAACCCCGACCAGAAGGACTTGCAGGGCCAGGGCGTCAGCGAACGGGTCGCTGTCGAGGTAGCGCGTCTGGGCGCCGAAGAAGCCCTGGAGCCGGGCCAGTACGCCAGCGTGGGCGCGGTGGTGGGCGCGACGCATCCCGCCGACCTCGCCACCTTCCGTAACCTGATGCCGCGTGCGCTGCTGCTGCTGCCGGGGCTGGGCGCGCAGGGTGCGAAGGCGAGCGACTTGGCGGGGGCGTTTCATTCTGGTGGCACGGGGGCACTGGCGAGTGCGTCGCGGGCCGTGCAGTACGCGCAGGGGCTGGATGTGGGTGCGGCGCGGGAAGCAGCGAAGGGGCTGCGCGACGAGTTGAACGCGGCGCTGGAGTGAGAGCAGGAGCCTAAGCTTTTGCCCCACCCCCAGCCCCCTACTCCAGAGGGGCAGGGGGCTTGTCGCTCCGCTGAGGAGGGAGAGGAGAGCGGTGAAGTTCGCTTTCCGGGCGTTTTCCCATGGCTGAGGCGGGGTGGAATCGTCTCCGTTTGCTGTGAAAGCGAGGCCCGTGCGCCTTCAGCGCCCGACGGCCCCTGCGTTCGGCGTTTCACCAGTCCCGAAGTGGTGGTGACGTGGTATTGGCAAACTCTCAGCCCTCTGCCCTTACCCCTCCACCCGTAGCCCCGCTCCCTCGCCCAGTTCGTAGTAAGCGTCCCGTGTGCCGCTGCCGAGTCGCCGCAGCAATCCCACGTCCACCAGCCCGCGCAGCACCCGCCACGCTTGCTGGTTGGTCAGGCTGCACACTTCGCGCAGGTCGGCATTTTTGACCCGCCCACGTTCGCGGGCCAGCGCCAGGGCAATCGCCCGCACTTCGCTGGCTGATGGCCCCGGTGTACTGGAGACAGGTGCGCTGGTGACAGGCACAACGGGCTGGGCGGCACTCGGAGCAGGGGAGGAGGGCGCAGTGGACAGCGCCGGCGTCTGCCCCAGCAGGGTGGCGCGGCTGGGCGGTTCGGGTTGCGGGGCCATGCTCAGGCGGCGCTGACGTTCCTGACCGAGGGCTGTCGCCACGTCCGGCGCGAGGTGGTAGGCGATGCCGCGCCCGACCCCCGCCCGCACGACCAGGCCGAGTTCCTCCATCTGGCGCAGCAGCCGGGGCGTGCGGTCTTCGGGCAGTTGCAGGGCGCGGGCGAGTTGAGCGCGGGGGGCCTCGCCTTCACGCGACAGCACGCTCAGCACAATCAGCATGTCCAGCGAGAGTTGCGGCAGTTCTTCCTGTTTTTTCGCCACAAAGCGCACGAAATCCGAGTCGAAGGCCGAGCCGTGCAGGGTCAGGGTCACCGCGTCGGGGTAGTTGTCGTACTCGGGCGGCTCTTTGCCGTGGCGCAGCATCAGGCTGAACATCTTGTCCACGCCCACGCCCGCCTGCTCGACCAGACCCAGCCGCGCCAGCACGCCCGCCAGCAGCGGATTGCGGCGCTTGGGTTGGTGGCGCAGGATGTTGCCCGGCGTGATGCCCCCAGGCAAGCCGCCAGGATTCATGATTTCCAGGCGGTCAGGGTAGTGGTGGACATGCACCACGTCGCGCAGGGTGTAGTCCCGGTGCGAGAGGGCGTTGAGCAGCGCCTCGCGGTACACCGATTCGTCGTGGTCCCAGACTTCGACCCGAAAAAGCCCCACCTGCACGGGCGTAAAGCGGTTGCGGGCCTGAATCAGTTCGGACAGCCGCAGCAGCAGCGACGGAATGGGGCGGCGCAGGTCTTCACGGAACTGAAATTCCACATCGTTGGTGGCGTGGTGAAAGTAGCAGACTTCGGCCTGGGGCAAATGCGCCCGCAGCGCCGCGTCCGTGCCCGCCAGCAAAATCGCCGCCAGCGTGGGCCGCAGTGCTCCGCCACTGGGAATCAGCAGCCCCAGTTCGCGCAAAAAATCCAGGTCGGGGAGGTTGGCGGCCTCGATGCGGCGTCCCAACAGGCGCAGCCTTCCCACCTCGGCAGGGTCGAGGTCAGCCAGCGAAGCGTCGGGCGGCACCACGGCGGTGAAGTCCTGGTCAGCCACGGGTTCGCCCTCGCCGGGTTGCACGGGCACCAGATGCGCTCCGTCCCAGGCCATCACCGCGCCGTCAGGAGCGGCCAGCACATAAGGCGCTTGGGGCACGAACACCGACAGCACCCGCGCCCCGCCCGGCAAGCGGTGGTGCTGCACATTGACCGTCAGCCGCCCGCCCGAGAGTTCAAAAATGGCGTGGGTAATCATCAGCGGATGCAGTTCGCCCGCGTCGCGCTCGGCGTGGGGGTCGCCTACCACATCCACGCCCACCACGATGGTGCCGCCCCGCGCATTCGCCAGCCCCACCGCGTACCGCGCGAGTTCCTGCGGCGTCACGCCCAGCGGCAGATGCACGCAGGTCGGCCCGGCGGGGGGCAGCACGCCCAGCGGCGAAAGGGCGTTGGCAAAATCGCTGGTCACGGGGGAGCAGTATAG
>NZ_JAUNHK010000135.1:3003-5766 GCF_030523985.1 Deinococcus sp.
CCCTACGCCTCCTGCAGCACCCGTTTCAGTTCGCCCACACTCAGCGATTTGCTGGGGGCATCCAGCGCCACCGCGCCGCCGTGCAGGGCGACCACCCGCTGACCGAGGTGCAGCGCCTCGTCGAGCTGG
This sequence comes from Deinococcus sp., assembly GCF_030523985.1. GTDB lineage: Bacteria > Deinococcota > Deinococci > Deinococcales > Deinococcaceae > Deinococcus. Next base: position 3,133 of record NZ_JAUNHK010000135.1, read on the forward strand.
TGCGTCACGAAGACCACCGTGATTTTTTGCTGCCACCAAATCGCCAGCAGTTCGTCGGCCAGCGTGGTGCGGGTGGCGTGGTCGAGCGCACTGAACGGTTCGTCCAGCAGCAGCAGCCCCGGACGGACAGCCAGGGCACGGGCAATGCTGACGCGCTGACGTTGCCCGCCCGACAGTTCGTGGGGCCGCCGCGCCTCGTAACCGCTGAGGCCGACCAGGCGCAGCGCCTCGGCAATTCGCTCCTGCTGCTCCTGTCGCTTCAGACCGCGCAGCCCGAAGCCTACGTTGCCGCCCACCGTCAGCCAGGGAAACAGGGCCGCTTCCTGCTGCACCAGGGTCAAGGCCGGGTGCGGCCCATCCACGACCTCGCCGCCCAGCCGGATTTCACCCTGTTGCGGACGCAAGAAGCCCGACAGCAGCGACAGCAGGGTGCTTTTGCCGCTGCCCGACGGCCCCACGACGCAAAGAAATTCGCCGGGTTGCACGTGCAGGTTCAGGGGGCCGACGCCCGCGCCTCCCATGACGCCGCCGTGCCCATAGCGGTAAGTCACGCCGCTCAGGTCGAGGCTCTGGCCCAGTCCGCCGCGAGCCGTCATGCGCTTCCCTCCAGGCCGTAGTTGCGGCGCACCCGGCCCTCAACCAGCCGCAGCAGCGCGTCGAACAGGCCGCCGATCACCCCGATAATCAGGATGGTGGACAGCACCAGCGCGACGTTGGCGGTATTGCGCCCGACTTCGAGCTGCTCGCCCAGGCTCCCCACTCCGGCAATCAGCAGTTCGCCGCCGACCAGTGCCCGCCACGCGAAACTCCAGGCGGTTCGCAGGCCGCTCAATACGTTGGGCAGCGCGGCAGGCAGCGACACCCGCAGCAGCAGCCCCAGCCCACTCGCGCCCAGGGTGCGGCCCGCCGTTCGCAGGGCAGGCGGCACGTTCAGCAGCGCGCCCGACACCGCCAGCGCCACCGGAATGAACCCTTCCAGAATGACCACCGCCAGCACCGCCCGCTCATTCAGGCCGAAAAACAGAATGGCGAACGGCACGAAGGCGATGCTCGGCACGCTCTGCACTCCGGTCAGGTACGCGCCCAGCGTCGCCCGCAGGGGCCACCACGCGCCCATCAGCAGGCCGACTATTCCACCCAGCGCCACCGCCGCTATGTACCCGGTCAGCACCCGGCGCAGGCTCCCACCGATGGCCGCCAGCAGTTTGCCGTCCTGCGGCCCGGTGCCCCACAACCCGTAGGAAATCTCTGTCCAGACCGCAGTCGGGCCAGGGAATACGTAGGGCGGGTAGAGCTGCAACTTGTCGGTCACCAGCCACCAGAGGCCCAGAATCAGCAGCAGGCCGCCCAGTTGCCAGCCGAGCACCTGCCAGCGCGAGGGGCCAGCGCGCTTGGGCAGCCCCGGATTGGAAAGGGAAGGCGTCGGAATCATTGACCAAAAAGGTACACTATTTGGGCCTTGGGGAGGGGAGACTGCTTAGATGGGGGCGGATGGCTGAAGGCCGATGGCAGATGGCAAAAAGAAGAAGCGGAGGCATTGACGGCCCTCCGCTTCTTCTTTCCCGACCCTCTACCAGGGGAGAGGGCCTAGCACCGCTAGGGGTGAGGGGTCACTCACGCCCACTTCATCAGCCCTGCTTCCAGGTCATTGCTGAGGCCCTCAATCAGCGGCAGCATCCGCACGCCGACCGAGTAGAGGCCGCTGTCGTCCAGCGGGATGTCGGCGCTGTAGGTGTGGCCTTCGCCGTGGGTCAGCGGGAAACGCTGCACTTCGCTGCCACGCTTGAGCACCGCTTCCACGCGGATTTCTTCCGGGCGAATGCCTGCGGGGTTGACCTGCGCGGTCACCGTGACCTTCTGCCCAGGCTGCGCGGTGGCGGGCAGGTTGGCTTGGGCGCTGATGCTGGTGTGGGGCCACTGCTGGCGCACCCAGGCTTTCCAGGCGGCGATTTCGCGGGCGCGGGTGCTGCCGTTCTCCTTCATTTTGCCCCCGCGCACCGACAGGGGAATGTAGTACTGGCGTACATAGTCAATCACCTGACGCTGCATGGAAAAGCGCGGGCTGACGGTCTCGATGGAATCGCGAACGGTGTGCGCCCAGCTTTCCTTGCCCTCGCCGCTGCCGTAGTAGCGCGGGGCGATTTCGTGTTCCAGACGCTGGTACAGGTCGAAGGCGTCGGCGTCGTCCTGCACGTTCAGGTCGGCGTATTCGCGCTCCTCGCCAATCGGCCAGCCGTTGGTGCCGTCGTAGCCTTCGCGCCACCAACCGTCCAGCACGCTGAAGTTGGGTGAGCCGTTGAAGCTGGCCTTCATGCCGCTCGTTCCCGAAGCCTCCAGCGGGCGGCGCGGGTTGTTCAGCCAGATGTCCACGCCCTGCACCAGATGGCGGGCCACGTTCATGTCGTAATTTTCCAGAATCACGATTTTGCCCTTGAATTCGGGTTCCTGGCTGACGCGGTAAATCTCCTGAATAAATGCCTTGCCGGGGTTGTCAGCGGGATGCGCCTTGCCCGCGAAGACGAACTGCACGGGGCGCTCGGGGTTGTTGACGATGGCGGCGAGGCGCTTTTTGTCGCGCAGCAGCAGCGTGGCCCGCTTGTAGGTGGCAAAGCGACGGGCAAAGCCGATGGTGAG
>NZ_JAUNHK010000018.1 GCF_030523985.1 Deinococcus sp.
GTAAGAATGCCTCACGGTGGAGGCATTCTCATCTCTTTTATCAGGCCGTAAGGGAAAGGAACATAATCCCGCACGAAGTTGCCACCCTCGCTCTCCGGCTTTTCCTCGTCAATCAGCGTGGGCGTGATGCCGATGCCGTAGGTGAATTCGGCAGGGTTGGGGTTCACCGGGCGGTCGGTGATGACCTCGCCAAGCTGGTAGGGCTTGCCGTCTTGGTGCGTGAACGCCGTTTCGGGCGTGCGGAAATAGCGGTTGGTGAACAGGGTTTCGGGGAACACGTCCTTGCCGAAGTCGTAACGCTGGGTGGCGACCACCTGACGGTAACGGCGGGCGTTTTCCGTCGCGTCCGTCAGCGTCGGCAGGAACAGTTCGGGGCGGATGGTGCCTGCCGGGGTCAGGTACGCGCCCCTCGCGGTAAATTCGCGCATCAGCCGCAGCCGCAGTTCCTGCGCGGCCTGAATGCCCGCCGGGTTTTTGCCCTCCACCTCGGTTCTCAGGGCGGGCCAGTCGGCGCTGTAGCCCTTCGCCCTGGTAATTTCCGCGTTCAGGAGGGCGTCCACGCTGGCAGGCATGTCGCCGTAGAGGGACACGCCGACCACATGATCGAGGAAATAGCGGTATTCCCCGATGTTCTTGCCCCGGTTGAGCGGTTCGGGCGTGGTGAGGGTGCCGAACGCCCCGCCATTTTTCGGTGCCTGGTAGCCCAGATAATCCATCTCGCGCCAGCCCAGCGTGCCCGTGAACTGCCGGGGCATGGCCCAGGTCGAATCGATGGTGTTGCCTGTGCCGGACGTGAACACGGCGTTTTGCCCCACGTCCGACTGCCGCACGTTGCCGCTGTGGCAGGCCACGCACTGGGTCAGTTCGCTGGGCGTCTGGGCGCGGAGTTCGCCGCCCTTGTCCTCGATCCAGCCGCCGAGCAGCCAGCCCGTGCCGTTCTCGATCCAGCCGCCGTCACGGGCCGCGTACACGGGCGCAGACTCTTCCTTGAGGGCTAGACCGAATTCCTCGGGGTGCCACTCGCGCTGCTTGTACATCCAGCGGATTTCCTTGACGCGGCGGGCGCGGGTGCCAGGAAAGGGGCTGATTTTCCTGTCGCTGCCGTCGGCCTGCAAGTCCACATAATGCAGCGGGTGGGCAAATTCCGTGCCGAGCGGGTACTGCCCGCGCACCATCTGGACGCCCGCCGCCCCGCCGACATAGGTTTTCTCGCCCTGCAAGCGGTTTTGTGCGTTGCGCTGCACCAGTTCCAGATTCCGTTCGTAGGTGGACAGGTCGAACTCTCCGCTCGCATTCTGCATAAATTTCTGCGGCAGGCGAATGTACACGCCCGACACGCTGCCCGTCTGCGGCGTGAAAATCCCGTAAGGCATAAAGTTGATGGCCCGCCAGCCCGTCACCCAGCCCTGTTCGTCCTTGAACAGGCCGCGCACGCCCAGTCTGGAGCGCACGAACCCGTCGGCATCGGCGGGCAGGTCGTCGGGCGAGAGCGCCGGGAAAAGGCGCATGGGCGAGTCCACGCCTGTATCCCACTCGGGCGAACGGCCCGGACGCTGGGCGTAGGCAGCTTTCCAGTTGTCCTGGCGCACGTATTCCTGCATGTCCCAGCCTTCCGGCTTGACGCCCAGCGCCTCGGCCACCGCCCGCAGCTTTTCGGGGAACAGCGTGTTCTCCCAGGGGTTGATGCTGGAATTGACCACCTGCGGATAGTCGTACACGCCGAAGCCGTATTCGGCCTGCATGTTCCCCACCATCGGGTTCGCGCCCGCCTGGGGGTTGTTGTTCAGACCCAGTTCGTACACGCCGTCGGTGTGGCAGTACTGGCAGGCGTTCTGCGTACCGAAACTGGTTTCCACATAGCACTGTGCCGGAATATGCGCGTGCTTGTTCGGAAAGGTGGAGCGCGAAATGTGCTGCCCCAGCAGAGGCTTTTTCGAAGGTTGTGCCAGAGCGTAAAGCCCCGCGCCACTCAGCAGCGAGAGGCCCAGCGCCCCAGCGACGAGATGGAATTTCTGTAGTTGAGATTGAACCGGATTCACCTTGCTCCCCCCTCACCCTGTTGCTTCGCAACGCCCCTCTCCCACCAGGGGCGAGGGGTGAAAAAGAACCCCCTCCCACAGTGGGGAAGGGGCGTCACCTTAGACTTTCAGACTTCTCGGGCCGTCAGACACGCCGCAGACGTTACTTGACAGCGGGCAGGCCGCCGAGGTAGCCCACGCTGTTTTGCAGCTTGTAGTTCAGGACGCCGTGCTTGTTGACGCCCCACAGGTCCTTGGCCTTGGCTTCCAGGCGCGTGGTCAGGTCCTTGTTCTGGCTGCCGATCCAGTCGCCCTGGTGCTGGTTGTTGCTGGTGATGTAGGCGTGGCCGTTCATGTTTTCCACGGCGCTCAGGCCCGTGGCTTCGGCTCCAGCAGCCACGGTCAGGATGCGGCTGAGTTTCCCCGTGTCCACGTTGTAGGCCCAGACGTAGTTGTTGACGTGCATGCCGGAGTCCTCACCGATGAAGAGGGTCCGCATGGCTTCGGAGTAGTACACGTTGTCGGTGTTGGCGATGCTGTCCACTTCGGCGACGTTGCCCTGCTCGTCGGCCTTCATGGGCTTGCCCAGCAGCGCGGGTTCCACGTAGGTCTTGGTGGCGACGTAGGCGCTGTTGATGGGATTGCCGTTGGTGTCTTTCACGCCGCTGGCGAGGTCGAAGGTGTAGGTCGCGCCCGCCTTGTTCTCGGGCAGCTTCACGTCGTCCACGGGTACGCCTTCCTCGGCCTTCATGCTGGTCTCGATGCGGCTCATGGCGTAGTACATCTTCTTGCCCGCGTCGTTGAACGTCACGCCCTCGCCCTTGGTGAACTCGGTGGTCGCACCCAGGTAGGCGGCGTAGCGGCGCGTCTCGAAGAAGGCGGCGGCCTGCTCCATGCCGGGCTTGAGCTTGAGCCAGATGGTCTGGGCGCTGCCTGCGCGGGTGGGGACGTAGCTCTTGTCGCCGGGGTCGCTGAGGCTGGTCAGGAAGATGTCGCCCAGGGTCAGGCCCTTGTCCTTGAGGGCCTTGATTTCGGCGTGGGTGCCGTGACCGAGCCTCACCCAGCTGATGTTGGCGGCGCCGCCATCCTTGTCGCTGGTCTGGTTCCACTTGGCGGCGTAGATGGTGCCGCCCGCCTTGGGGTCGTTCTGCTTATCGCCCACGAACATGAACAGGCCGCTGTACGCGCCGTCGTCGCCGTAGACAGCGGTGCGCCCGTCGGGAGCGAAGCGGGCAATTTCCCAGGTGCCGCGTCCCATCTCGTAGTGCTTGGTCACTTCGTAGCTGCCGTCCGCCTTGACCGCCACTTCCATGGGGTAGCCGTAGTCGTAGGGGTTGGCCTGCTTCTTGCCGCCGAAGTACACCTCGGTCATGGCCTTCAGGCCCGCTGCGGTGGTGCTGTAGGCCTTCTCGCCGGGGACGTAGTACAGGTCATAGTCTTCTTCGCCCGCCAGGTGGGTGTTCCAGGGGGTCAGGCCACCGAAGCAGAAAATCCAGCCGCCGTTCACCGGGCTGAAGTCCACGCTGGTCTGGCTGCTCAGGCTCAGCTTGCCGTCCTTGTCCTGATTCAGCGCGTTCACGCTCATGGTCATAGGCATGCGGCTGTACCAGTTCTCGACCTTGTAGGCGTCTTGGCCGTTCGCCAGAATCCAGTCGTATTCCCAGTTGTTGACCAGGTAGGGTTTGCCGCCCACCAACATCAGGCTGGTGCCGTCGGCCGTCTCGGCAATCACGGGGTCGCCGTTGGGGTCTTTGATGGGGTTCATCTGCGCGTCGAACAGTTGCGCGGCAGCGTACTTCTGACCCTTAACGGTGTTGGTCAGGTCAGTGTTCTTGAACAGCACGTTGTAGGTCAGGGGGAAGTCACGGGTGGTCCCGTCGGCATAAGTGACCTTCGCCACCGACTTGGAGTAGGTGCTGAGCATCTCGCTGTCGCTCTGAGGAGCGGGCGTGTTGGTGAATTCCACACTCTTGACGGCCTTGGCGCCTACAGGCTGCGTCTGGGCCACGGTGCAAGACGATACGGTCAGGGAGAGCGTCAGGGCAGCCAGCAGGCTCAGGGTGGTTTGGGTTCTCATGGTTACTTCCTCCAATCTTCACGCTAGAAGCGCCCTGTCAGCCTCCGGTCAGGAAGAAAGGGGAGGGGGCCGCGCCCACCCTCGGCCCGGCCCCCTCGCCCGTTCACCCCTCAGTCTGCGCTCTGCTGTGCGGCCTCCATTTCGGCGCGGGCCTGCTCCTGCAATTGCCGCCACGCGACTTTTCCGGTGGGGCTGCGCGGCAGGCTGTCCACGAACTGGTAGTCACGCGGCACCTTGTAGCTCGACATCTGCTCGCGGGCCCAGCTTTCGATGTCGGCGGCGCTGGCGTGCATGCCCGGTTTCAGGACAATCAGGGCGCGGGCGCGTTCGCCGCTGCGCTCGTCCGGCACCGAAATGACGCAGGCTTCCTGAATGGCGGGGTGGCCGTGCAACTTGTTTTCCACCTCGGCGGGCCAGACCTTCAGCCCCGACACGTTGATCATGCGCTTGAGGCGGTCGGCGAAGAAGAAGTAGCCTTCCTCGTCCATGTAGCCCAGGTCGCCGGTGCGGAAAAAGCTGCGCCCGCCGATTTCGGTAAAGGCCTCGGCTGTTTCCTGGGGCCGCTGCCAGTATTCGCGCATGACCTGCGGGCCGTGAATCACGATTTCGCCCACCTGTCCAGGCGGCAACTCGGCCCCCGTTTCCACGTCGATGATGCGCGAGTCCACGTTGAAGACCGGAATGCCCAGGCACTGCAATTTCTGGCGTCCGTGGGGGTTGGTGTGCGACTGGGCCATCGTTTCCGAGAGGCCGTAGCCTTCCAGAAAGAGAATCCCGGTGGTGTCGAGCAACTTCTGACCGACAGCGGCGGGCAGGCTGGCTCCGCCCCCGGTCATGCTGCGCAGCGCCTTGAGGTCGGCAGCCTGAAAGCCGGGCGAAGACATCAGGTCGATGACCATGGTGGGCGTGTTGGTCCAGATGGTCACGCGGTGGTCACGGATGAGTTCGCGGGCGGTGTCCCGATCCCAGCGGGCCATGATGACCACCTTGCTTCCCCCGGCGATGGCGGACATCAGGCTGTTGATGAATCCGGTGACATGGAAGTACGGGAGCGCCGCCAGAAACACGTCCTCGCAGTTGCCTCCCACCCACGCCGTCGCTCCGAAGGCGTTCGCCTGTACGCTGCTGTGGGTATGGACACACCCCTTGGGCCGCCCGGTGGTGCCGCTGGTGTAGAAGATGATGGCGAGGTCGCTGCTGGTGACGTGGGCAGCAGGGGCCGGAGCGGAACGCAGTGCGTTTTCGAGCAGCACGTCGCCCTCTTGCAGGGTGGGGTGAACGTCCAGTCCGTCGGGAAGGGCGACTCCGGCCTGCTGCGGCACGCTCCCCGCCATGATGTTGGCGACGATGGCGTGGGCGAGGCCGCCCTGCTTGGCCTTCTCGTACAGTTCGGCACCTACAACCGCCACCCGAATTCCGGCGTCTTGCAGGAAGAAGGCGAGTTCTTTGGCTTGGAGCATAGGCGCGAGCGGCACCACCACCGCGCCGAGCTGCCACGCGGCGAAGGCGCCGATGACCCAGGCAGGACTGTTCTGCATCCACAGGCCGACCCGGTCGCCCTTCTGAACCCCCTTCGTCGCCAGGTGTCCGGCAAGGCGGGTGGCCTGATCGTAGAGGTCGCCGTAGGTGGTTTCGCGCCCGTAAAACCACAGCGCCACTTTTTCCGGGTACCGCTCGGCGCTGGTCTGCAGGTTGTGCATCAGGCCAACTTGGGGGATGGTCAGCGTGCGGGGCTTGCCGGGAGGCCAGTAACGGCCCTGAACGGGGGGATACTCGCTGGGCGAAAGGCTCGCTGAGGAAGGATGCTGCGAAGTCATAAGTGCCTCCTGCAAAGGAAGAAGAGAAGAAAAATCGACTGCACCTGCACAGGGAAAAAAGGAGCTTTCCTGGGAGTGAGTCACCGCTGGGTTTGGGTGCGAAGAGTCTAGCGTGAACTGCGAATTTGAGCCAGGGCGTGTGCAGCCTGGAGCAAGTGCGGCGCGGGGAGGGGCAGAGGGCCGCCGGATTTCTGCTACTCTCTCCACGTTCCTAAAATTTTTCTCATTCTGGTCAGGGATGACCGTAAGGCCCGACCAGCGGAGGCCCCATCATGAAGACCCGTCTGCTGCTGTCTGCTGTTCTTGCCGTCGCTTCTACCGCTGCCGCCGAAATCAACATCGGCGTGGTCGTGTCCGCCACTGGTCCCGCGGCCAGCCTGGGCATTCCCGAGCGCAATACCGTTGCCCTGCTGCCCAAGACCATCGGAGGCCAGAAGGTCAACTACATCGTGCTGGACGACGCTTCGGACACCACCACGGCGGTCACGGCGGCGCGCAAACTGGTGCAGGACAGCAAGGTGGATTTGCTGCTGGGCACGACTACCACGCCCGCCAGCCTCGCCATGATCGACGTGGCCGCCGAGAGCAAGACGCCCATGATTTCGCTCGCCGCCGCCGAGGGCATCATCAGCCCGGTGGACGCTAAGCGCAGTTGGGTGTTCAAGACGCCGCAGACCGACGCGCTGATGGCAGCCGCTATCGGTGACCACATGGCGAAAAGCGGGGTCAAGACGGTGGGTTACATCGGCTTCAACGATGCCTACGGCGAAGGATGGCTCAAGGAATTCCAGGCCGTCGCCGCCAAAAAAGGCATCAAGATTGTCGCCACCGAACGCTACGCCCGCAACGACACCAGCGTGACCGGGCAAGCGCTCAAGCTGTTCGCCGCCAAGCCCGACGCCGTGCTGATCGGCGCGGCAGGCGTGCCCGCCGTGCTGCCGCAAAAAGCGCTGAACGAGCGCGGCTACAAGGGCAAGATTTACCAGACCCACGGGGTCGCCAACGCCGATTTCCTGCGCGTGGGTGGCAAGGACGTGGAGGGCGCGTACCTGCCCGCTGGCCCGGTGCTGGTCGCCGACCAGTTGCCCGCCTCTAACCCCACCCGCAAAGTCGGCCTGAACTACATGAGCCTCTACGAAGGCAAGTACGGCAAGGACAGTGTTTCGACCTTCGGGGCGCACGCCTGGGACGCCGGACTGCTGCTGCAAAAGGCCATTCCGGTCGCGCTGAAAAAGGCCAAGCCCGGCACGCCGCAGTTCCGCTCGGCGCTACGTGACGCGCTGGAAGGCACCAAAAACGTGATTGGCGCACACGGCATTTTCAACCTGTCCAAGACCGACCACCTGGGTCTGGACGCCCGCAGCCGCGTGATGGTGCAGGTTCAGGGCGGCACCTGGAAGCTGCTGAAGTAAGGAGGGAGGCGCTCGCTGCGCCGTCCAAGGGTCGAAGGGGCTGGGGTCTTCACCTCGGTCTCTTGGACCCTTGAATCCTTAGACAAAACGACATGGACATACTGCAAATTTTCGACCCCACCATTTTTCCCATCCTGACCACCGACGGCCTGACCAATGGCGCGGTGTATGCGCTGCTGTCGCTCGCGCTGGTGCTGGTGTTTGCCGTCACCCGCGTAATTTTTATTCCGCAGGGCGAATTCGTGATGTTCGGGGCACTGACCCTGGCGAGCCTGCAAGCGGGCAAGGTGCCCGGCACCCTGACGCTGGTGCTGGGGCTGCTGGCGCTGACCACACTGCTGAATGTGGTGCAGGCGATGAGGACCGGGCATCAGCAGGAGGCGCTACGAAGTGCCGTGACTGGGCTGGGCTTCGGGGCGCTGCTGTGGGCGCTGACGGCGTGGCTGGCTCCCCTCAAGGCTCCGCTGGCGGTGCAGGTGCTGCTCACGCTGCTGCTGGTCGTTCCGCTGGGGCCGCTGCTCTACCGCGTCGTGTATCAGCCGCTCCGCAACGCCACCGTGCTGGTGCTCCTGATCGCCTCGGTGGCGCTGCACCTCGCGCTGACCGGGCTGGGCCTCGCCTTTTTCGGGGCCGAGGGCAGCAACACGCCCGCCTTCGTGACGGGTGACCTCAAACTGGGCAGCTTTTCGCTGAGTTACCAGAACCTGCTGGTGATGGTCGTGTCGCTGGCGCTGATGGCGGGGCTGGCCCTCTTTTTCGAGCGCACGCTGCTGGGCAAAGCGCTGCGGGCCACCGCCGTCAACCGCTTGGGAGCGCGGCTGGTGGGGATTCGGCCCGAGTTTGCCGGGTCGCTGGCCTTCTCCGTGGCGGCCCTGATGGGTGCCCTCAGCGGCCTGCTGATTGGCCCCAAGTTTCCCATCGGCTACGACACCGGATTCCTGATTGGTCTGAAAGGCTTTATCGGCGCGATTATCGGCGGGCTGTCGTCGTTTCCGTTGGCAGCGCTGGGGGCAGTGCTGGTGGGTCTGATTGAAAGTTATGCCAGTTTCAGCCTCAGCCAGTGGAAAGAGGTCATCGTGTTCACCCTGATTCTGCCCGTGCTGCTGTGGCGCAGCCTGAACAGCCACCACCACGACGAGGAGGAAGAATAATGCGCCCGCGTACCGTTCTTGCCGTGGTCGCGGCGCTGCTGGCGCTGGTGCTGCCGCTCGTTTTGCCCGTCTTTCAGGTCACGCTGCTGACCAACATCGCCATCACGTCCATTACCGTCATCGGGCTGGTGCTGCTGACGGGTATTTCGGGGCTGACCTCCTTCGGGCAGGCGGCTTTCATGGGGGTCGGCGCGTATACCACGGCGGTGCTGACCACGCAGTACGGCTGGAATCCCTGGCTCACGCTTCCGGCGGGGATGGCGCTGACGGCTGTCATTGCCAACGTGCTGGGTCTCATCACCCTGCGGATGCAAGGCCACTATCTGCCGCTGGCGACGATTGCCTGGGGCATCAGCCTCTATTACGTCTTCGGCAATAGTCCCAAGCTGGGCGGCTTTACGGGCCTGCGCGAGATTCCGCCCATCAGCCTGTTTGGGCTTGTCCTTGACCAGCCGCGTGAATTCGTCTATCTGGCACTGGCGTTTCTGGCACTCGCCATCGTCGCCGCGCAATTTTTGCTGTCCAGCCGCTTCGGGCGGGCGATGCGGGCGCTGCGCAGTGGCACGGTGGTTGCGGAAGCGTTCGGAGCCAACACCTTCACCCTGCGCGTACAGGTCTTCGTTCTCTCGGCGGTGATGGCGTCGGCGGCGGGCTGGCTGTACGCCCACCAGCAGCGCTTCGTGAACCCCACGCCGTTTGGCCTCAATGTGGGCATCGAATACCTGTTCATGGCGGTGCTGGGAGGCAGCGGCTATGTCTGGGGCGGCGTGGCGGGGGCGGTTCTCATCACGCTGCTGCGCGAGGTTTTGCAGGACGTGCTGCCCCGCCTGCTGGGCGAGAACAGCAATTACGAGGTGGTCGTGTTGGGCGTGCTGATTATCCTGACGCTGCAATTTGCTCGGCGTGGGCTGTGGCCTCTGGTCGAACGCTGGGTGCCTGCGGGCACGCCCCGACTGCTGGCCCACGCGCTGACTTTTCCGCACCGCCCCGCACCAGCGATGGGCAGCTCCGTGCTGCGGGTACGCAACGCGGTCAAGCAGTTCGGTGGCCTCAAGGCCGTGAACGACGTGAGCTTTGACGTGAACGCGGGCGAAATCGTGGGCCTGATCGGGCCGAACGGCGCGGGCAAGTCCACCATGTTCAACCTCGTCACGGGCGTCAACCCCGCAACTTCGGGGACGGTGGAAGTGCTGGGGCAGTCGGTGGGCCGTCAGCCCGCACGGGCCATTCACCGCCTGGGCGTGGCGCGAACCTTTCAGCACGTCAAGCTGTTTCCCGAACTCTCATTGCTGGAAAACACCATGATGGGCGGCTATTCGCGGGCCAATGCCGGAATTTTGCGGAGCATGCTGCATCTTGAGCGCCGTGAGGAAGCCGCGCTGCAACAGCTCGCCCTGACCCAACTGGAGCGCGTGGGGCTGCGCGAGCAGGCGTTTGAGCAAGCTGGAAATCTGGCGCTGGGCCAGCAACGGCTCTTGGAAATCGCCCGTGCCCTGGTCGCTGACCCCAGTTTCCTGCTGCTGGATGAGCCTGCGGCGGGCTTGCGCTTCGGCGAAAAGCAAGACCTCTCGGCACTGCTGAAAAAGCTGCGCGACGAGGGCGTCACCATTTTGATTGTGGAGCACGACATGGATCTGGTCATGAATCTGGTTGACCGCCTGGTGGTCATGAACAGCGGTCAGGAACTCGCGCAGGGCACGCCGCCGCAGGTGCGCAGCAATCCAGCAGTGCGCGAGGCGTACCTGGGGGCCGAAGTATGACGGCGCTGCTGCAAGTCCGCGACCTGCATGTGGGTTACGGGCGAGTGGAGGCGGTGACGGGCGTCAACCTGAGCGTGCAGGCGGGGCAAATCGTGTCGGTCATCGGGGCCAATGGCGCAGGCAAAAGCACGCTGATGGCGGCGCTGGTGGGTGCGCTCCCTTCACGCGGCGTCATCGAATATGCCGGGCGCCACCTGGGTCGCGTGCCGCTGGAAGAACGGGTGGCGGCGGGCATGACGCTGGTGCCCGAGCGCCGCGAACTGTTCAGCTCCATGACTGTGGAGGACAACCTGCGCCTGGGGGCCTACACGCAGCGGGCCGGACTGCAAAGCGGACTGGAGGACGTGTTCCGGCGGTTTCCGCGCTTGCTGGAACGCCGCCGCCAACTGGCAGGCACGCTGTCGGGCGGGGAGCAGCAGATGCTCGCCATCGGTCGCGCCCTGATGGCCCGTCCCAAATTGCTGCTGCTCGACGAGCCGAGTCTGGGCCTCGCGCCGCTGATCGTGCGCGACATCCTGCATATCGTCGCCGAACTGCGCGCGAGTGGCGTGACTGTGCTGCTGGTCGAACAGAACGCCCGCGCTGCCCTCGCCATCAGCGATTACGGTTATGTCCTTGAAGGTGGGCAGGTCAAGCTTGAAGGTGAGGCCAGCGCACTGGCGGACGACCCGGCCGTAGTGGCGAGCTATCTGGGCGGCTGAACGGGCGCAGCGGCTTCCGGTCTCGCCGGGGGGTTGCCCAGCGCCAAGTCGGGTGACCAGACGACCACCCGGTTGCGGCCCGCAGCCTTGGCGGCGTAGAGGGCGAGGTCAGCCCGCTCGAAACATTCGTCGAGGCGGTCCGTTCCCCGGTAGGCGATTCCCACCGACACGGTGAGGGTATGGCCGGGCACAGCCGTGAACTGAGTCTGATGAACGACCTTCCTCAGACGCTCGCCGAGCATCTCGGGCACGGCGCTGCCCGGCGCACGGAAAATGACGGCGAATTCCTCGCCCCCGTAGCGGTAAGCCTGATCTCTGGCCCGCAGATGGGTTCTGAGCACCTGTCCGAGCTGGGCGAGCACCTCGTCGCCTGCCGCGTGACCGTAGTGGTCGTTGACCTTCTTGAAATGGTCGATGTCGACCAGGCACAGCAGGTCTCCGGCATCCATAGCAGCGGCGTCCTGGTCAAACTGGCGGCGGTTGGGCAGGGCCGACAGGCTGTCCTCGTGGGCCTGCTTCTCATAGAGGGCAACCAGTTGCAGCAGCCTGAAGCGGTTACGCAGGATGCCCAGGGCGATCAGGAAGCCGCTGTAGACCATCAGCAGCAGAGGCAAATAGACCGTCCAGAGGGCGCCCCAATCCTGACGGACAACGGGCAGCAGCAGGCCATTGGGAAGAAAAATCAGCAACAGCTTCCACCACAGGCTGCGCCAGTTCAGCGGTGTGGCGAACAGGTCCACAGAGCGGCCCAGCACTCCGCCTACCACCGCCACGCTCATGGCGCTGACCACCGCGACCCACACGCCAGCCCCCCCCAGGTAAACGCGGTAGAGCAGCATCGGCACCGCCCCGAGCAGTCCGGCGAGTATCCCTCGGCGTAGGGCCAGATAGGCGATGGGAACCGCCCGCATGTCGATGATGACGCCGGGAGCCACTTCCGCCGGGTAGAGCATCAGCCCCACGGCCATGGCAGACAGCAGAAGTGCCCGTGGCAGGTTCATCGCCTGACCGCTGAGGTCGTGCAGGTTCCTGTAGCTCAGGCTCAACAGGTACATCAGTGTGACCAGCACACAGAAATTCAGGACGAGTTGAACCAGCACTCTGCGGCCTCCTTAGGTCATATCGCTTCACATGATGACGAGTTTATGTCTGAAGGTGGGTGTTCATTGAGGAGGGGGGAAGCCCTGAGCGCCGTCTGACCTGTCAGATTGTTGTAAGAAATGTGTCCTGGAACATCTCGTATGTTTTTTCATGAATGAGTGCTCCGCGCCTTCCGCCAGTCAAGAACACGGCTGCCCGTCAGGTGGGGGTCTTTTTCGTCGTTTTGTTGGGCCTGTACGTTCAGGTGACCCTATTGCGTTATGAACTGAGCTTGGGCCACCGCTGGCACGCCGATACGCTCATTTTCAGCCAGGTCGGCTCCGTACTGCTGGGAGCGCTGAGTTTTCGCTGGATTCAGAGCCGCGATTTGGGGGCGGTGCTGAGCGGCTTTATCGCCCTTTGTCTGGTCTTGCGCCTCGTTCCGGCAGCCCTGTACGGGAGGCCACTTGAGGTCAGCGATTTCATGATTTACCTGATGCTGGTGGCCGTATCGACGTCAGGCCTGACCTGGCAGGTGTCCCTCACCATCTGCCTCACGGCTCTGGGGGCGCTCTACGCGGTGAGCTTCATCCACGGGGGCAACAACTTGGAGGGACTGATCTACTCGGTCTTTCTGACTGGCCTGATGCATTTTCTCTCGGTCTTCAACCTGAGGGCCGAGCGGCAGCAACTCATGATGCTCGACATCACTCAACTGGCCCTCAGGGACGAGCTGACGGGCCTGGCCAATCGTCGGGCCATCTATGGGCGGCTGCGCGACCTGATGGCTTCCAGGAGCGAGTGGGGGAGGGGCGGCAGTGTGGCCCTGCTCGACATCGACCACTTCAAACAGGTCAACGACACGCGGGGCCACGACGCCGGGGACAGGCTGCTTCAGGAGATGGCCCGCTTGCTCGAAAGATGCGTGAGCGGCTTCGGTCTGGCCGGACGTTGGGGGGCGAAGAATTTATCGTCCTGCTGGAAAATGTCAGCCGCAGCGAGGCCATCGAGAGGGTGGAACGTGTTTTGCAGGCGGTTCGTGACTCGGCTTTTACCGATGCGCCCAGCCTGACGGTCAGCGCCGGATTCGCCACCCTCGACGAGGGCGAGACCTCCGAGCAGGTGGTCAAACTGGCCGACGAACGGCTCTACGCCGCCAAGCGTGCCGGACGCGACCGCGTCGTTTTCTCGTCCTGAACGGGGTTGCGCGTCTGCCCCCGGCACCGACCTGTCCGTCAGGGGCAACACCCTCGGCAGCTTTGAAGGTCGTAAGACTTTACATTTGAAATTGCCAATCTTTAAAAACTTTGCGATAGTGAACTCTTGGACCGCGCAGGATGTGCCTGTTCGGTTCCATTTTCCCTTCACTTCTTTGAGTTCGCCGGAGTACCCCCATGACCCTGACTGCCTCGCCCCTCGTCCTCGACCACGCTGAACTGCGGCTGCTCGACATGCCGCTGCTGTTCGATTTCGAAACCAGTTTCGGGGTCATGCGCCGCCGCTATGTGCCGCTGCTGACGCTGCGTAGTGGGGACTGTGAAGGCTATGCCGAGGGCGTGATGGATTATCTGCCGCTCTACCGCGAGGAAACGGTGGCGGGCGCGGTGGCCTTTCTGGAAGGGCAATTGCTGCCGCGTCTGCTCGGGCGGGCCTTTGCCACCCCCGAAGCCCTCGCCGCTGAACTCGCGCCTTACCGGGGCAACCGCATGGCGCGGGCGATGGTCGAGATGGCCTTCTGGGACCTGCGGGCGAAGCAACTCGGTGTGCCGCTGTGGCAACTGCTCGGCGGCGTACGCCAGAGCGTGCCGGTGGGGGTCAGTCTGGGCATTCAGCCGAGTGCCGAACAGACCGCCGAACTCGCGGCCCGTTACGCTGCCGAGGGCTACCGCCGCATCAAACTCAAAATCAAGCCCGGCTGGGACGTGCGGCCAGTCGCCGCCGTGCGCTCGGCCCTGCCCGACATCGAACTGACGGTGGACGCCAACAGCGCGTACACGCTGGCCGACGCGGGCACCCTGCAAAAGCTGGACGACTACGGCCTGAAATACATCGAGCAGCCCCTCGCCTTCGACGACCTGCTCGACCACGCCACGCTGCAAAAGAGCCTGCGGACGCCGCTGTGTCTCGACGAGAGCGTGACCAGCGCCCGCGACGCCCGGCAAGCCCTCGGCATCGGCGCGGGGCGGGTCATCAACCTCAAGGTGGCGCGGGTCGGCGGGCACCTCGAAGCGCGGCGTATTCACGACCTCACCCTGGCGTTCGACGCCCCTTTGTGGTGCGGCGGCATGGTCGAAACGGGCATCGGGCGGGCGCACAACATCCATCTCTCCACCCTCGAAAATTTCAAGCTCCCCGGCGACACCAGTTCGGCGAGTCGCTACTGGGCACGCGACATCGTGCAGGAGCGGCTCGAAGTGGAGGGCGGCCTGATGCCCGTTCCCCCCGGGCCCGGTATCGGCGTCACCCTCGACCCCGACACGCTGGCGAGCGTCACCCGCTGGAAACGCGAAATTCGCGCCGGGCAGACGCCCTTTATCGACGACCTGCCGAACCAGCCTCCCGCCGACGAAGTGTACTGATTCCCCTTCTCAGCTTCCCATCCCCGGAGGATTTTTCATGACCAGATTCAAGACGGCTCTTTCCCTGCTCGGTGCCCTGACCCTGCTGTCCAGCGCTCAGGCCGCCCCGCGTACCTGGGCACAGATCAAGGCGTCCGGCACCCTGCGCCTGGCGACCGAGGGCGCTTTTCCCCCTTTCAACGGCTATCAGGGCAAGAAACTGGTCGGCTTCGAGGTAGACCTCGGCAACGCCATCGGCAAGGCGTTGGGCCTCAAGGTCGAGTGGACCTCGCAGCCCTTCGACACCCTGCTGATCGGCCTGAACCAGGGCCGCTACGACGCGGTGCTGGCCTCGCACGCCATTACCGCCGAGCGGCAAAAAGCGGTGGATTTTCTCGCGCCGCACTACTGCTCCACTGTGAACATCGTGGCGAAAAAGGGTGGCCCGACCACCCGCGCCGCGCTCAGGGGCAAGACGGTCGGCAGTCAGATCGGCACCTCGCAACTGCCCATCCTGCGCCAGATTCCTGGCATTGGGGAAGTGCGCACCTACCCCAACGACCAGGCCATCCTGACCGCGCTGATGGCGGGCCGGGTGGACGCCTGGTCGAGCAACGGCCCGGTGGTCGCCTACATGCTCAAGCAGGCCAAGCTGCAGGACAAACTGGTCATCGGTGAAACCATCTCCAACGAGCGCAACGCCGGAGCCGTCGCCAAGGGCAACAAAACGGTGTTGGCAGCACTGAACGGCGGGCTAAACAAGGTGATGCAGGGCGGCACCTACGCCAAACTGAGCGACCAGTGGTTTGGCCGGGATATCCGCTGCAAATGAGCCTTCACCTGCGCGAACTCCGTGGCCCCGCCGAACTCGCCGCCGCCGAGGACCTGCAATTTCTGGTCTGGGGCGGCTCCGAGCGCGACATTTTCCCGCGTGACGCGCTGCGGATGCTGGAACACATCGGCGGGCTGGTGGCGGGGGCGTTTGCCGGCGAAGTCCTGGTCGGGCTGGTGGTCGGCCTGCCGACAGCGCAGAGCCACGTACAGCACTCGCACCTGCTGGCCGTGCATCCCGACTGGCGCGGCACCGGGCTGGGCGTGCGGCTCAAACAGTTTCAGGCGCAGTGGTGCCAGGAACGGGGCATCCGGCAAATCGAGTGGACCTACGACCCGCTGCGGGCTGTCAACGCGCACCTCAACATCCACCGCCTGGGGGCGACAGCGCACGAGTATCTCGACGACTTCTATGGCGAGATGGGCGGCATCAACGCGGGGATTCCCTCCGACCGACTGGTGGCGGTCTGGACGCCGGGACAGCCCCCGCAGCGCCCCGACCCTGCCGACCCGTCGCCCGCCGTCAACGACCCCCAGACGGGCGCTTGGCTGGGCCTCCCGGCAGACGCCCCTCACGTGCGGCTGCACATTCCCGGCGACCTGCCGCGCCTGCTGGCGGACGCGCCGGGCGAGGCGCTGACCTGGCGCACGGCCACACGCACGGCTTTTCACGCGCTGCTGGGCCAGGGCTACGCGGTCAGCGACTTCCGGGCAGGCGAGTTTCCGGCCTATGTCCTGAGCCGTGCCTCATCCTGAAGCCTGAGCCGCAACGCTGAACATTGTCTTGAGCCGGACAAGAACTGCTGCCCCTGCTGGCGGCCTAGCCTGAAGACATGACTTCTTCCAGTGCTTCTTCCGACCTGGCTCCCGCCGCGTTGCCGCGCCCCATTGACCTCACCTATCCCTCCAACCGCTGGGCCGTCGCCGGACTGCTCGGCGGGGTGATGCTGTCGCGTCTGCGGGGCCGCTCGTGGGTGGGCAGTGTCAGTACGGGCCTGGGTGGGTTCGCGGCCTGGGCCATCGCCCGTGAACTCGACCCCGACCACACCCAGAGCGCCAACGTCGCGCTGCCCCTCGCTCTGGCGACTTCGCTGCTGAGTGACGACCAGAGCGACGCGGCGGCCATGGGAGACATCCTGGCAGCGTTCACGGCCCTAAGCAGCACCCGCGTCCTGAGTGCCACCGTCGGGCAGGCTGCCAGCGCCAGCGACCAGGCCGCGCTGGGAGCTGCCGCGGCCATGTGCGCCGGGGCAGGCCAACGGGCCGCCGCGTTGTTGCCGGGGGCGGCGTTGACCCTGTCCAGCCGTCAGGCCGACGACCTCGCGCCCCGCAACGACTGGAGTGGGCCCGCAGCGCTGCTGGCTGCCGTCTTGCCGACCGTCGGCTCGACCCGCGCCGCCAGCCGCCAGCCGCTGTCCAGTGCCGCCATCGCCGGGGCGCTGCTGCTCGCGCCGCAACTGCTTCAGCCTGAAGCGGTGGAAACTGAAACCGACCAAGGTGACCGCACCATTTCAGCCGAACGGGTCGCGCAGTCGCGGCAGGTGGCCCTCGGCGGATTGGCGCTGGCGGCGGTTCTCGGCGGTACGCGCAGCGCCCTTCCCCTGGCGGTCGCCACCCTGAGCACGGGCCTGCGCCGCCGTCTGGCTCGCTAAACTTTCCCCGAATTGAGCGACAGGAAGAACAGGGCTTTCAGGACTTGCCCTGCTCCTGCCGCTGCTCGACATGCTCGTCAACCTGCGCCTGTACCCCTCCGGGAAGGTCGCTGGGGGCCGCCGTCTGAACCGGGGTCTGCTCGGAGGCGGGCGGTGTGGTGCGGCCCTGACGCAGCATGTCTTCCACTTGCTCCCGCGTGCGCTGCATAGAGCGGTGCGCGAAGCGGCGCTGCAAGGCCCGCCCGAACATGCGGAACCCGATGCGGTAAAAAATGTTGCTGATCTGGCCCGTCTTGGAAACGGCGTGAATCCTCATCAGCACGCGGCCCGTCGTGAGTTGCTTGTGGATGGTGAATTCGATCTGGCCCTGCTCGAAGTGGCCTTCCAGGGTGTAGTAGTTGTAGCCCCACACCTGTTCCGGCACGCCGTCGGGGGCGGTACGCTGCTCGTCGATGATGCCGCCGACGCGTACCCCAAACCAGAAATTGAGAAACAGGAAGCGGCCCCGCAGCACCATGACGCGGTCTTTGAGCGGCGTGTCGGGGACGAAGATGCCGGTAATCAGTTCGGGCGGCGGAAAGCTGTAGTTGCGCAGCACCTGCTGGGCCGCCTCGAAAGAACCGCCGGGCACGGGCGCACCGGGAGCCTCGGCAGGAAGCTCCTGCTCGTAGTCGTCAATGTGCCACCCGTTTTCGGTGGTGTACTCGCTCATGCGCGTGAGGTCGAAGCTGGCCTGCGCCTTGGCATACGCTTCCAGCCGGGCTCTCTGCGCCTCGTACAGTGGGGGACGCTCGTGGCGGCTCATTCCGCCTCCGCTTTCACCTCAGCCGGCATTTCTTCTTTCTCCAGCGTCCGCACCTGGATGTCGCCCAGGGCCTCGCCGCCGCTCTTTTCCAGCACGCGCTGGCAGAAGGTGACCCAGGTCTTTTCCTGCATCTTCTTGCCGACCCCCAGCGTGTCGTAGGTAAAGGCCACCAGTCCGTCACGCGAGGCGGCCAGCGAGCGGATTTCGAAGTGCCAGGCGTCGGCAAAATGCTCGTGCGGGGTCAGCGAAAAGCAGATGGTTCCGGCCTCGGGATGCCCTTCGAGGGTTTCGAAGGTAAAGGAGGTTTCATCCACGTCTGTCACGCGCACGTCGCCGTTCCAGGGGCCGAGAATGCGGATGCCGAACTGGTCCCCGACTTGCAGGGTTCGGGGTTCGCCCACTGTCTTCTCGAAGTCAGCCAGCAGGCCGGGGGCGTATTCCTCGATATTGAGCTTGATGTCGTCCATCAGCTCGCGTGCGCCGATGGCTGGCCTCTGAAACTCGATCCAGTAGCGGCGCTCCAGCAGGTTGTCGGCCCCGGTGCTGGCGGTCTGGGTGTCTTTTTGCTCCTCTTGCTTCTGGTCAGGTTCAGTCATGCGCCCAGTCTGCCGCCTGACGCGGCGCGGTGGTGAAAGGTGCGACTGGGGCAGGGTTAATGCAGGCGATAGGAGTCTGGGCTGAAGTTCATCATGCCTGGACCCCTGGCCTGCTCAGGACTCGGCCAAACGGACCAAAGCCGATGGTAAGGGGGACGGAGTGGCAGTCGTGTTGGGCGAGTTCAAGAATGCCGCCGCTAGGCGGTAGACGGGCGCGAGTACGCCATGTTCGCACTGGAAAACACAACACGAAAGGCCCGCATGAGTACGGGCCTTTGCTTGTGGTGGCGACAGAGAGACTTGAACTCTCGACCTCACGATTATGAGTCGTGCGCTCTAACCAGCTGAGCTACGTCGCCGTTTGGCGCGGGAGAGAATCTAGCACCCCCAGGTGAGGAAAGCAAGCCCGCAGCAGTCTTCAGGCATCGGCCAGGGCTGCCCGCGCCGCGCCTACGCCGCACATGCCGTGAATGCCGCCGCCCGGAGGCGTAGAACTGGAGCAGAGGTACACGCCGCGTACTGGCGTGCGGTAAGGCGTCAGCGACAGCACCGGACGCTTGAGCAACTGTTCTAACGTGGTTGCTCCGCCCGCCACGTCACCGCCCACAAAGACCGGGCTGAAGCGGGCCAGTTTGCTGGCGGTCGTCACGTGGCAGTCCAGCACCCGCTCCCTGAAGCCGGGGGCGAAGCGCTCCAACTGGGCTTCCACCTCGGCGCGGATGGGGCGGTCCGAGCCGTGAGGGACATGGGCATACACCCAGAACGTGTGCTGCCCCGTCGGGGCACGTGACGGGTCGAAAAGGCTATGCTGCGCGCCCAGAAGGTAGGGGCGCGGCCCGCCAGGATGGGCCTCGGAACGCACGATTTCGGCGGCGTCCGAGGCGATGTGGACGGTGGCCGAGCGCCCCAGCGCCGCGTCCCGCCAGGGCACCGGGCCACTCAGCGCATAATCGAATTTCTGCATGCCTGCGCCGTAGCGGTAGCGCGACAGAGCGGCGCGGTAGCCCGCCGGGGCACGGTCGCCCAGCAGCCTGAGCAGCACTGCCGGACTCGAATCCACCAGGGTGACGCGGGCCGGGGGCAGGTCACGCGGCGAGCGGACTTGCACGCCTGTTCGTACCTCACCCCCGAGGTATTCCAGATACCCCCGCAGCGCCTCCGCAAGCGCATGAGCGCCACCTGCCGGAAAGGGCCAGCCGACCGCGTGAGCCGTCAGCCCTAGCACCAGCGTCATGGCCGAGGTGCCGGGGGTATGCAGCGGCAAGCCGGTGTGGGCCGCCAGCCCGTTCCAGAGCGCGCGGGCCTGGGGAGTGCGGAACAGCAGCCGCCCCAGTGCGTCGGCGGGTGGCAGTGCCCTCATCCCGAAGCGTGCCAGCGTCAGCGGATGGCGCGGCACACGCGGCAGCGGGCGCAGGATGTCGTGGAGCAGCCCTTCCCAGTCGTGCAGCAGAGGAGCAAAGAGGCGGGTCCAGGCGTCTGCGTCTTCGCCAAGGCCCGCTGCGGTCGTTTCGAGGTCGCGTTCGAGGGTCACGCTGCCCCCAGCGAGGGTCTGGACTAGCGGCGCAGGCGAATGCACCCAGCGCAGCCCGAAGGCGTGCAGCGGCCACTCACGGAAGGCAGGCGAGGCCGCCGCCAGTGGGTGAATCGCCGACCCCAGATCGTGCGTGAAGCCCGGCAGGGTCAGCGGCGCACTGCTGAGTCCTCCGCCAACTTGATGGTGCTGTTCGAGCACCTGTACCCGCCAGCCTGCCCGCGCCAGCGTGATGGCTGCCGCCAGTCCGTTGGGACCGGCACCGACGACAACGGCGTCCAGGGAAGGCATGAAACCACTATAGGCCGCCCGCCCCGCCCACTGTTCCCGAGGCGGTGCCTGCCACAGCGCTATAAATGAAAACCCCCTCCGCCAGGTAGCGGAAGGGGGGCTTTTCTTGCCGGATGCTCAGGCCATCGGTTTGGTCAGGACGACGGCTTCCTGCTGCTTCACGCGGGCCACGGCTTCGCGCACCACGTCGCCCGTGATGAGTTCCTGGCTCAGCAGCGCCTCGGCCACCTCGTGCATGGCCTGCTTGTACTCGGTGATGATGCTGCGCGAACGCTCGTAGGCGGCGCTCAGGATGCGCTTGACATCCTCGTCCACCAGTTGCGAGGTGTGTTCGCTGAACATCTTGGGTTTCGCCATGTCTTCACCCAGGAAGACCGGGCCGGAGTCGGTCGAGAGCGCCATGTTCTTGAAGTTCTCGCCCATGCCCCATTCCAGCACCATCTTGCGGGCGATGTTGGTGGCCTTGCGGAAGTCGTCGGCGGCCCCGCTGGTGACACTGCCCATGAAGACTTCCTCGGCGGCGCGGCCCCCCAGGGCCACAACCAGCTGGTTTTCCAGGCGCTCCTTGCTCATCAGCACCTGCTCTTCGGGCAGATAGAACGCCGCGCCCAGTGCCCGACCACGCGGGATGATGCTGACTTTTTGCAGTTTGTCGCTGCCCGGAATCACGGCGGCGGTCACGGCGTGGCCCGCTTCGTGGTAGGCGATGGCCTTCTTCTCGGCGTCGCTGACGGTCAGCGAGCCGTTTTCCAGGCCCAGGGTGATCTTGTCGAGTGCCCGGTAAAAGTCGCTCATGTCCACCTGGGTCTTGCCGACCCGCGCCGCTTCCAGGGCGGCCTCGTTGGTCACGTTCTTGAGGTCGGCGCCGCTGAAATAGGGCGTGCTCTTGGCGATTTCCTCGACATCCACGCCTTCGCCCAGGGGCTTGTTCTTGAGGTGCACCTTGAGGATGGCCTCGCGCTCTTTGAGATTGGGCAGGTCGATGGTCACCTGACGGTCGAAGCGGCCCGGACGCAGCAGCGCGGGGTCGAGCACGTCGGGGCGGTTGGTCGCCGCCAGCACGATCACGCTGCTGGACTTATCGAAGCCGTCCATCTCGGACAGAATCTGGTTGAGGGTCTGCTCGCGCTCGTCGTGGCCGCCGCCGATGCCCGCACCACGCTTGCGCCCGATGGAGTCGATTTCGTCAATGAAGATGATGGCGGGCGCGCTCTTGCGGGCATCCTCGAACAGCGTCCGCACGCGGCTCGCGCCCACGCCCACGAACATTTCCATGAATTCCGAGGCGCTGACCGAGAAGAACGGCACGTCGGCCTCGCCTGCCACGGCGCGGGCCAGCAGCGTCTTACCCGTTCCGGGAGGGCCGACCAGCAGCACGCCCTTGGGAATTTCCGCGCCGATCTGGTGGTACTTGGCGGGGTTTTTCAGGAAGTCCACGACTTCGATAAGTTCCTTCTTGGCTTCCTCGTGGCCCGCCACGTCGGTGAACTTGGTGGGCACGCGGTTTTCCTTGCCGTACTTCTTGGCCTTGCTCTGCCCGAACTGCATCACGCCGCTCTGACCGCCCTGGGCACGGGCGAAGAAGAAGTACATCATGCCGAACAGCAGGATGATGGGCAGGAAGTTGACGACCAGCGAGAGCCACTGGCTGGGCGCGGCGAACTGGTAGTCCACGCCTTTTTCTTCCAGTTGAGGAATCAGGCTCGAGTCGGGGATGGCGCGGTTGGCGGGCAGGCGCACCGTCAGGTCCTTGGCCTCGCGCTGGGCGGGACCCTGAGCCGTGATGACGTTGACCTGACCGGGAGCTTTCAGAGTGACAGTCGCCACGTCGTCACGTGCGGTCACGCGCTCCACACGGCCTTGACCGACCAGAGACTTGAACTCGCTATAACTGACGGTATAACGCCCGCTGCCCGGCATGTTCGAGAACATCAGAAACAGGCCGAGAACGAGCAGAACGATAATCCAGGGATTCAGGCGCTTCAACAGGGGGCCTCCGAGGGCAAAAAGAGTCGGACTGGGAAAAAAGAAAAAAGAGGGGCGCGGTGCGCCATAACTTGAGTGTACCAGACTCAAGGTGGGGGCGCGTATTCCGGCTCACATGTGTTCTTTGGGTGCGCTTGAGCTTTTGGTCACGGACTTTTCGGCCCGCAGCCCGGCTACACTACGAGGCGATGATTTCTGTGGATGCCGCCTGGGAACAGGTCAAAGAGGCTCTGTCGAGTGACGATTACGTGGGTGCTTTCGACACACTGGAGCAGGCCATCGCCCAGGCCCGGCCCCCGGTGCAGGCCGAACTGGCGCTGCGGCTGGCGCACCTGCATTCGCTCTACGGCGAGTCGGGCCAGGCCGACCTGCGCCGCGCCCTGGACGGGGCCTACGAACTGCTTCCGGCGCTGAGGCAAGCGCCCCTGGCCCGCGCCCTGGAAGCCGAATACGCGGCGCGGGGAGCGGCGGGACAGGGCACGCCCGCCGCGCTGCCCGTCAGCCTTTCCCAGCTGGCACAGTCCGAACTGGCCCAGGACGCCGACCCGCTGGTGCGCTATCACGTCCTGTGCGCTCTGGCCCTGAGCGAGCAGCCCCAGGCCGCGCTGGACATGGACCTGCCCACCGCCGAGTTGCCGCTGCATCTGCGCTGGCGACTGCGCTCCTGGCAGGCCGACGCGCATGAGGCGCTGGGCCAGAGCCAGGATGCCGCGCTGCTGTACGCCGAAGCCGCCCACCTGACCAGTGGTCTGAACCGGGCGGTCATGTTGCAGGAACAGGCCGCGCTGCTGCTGCACCAGGGCGAATTTGCCGAGGCCGAACAACTGCTGAAGCGGGCCAGGGCGCTGTATACCGGGCAGCATCCCGACGAGGGCCTGAATCTGGCGACATGGTCGTACCTGATGGCACAGGTGCAGCTCAATCTGGGTCAGGCCGAAGCCGCCCAGGAGAGCATCCGCGAGGCGGCGCGGCTGGAAGGGCTGCACGGCGACCCCAGCTACGGCGTGGCGCTGGTGCAGGGACAGGTGCTGAGTCATCTGGGCCGCCTGGACGAAGCCCTGACCGCCTTTGGACAGGCGCTGGCCCGCGCCACCGACGCTGACCGTCCCTACGCCAACCACGAAATGGGCGTGGCGCTGCTCGACCTCGACCGTCCCGTGGAGGCCCGCGAAAAACTGGAAGAGGTGCTGGCGGTGGCGGAATACCCCTTTCACCCCGAAGTGCTGGCGGATGTCGCGGAGTGTGACTACCGCCTAGGCCGACTCCCCGAAGCGCAATTGACCGCCGAGCAAGCGCTGGCGCAGGGAGCCGTGGTGCCCGCCAGCGTGGTGCTGGGCAACGTGGCGCTGGATTATTACCGCCTGGACGAAGCCCTGGAACACTACGAACGGGTGGTGCGCGAGGCCGCGCCTGGCAGCCGTGACTGGGTCATCGGGCACCAGATGGCCGCCGATGTGATGGCGCAGCAGAATTTCCCCCACCCCGCCGCGGCCTATGCCCACGCGCAGCAGGCACTGGAACACACCCCCGAAAGCGACGACTGGTACATCACCTTGCAGGACTACCTGACCCGCGCCGGGGCGCTGATGGGCGGGTCGAGCGGCAGAATGCTGAACTGACGGGGAGGGGAGAGGGTGGAGAGTGTAGGGGTTGGGTTTGAACTCTCCGATCTCCTCCCTCTGTTCTGGCGGGTTATAGATGACGCGCGAACTTCGTCACGATTTTCGGCCTTCCGCAAGAAAGGTAGAGGACGGAAAACGTCGTCATAGCCGATCTGGGTTTTCTCATCTTTGCCGATCACCTTGCTGACGACTTAACACGTTGTCTACAGGTGCCGAGCCGTATGACGTACCTGAAAGGACGAGCCTACCCCAATCCGCGAAGAAGAGGGTGCTGTGGACGGCGGCTTTGGTAACCCCGTGACTGCTGCGGCGCAAGCGGCCCTGAGCTGTCGCTTGAAGGTTCCGCCCACTCAAGGCCAACTGTGCCTGACCGGGACGCTGCTGAGCGTCAAAACATCTGGATCGGCGTGTCGTTGAGGTCCACGATGATGCTCTTGGTTTCCAGGTACGGCTCCAGCGCCTGTGGCCCCAGCTCGCGCCCCACGCCGCTTTGCCCGAAGCCGCCGAATGGCAGGGTGGGCGAGAGAATCTGGTAGGTGTTGACCCAGACCGTGCCCGCCCGCAGGTCACGGGCAAAGCGCATGGCCCGCTTGATGTCGGCTGTCCAGACCGCCCCGGCCAGCCCATACAGGGTGCTGTTGGCGATGCTCAGGGCTTCTTCTTCGGTGTCGAAGGGAATGACGCTCAGCACCGGGCCAAAGATTTCCTCGGTGGCAATCGGCATCTCAGGGGTCACGTCGGCAAACACCGTCGGCGGCACGAAATAGCCCTGGCCGCTGATGTCTTGCCCGCCCGTGAGCAGCCTTGCGCCGCACGCCTGGCCCTGCTGTAGGTAGCCGCGCACCCGCTCGTACTGCTCCCGGCTGACCACTGGGCCGATGTCGCTGGTGAAGTCGTCCGCCGGACCAGTGGTCAGGCCCTCTACGCGCTCCCGCAGCCGCTCCAGAAAAGTGTCGTAGATGCCGCGCTGCACCAGCACCCGCGACCCGGCCTGACAGACCTGACCACTGTTCAGGAAAATGCCGAACATCGCGCCCGACACGGCCTGTTCCAGGTCAACATCGTCGAAGAAGATGTTGGCGCTCTTGCCGCCCAGTTCCAGGGTCACGCGCTTGAGGTGTTCGGCGGCGGCGCGGGAGATGTGTTTGCCTGTCTCGGTGGCCCCCGTGAAGGCAATTTTGGGCACGCCGGGGTGCGCCACCAGCGCTTTGCCCGCCTCATCACTGCCAGGAATGACCGCCAGCATCCCCTCCGGCACGCCTGCCTCATGCAGCACTTCGGCCAGCAGCAGCGCGGTAAAAGGGCTTTGGGGCGCGGGTTTGAGGATGCACGGGCACCCCGCCGCGAGGGCCGCGCCCACCTTCCAGACGGGCATCAGCAGCGGAAAATTCCAGGGCGTAATCAGGCCCGCCACGCCGACAGGCTGCTTGACCGTCATGGAGAAATACTCGCCCTGCGGCCCGGCGAGGCTGAAGGGCGCGGTGACGCCCCCCGGCTGCGGAATCAGCGTGCCGAAGTAGTCCAGGGCGCTCGCTGCCATCGGCACTTCCATCCAGGCGGCAAAGTTCAAGGTCATGCCCATTTCGGCACTCATCACGGCGCTGAAGTCGTCGGCCCGTTCGCGCAGCAGCTCGGCGGCGCGGCCCAGCGTGCGGGT
This sequence comes from Deinococcus sp., assembly GCF_030523985.1. Classification (GTDB taxonomy): domain Bacteria; phylum Deinococcota; class Deinococci; order Deinococcales; family Deinococcaceae; genus Deinococcus. The sequence continues at coordinate 25,546 of NZ_JAUNHK010000018.1, forward strand.
GCGTTCCAGCGGATCCATGCCCGTCCAGCGCTTGTCCTCAAAGGCGGCCTGGGCTATCCGCACCGCCTCGTCTATGTCGGCGGCGCGGCCCTCTACGCTGTGGCCCAGCACCTGCGCGGTGGACGGGTTGACGACTTCCAGCACATCCGGGCGTTCCTGAAATTTTCCGTCCAGAAAAAGGACGCGCTCGTGCAATTTCATGCTTCTCCTCCCGACCCCTGCTGGCCCATCACGATGACGGCCCGGCGCACCTCGCCGCGTTCCAGCGCCTCCAGCGCCTCGGGCAACTCTTCCAGGGCAAAGCGGTGGCTGATGAGTTCTTCGATTCTCAAGTCGCCCTGGCGGTAGTACTCCAGCAATCTGGGAAAATCGGTGTCCGCCACCGCCTGCCCGTACCAGCTTCCGGTGATGTGCTTGGCCTCGGCGGGCAACGCGAAGGCGCTCAGCTCCACGTTCACGCCCATCTTCGCCACCCCCACCACCACGATTTGCCCGGCCTTGCGGGTGATGCCGTAGGCGAGCTGGATGGTCTCGGGACGCCCCACCACCTCGAAGGCGTCGTCCACGCCCAGGCCGTCGGTGAGGTCGAGCACGGCGCTGATGGGGTCGCCCAACTGGGCCGTGGCGATGGTGTGGGTCGCCCCGAAGCGCCTGGCGTCGTCCAGTTTGCGCTCGTCGTGGTCCATCGCAATGATTTGCGACGCCCCGGCGAGTCTGGCCCCCTGAATCACGTTGAGGCCCACCCCACCGCAGCCGATGACCGCCACCCGCCGCCCCGGCGTTAGCCCCGCCGACTTGAGGGCCGCGCCCACGCCAGTCATGACCGCGCAGCCGGTGATGGCGGCGACCTCGAACGGCACGTCCTTGCCGATGGGCACCACCCCCTTTTCGGGGACGACGGTGTATTCCGCGAGGCAGGAGGTCTGGCTGAACATGTAGAGGTCTTCGGTGTCTCCGTCCTGACCGGGGCGGGAAAACGGCGTCGTGCCGTCCGGCAAGGTGCCCAGGGTTGCCAGCATGAAGGCGTGGTCGCACATATCAGGCCGTTCGTGCTGGCAGAAATAGCACTCGCCGCACGAGGGCACCCAGCTGAAAATGACGTGGTCGCCCACGCTCACGCGTGTCACGCCCTCGCCCACCGCCTCCACGATTCCGGCCCCCTCGTGGCCCAGCACCAGCGGCATCGTCTGGGGAATGACGCCGCGCACGGCACTCAGGTCGGAGTGGCACACGCCCGCCGCCATCACCTTCACGCGCACCTGACCCTCGGCGGGGTCGGCCAGCGTCACGGTTTCGATGCTGGGCATCACGTTTTCTTCGTTCAGTACGGCGGCGCGGACTTTCATGGCAGGTCTCCGGCGCGGCCTTTTTCGGTCATCACGTCACGGTAGATCTCGTAAAGCGGCGGCATCAGCGGCAGGAGCTTGAGGGCACCCGCGATGCTGCCCGTCGCCTTGATTTGCCCGCGTGAAAGGGCCTGCGGCACATTCAGCTTGCCCGACCAGAAGCGGTGGCCCACGTCGGCGTGGAGGGCGAACGTCACGTCGGGCGTGGGGCCACCCTCACCGAAGTGGACGCCGATGGTCTGGCCTGCGGGCGGGTTTTTGCCGTCCATCACCAGACGCAGCTCGGGGCCTTCGTACACGAACGCCACGGTGAGGCCCGCTTTGGCCAGTCCCTTGGCAGTGGCGGTGTCTTGCCCGCGCTCCAGGACGGCGGCGAGAACGTCTTGCATCTCCTGCGTATTCGCAAATGTTGGCATAGCCCAAACTAACGGTGGCGCAGGGCCAAAAGAAGGCAACTGGTTGACAGGGGCAGAGCCTTGTACGGATTCCGCTCCATTCCGCCACAGTCGGGAAAGAGCCGCCTATGGCAACCCGCGCTTACAGCGGGCCTCCGAAGCGGTTCCATCGGCCCTGCGCGGTTCCATACCGCGAAATCCATATCCTTTCCTCCTCCTTCTTGGGCAGAACGGACTCGCTTGAGCAAGCCTGCCCGCTTCCAGTCGGATTTCATCCCCCAGCGTGGGGGATTCAATCGGAATTCATATCAGCCCAGCACCCGCACCGCACGCGGCTGGACGGTAATAGTGCAGGGCAGCGTGGCGATGAGGTCACCGTCACCGTAAACAGCCACCGGGCGGTCTGCGTCCAGCACGACTTCCTGCCCACGCGTAAGGGTCAGGTACGGGAAGCGCAGGTGCGTGCCGGAATAAATGGACGCCAGAATCCGGGGAAACTGCCAGTGTGGGGCCGGGCCGATGCTCAGCACATCAAGCAGCCCGTCGCTGAGGTCGGCACCGGGACACATCTGCATGCCGCCGCCGAAGCGCCCGGAGTTGCCCACCAGCACGTCCCAGCCCCTGAACTGCTGCACCACGCCGTCTATCTGCACTCGGAAGGTGATGGGCCTGAACCCGGCGAACGTCAGGACGCCGCTGAAGGCATAGACGGGCGGCCCGGACAGCCAGCGCAGGGCGTTGGCCCGCTCGTTTGCCAGCGGGGTAAAGCCCGCCCCGGCGATGCCGAAAAAGGGCCGCCCGTTTGCGAAACCGAGGTCCAGCCTACGCTCGGGCGCGAGATGCAGGCGACTGGCCGCCACCCGCGGGTCTTTAGGAATACCCAGCAAAGCCGCGAGGTCGTTGGCGCGGCCTCCCGGCAAAGGAGCCAGTAGCGCCCCGCTGCGCCTGACCCCGGCAGCCACGCGGGGCATCAGCCCGTCACCGCTGAGCATCGCTACCACGTCGCCCGGCCCGGCGTCCAGCGCCAGTTGCTCGGCGTGCGCCGGACTGAGGGTGCGCGTTACGCTGAGGTGCCAGCCTGCCGTTCGCAGGGTGTCTTCCACCTGCTGGGCCACCTGGCCCGCCCGCCCCCGGCCTGCTTCGGGGTTGATGAGAAGGTGCAAGCGGCCCGTGCGTGGCGGGTCGTCGGAAAAAGCCTGAGCGTCGGTCACAGGAAGTGCCTCCAGAGGGGTGGTGTGAGGAGTGGGTCGGGAGCAAAGAAGTGGGCCTTCAATCCTGCTCGGCCAGCAACTTGCCCGGATTGAGAAGCCCCTGCGGGTCGAGTTCCCGCTTGACCGCTTTCAGGAGGCCCAGCCCCAGGTCGCCCACCTCACTCGCCAGTTCCTCGCGGTGGGCGGTGCCGACGGCGTGGTGGTGCGTGATGGTCGCGCCGCTGTCCAGAATGGCCTGGCCTGCCGCCCGCTTGACCGCTTCCCACTGCGCCAGCGGGTCAGCTGCCTCCTTCGAGAGGAAGGTGTAGTACAGCGAGGCCCCCGCCGCGTAGACGTGCGAGACATGGCACTGCACCACAGCGGGCGTTCCCATCTCCCGCAGGGTGCCTGCAATCGCCTGCCCGACGGCCTGATAGGTTCCTTCCAGGCGTGCCCAGGTGGTGGCCGTTTCCAGCGTTTCGACAAAGAGGCCGTGGCCCATCAGGTCGTCGCGCAGGTAGGGGCCGGAAAAACGCCCCTGCTCCCATTTCTCCGCGACCAGGGCAGGCAGCCGCAGACCACCGTGCCGCGCCAGCACCCGCTCGCTCTGGGCTTTGCGCCACTCCAGGGCGGCGGCGTCGTTGCCTTCCCACAGAAAAATGGCGAGGCAGGGCGCTTTTTGCCCACGCAGCGCCGCGTACTTCTGAAGGGCCGCCCCCGCCTGACCCGCCAGGGCCAGTGTGACCCGCGTTTCTTCGCTGTCCGAGAGGCGGCACACGTCCGGCATCAGGTGATGACCGAGGTGCTGGGCCAGTTCCCGCAGCGCCGCAGCGGCGGCGTGAAAGCTGGAAAAGCTCCAGCAGGCGCGGCGTTTGTCCGAGGGCAGGCGGTGAATCCGCACGGTCGCCTCGGTAATCACGCCAAACGCGCCTTCGCTGCCCACCATCAGGTCGAGCAGTTTCGGCCCCGCAGCCGAGGCGGGCGAGCGGCCCCCGGCCACCAGCACGCCCCTGGGCGTCACCACCCTGGCCCCCAGCACGTTTTCGTCCACCCGGCCATACCCGGTGCTGGCCTGCCCCGCCGAGCGGGTCGCCACGTAGCCGCCGATGGTGGCCTGCTGGTGGCTCTGCGGATAATGGCCGAGCGTAAAGCCGTAGGGCTGAAGGGCCGCCTCCGCCTCCGGGCCGCGCATTCCTGCGCCAAAAGTGGCGACTTCGCTCTGCGGGTCAAGGTGAACGAGCCTGTTCAGGCGGCGCAAATCGAGGCTCACCGCTGCCCGCTTGCCGCCGCGTGCCCCCTCCACGCCCCCCACGACGCTGGTGCCGCCGCCAAAGGGAATCAGGGCCAGGTCATGCGCCGCGCAGATGTCCATGACGACCTGCACTTCGCCCTCGTCGGCGGGAAACACCACCACGTCAGGGGCGTGTGCCCCGTCGCCCTGCCGCGCCCGGTAGAGGTCGGGGTAACTCTTGCCGCCCAGATGTTCGGCCAAATCCTGACGTTCCCGCGAAACGTGCGCCTCTCCAAGGGCCTCCCGCAGGGCGGTCAGGGCGGCCTGGCTCAGGCGGCTCCCGGGCAGCTTCAGGTTCCCCAGCGGCACCGGGCGCTCAGGCAGCAGCCGGGGCTGTGCCCCTATCTCGCGGGTCAGAAATCCCCAGCTCCGCTCATCGAGGCCGTGCACCTTCGCGGGGTCGCCCCAGCCGTTCCAGACCGGGCTGGAGCGCCTGGTTGCCAGCGTGCTGTACGCCGTTCACGCCCTGGCTGAGGCTCCGCTGACCACCGCCCTGCGCCGCCATGACCCTGACCTGCTGCTGCCCTACCTCTTTGACCGCCACGGCAGCAACCAGAACCGGATTCGCGCCCTGCTCGAAGACCTCATCCGCGAGGGTCAGGCCGACGGCACGGTGCGCCCCACCTCGCCGTCTACCGCCTCGCTGGTGCTGCTGCATGCCCTTCAGGACTTCGTGATTTCCTCGGAAATCGTCCGGAAGGAACTGGCCTGGGACGAACTGCGGGGCGAACTGGAACGCCTGGTGCGCGGCTACCTGAGCGTGGGGTAGGTTGCCGCGCCAGAGTCAATCTTCTGCCCCCCCTGCGCCCTCCAAAGGAGACCCGATGCCCGCATTTTCCCCCCGAACCACGACCTTCGACGCGGCCCACCGCAGGGCTGCCCTGCGCCGCCTGTCCAGCGAACCCTACGACGTGATTGTGATTGGCGGCGGTGTGACCGGCGCGGGCGTGGCCCTCGACGCCGCCAGCCGTGGCCTGAAAACGGCGCTGGTCGAGCGGGTGGATATCGCCGCCGGGACGAGCCGCTGGAGTTCCAAACTGGTTCACGGGGGCCTACGCTACCTCGCCAAGGGCGACATCGGCGTGGCGTGGGAATCGGCCAGCGAGCGCGGGGCGCTGATGACCACCATCGCGCCCCACCTGTGCCGCCCCGCCGCCTTCGTGGTGCCGCTCGACGCCGTGACCAGCGACGTGATGGGCGGGCTGACCGGAGCCGGAACCGTGGTCGGCAACGCGCTGCGCCTGGCGAGCCGCACCCCGGGCCGATTGCTGCCGCCCCCCACCTTCCTGAGTGCCAACGACGCGCTGCTGCACGTGCCCTGCCTCGACGCCGAACACCTGCGCGGCGCGGTGCTGTACTGGGACGGTCAGATTGAGGACGATGCCCGGCTGGTGCTGAACATCGTGGCGACGGCGCGTTCCTTCGGGGCCGACATCGTGACCCGCTGCGCGGCGAGCGAGGTGAGCGCGGATTCGCTGACGCTGACGGACACCCTGAGCGGCCACAGCTTCCGCGCCCACGGTCAGGTCATCAACGCCGCCGGAGTCTGGGCCACCGAACACGAAAGCCGCCTGACCATCACGCCGAGTCGCGGCTCTCACCTCGTGGTGCGTTCGGAAACGCTCGGGATGCCGCGTGCGGTGTTCACGGCTCCGGTGCCGGGGCACTTCGGGCGGTATGTCTTCGGGATGCCGCAGCCGGACGGACTGACCTACATCGGCCTGACCGATGAAGCGGCCCCCGGAGCCGACGGCATAGCCCCACCCGTGCCCCCGGAAGACGAAGCCTTCCTGCTGGAAACGGTCAACCGCGTGCTGCGCGTGCCGCTGACCCCTGCCGACATCGTGGGGCGCTTCGCCGGACTGCGGCCCCTGGCGACCCTGGCAAGCGGGGAAGGCAAGACGGCGGACATCTCCCGCAAACACCTCCTGCTGGCCGATGCGGGGCACCCCATCACCATCGCGGGCGGCAAGCTGACCACCTACCGCCGCATGGCACAGGACGCCGTGGACGCGGCATGTGCCCGGCTGGGCCGTGAGGAAAAGTCGCGCACCCGCCGGATTCCGCTGGTCGGCGCGGCGTCGGCAGACGTGCTGCGGAACGTGCCCGCGCCCGCCCGACTGGTGCGGCGGTACGGCACGCTGGCCCCGCAGGTCTGGGCGCTGACCCGGGAGTGGCCCTGGCTGAGCGAACCCGTGGCCCCCGGCTGCCCCACCATCGGCGCAGAATTTGCTTATGGGGTGCTGGCCGAGGGTGCCCTGACTTCGGAAGACCTCGTGGAGCGGCGCACCCGCGTGAGCATGGTCGAAGCCGACCTGGAGGCCGCCCGCGACACCGCTGAGCGCGTGCTGGCCACGGTGGGCGACCACGGGGCGGCGGTGCCCGCCTGATGGTGCCCGCCCGATGACGGTGTTGGCCTGATGAATACGCTGGCGGCGGCCCTGTGCGCCCACCGCGCGGCCCTGGGGCTGACCCAGGCGGGGCTGGCGCGGCAGGCTGGCTGCACCCGGCAGTATGTGGCGCAACTGGAACGCGGCGAGCGGACGCAGCCCTCGGCGGCCATCAGCCTGGGCCTGTGCCGGGCGCTGGGGCTGCGCGGAGCCGAAAAGCACGCTTTTTTGTTGCTGTGCGGCCACCCGGAAAGCGAACCCTCCCCCCGTGATGTCGGCCCGGTAGATGCGGTGGCGGCCAATCTACTCCACCTGATTCCGGCCCCCGCCCTCCTGCACGACGGCACCTGGCACATCTGAATGCTCAACGCACCTGCCCAGGCCCTTTTAGGAGAGCTGGGCTTTACTGTGCGGCCCGGCGTGTCCCTGCTCTCGCTGGTCTTCGCCGAGAAGCACCGCGACCACTTTCCGGCCTGGGAGCCTTGGGCACGCTACGTGCTGGCCCAGTTTAAGCGCGACAGCCTGAGCCTGAGCCACACGCCTGCCCACGCCGAACTGCTGCGCGAACTGCGTGCCCTGCCGGACTTCTCGCGGCTCTGGCGTCACGTCACCCCTGCCCAGGACGGCGCGCCGCTGATGCCGATTCGTTACGCTCCGCCCCAGGCCCCGCACCTGACCTTCATGCTGGCGCGGGTGCAGTTTGTGGGGACACCGGAACTCTGGGGCATCGTGTTTCTGCCGGAGGAGGGATGAAGTCGCCTCAATTTCGGGTCGCCGGGGTTGAGCAGCGGTAACTTGGCACTCGGCTTCCGGGGGCGTCAAGTATCCCAGGCTTCAAACAACGGGCATATTCAGCTCAACCAGACCGAAGTGCCGCTCGTCGCGGGCCAGAAATGCACCCTGACGTTTACGGGCAGGGCCAGCAGTCCCCGCAGCGTAGCCGTCGTGGTTGGGGAAAACGCGGGCAGCTTTGCCCGTTCTCTGGATGCCAAAGCCGATTTAATGCCGACTGGAAAAGAGTTCTCCTATACGTTCACTGCGCGAGTCACCAACCCTTCCGCGCAATTGCAGATTTCGGGTGCCGTTGGTGAACCAGGTGAGTCCTACAGCCTCAGCTTCAGGGATTTCCACTTGGTCCCCGTCAATTGAGGCAACCTGAACCTCTGCTGGCCTGAAAAGAAGTGGTCCTCCTGGCGCTGAGTCCAGATGAAACCTTCACCTGCCGATTCATTGGCCGGTCAGGTTACAGGTTCCACCCGTTGGCATGGGCATGGCCTCGCTATTCGGGGCCTTGAAGAGGAGACCTGACGCTTCGTTCTTCCCTTCCTCGGTGAGGAAGCAGGCCAGGACGGAGCCGTCCTGCTGCTGCAGCGCGACCATCTTGAGTCCGTTTTGCACCAGCAGTCCGGCGGTGATCGTTGTGCCGTTCACCAGTGCCGTGCCGACCAGCCCTTGACCGCCGCCCTCCTGCGTGGGTTGTCGCAGATCAAGGACGCCGGACACATCACCGATCTTGAATTTCGCCTTCGGAAGCCAGGTCGGCCAGGGGCCAGCGGGAGCCGTTGCGACCGTCGTCGGGGCCACAGGGGTCGGCTTGGCATTGACCGGTTCGGTGACTGGTGTCCCAGCCCGGCCTGCAGGAGCGCCCGGCACGGCACTGGTCACGGCCGCAGGCACGCCACTTTTCCAGGCGGGGGGAAGCGCACTTTGTCCCGTCCACCAGCTCAGTCGGTACCCCTGGAGGAAACTCACTTGCCTGAACACTGGTTCGCCGTCCGCATCTTTGAGCAATTCGAATGATCCGGCGGCTGGGTCCACATAACCGAGATAACGCCCGTACCCGCTCCCCCTGGAATACAGCAGCCCCAGCAGACGGCTGTCCGGCGAGAAGGCCATGGCTGTGATCTGGTAGTCGCCTGGAATGGGGAGGCGCTTGAGGTCACGGCCCGACGTGTCCGTCAACACGATCTGGTTGCCGCGCAGCATAGCCACCTGTTTGCCGTCCGGGCTGACCACGGGGGTGTTCGACGGTTCCTGAACGAACAGCCCCTTCTTCCTCAGGTTCGTGTCGTAGACGTACAGGAGCTTATCTTCCGGGTTGGGAATCAGGTAAGTGCCGTCGGGCAGGAACGCAGGCAGGTCACGCGGCAGGGTGATGTAATGGCTCGCTTCGGCGTCCGGAAGTTGGGCCAGCTCGCGGCCATCCGGTGCCATCAGCCGCCAGCGGGGTGGAGAGAAACTCCCTTCGGTGGGTAGAGGAGCGACCAGGAGGCGTGTCCCGTCGGGCGAAAGGCTCAGAAAGGCACCTTCCTCGGCGAAGCCTGTCTTCCACGACAGGCCATTGATGCGGGTGAGCACCTGCCCCTGATCTTTGGCGATCACGAGCTGGTTGCTCAGTGCATAAGCCATCAATCCGCCCGGCAGACGCTGCAGACCGTCGCCCTGACTGCTCCAGATGGTCTTACCCGTACGGGCATCAATGTCTTCTACTTCGCCGCCCACGGAGACGGTCAGCACTCCATTGACATTGGGATTAGGCACAGTGGCCTTCGGTTTGGGTGTCGTTTGACCGGCTGGTGTCGCGGCGGTGTTGGGCTGATTCGCCGTAGCGCCCGTGGTCTTTCCCTTGCCTTTCCTGAGAAAGCACTCGGTGGGGAGGTCCGGAAGGTCGAAGGCAAAGACCGGCCCGTCCTTACTCACTTGGTATCCACTGAATTTTTGATTGCTCGTGTCGGCCAGGCTGCCTGCGAACTTGACTTTTCCGGCCTGATCCACGCTGTATGTGCCACCGGCGTACGGTTTATACGGCGATTAGGGGTTGACAAATCGGGGTGGGGTGTGGAAAGGGGATGAGGTGT
>NZ_JAUNHK010000136.1 GCF_030523985.1 Deinococcus sp.
GCCTCGTTCGAGGCTCAGAAATAGTACCCGCACCCTGGAAATCTGTCAACCCCCTCGCGTTGACTTGTTGCTCGTTCTTCGGGGTGACTTGGCAGATGACGTCTAGGACGGGATTTTTACGGTGATGCCGACCTGCGCCACCCAAGCGACGCCTTTATCTCCTCTTGGCCTGCGCCATTGCAGTAAAGGCAAGCAGCGGGACAGGTGCCATCCGCCCGCCGGGGGGCTACAATCAGGAGGATATGGCCGACATCAAAGTTCCTGTTTTTTCCGAATCGGTCAGCGAAGGCACGTTGCTGACCTGGCATAAGAAACCTGGCGAAGCAGTCAAGCGTGGTGAAGTGCTGGCTGAAATCGAGACCGACAAGGTCGTGCTGGAAGTCACCGCCCAGCAAGACGGCGTGCTGCAGAGCGTCGCCAAAAACGAAGGTGACACGGTGCTGAGCGAGGAAGTGCTGGGTGTGATGGGCGAAGGCGCAGCCGCAACCGATGCTCCGGCGAACACCACCGACGTGGCCGCTGGCCCGGTGGCGACCGAAACCTCGGCAGGTGGCACGGCGCAGCAGCCTGACAGCACCGGCACCCAGCCCACCGGGGAGCGGCGCGAAGACCTCTCGCCCGCCGTCCGCAAGATCGTCGAGGAAAAAGGCCTGGACGTCTCGCAGATTCCGGCCACCGGACCTAAGGGCAACATCACCAAAGCGGACGCCATGGGCGCTTCTGCACCTGCCAGCGCACCGGCACCTCAGGCCGCCGCGAAGCCTGCTCCGGCAGTCGCTCTGCCCGCTGGCGTGCGTCCTGAAGAGCGTGTGCCCATGACCCGCATCCGCTCGCGCATTGCCGAGCGCCTGAAGGAAGTGCAGAACACCGCCGCGCTGCTGACCACCTTCAACGAAGTGAACATGCAGCCCTCCATGGACCTGCGCAAGAAGTACCAGGACCAGTTCGTGAAGAAGCACGGCGTCAAGCTCGGTTTCATGAGCCTGTTCGTGCGGGCCGCCACCGAAGCCCTGAAAGCCTTCCCCGTCATCAACGCCAGCGTGGACGGCAAGGACATCATCTACCACGGCTTCTACGACATCGGTATCGCCGTGGCCTCCGAGCGCGGTCTGGTCGTGCCGATTCTGCGTGACACCGACCAGATGAGCCTCGCAGACATCGAAAAGGCCATCGCCGGGTACGCCGACAAGGCCCGCAGCGGCAAGCTGACCATGGAAGACATGGCGGGCGGCACCTTCTCGATCACCAACGGCGGCACCTTCGGCTCCATGATGAGCACCCCCATCATCAACGCGCCCCAGAGCGCCATCTTGGGCATGCACAACATCATTGAGCGCCCGATTGCCCAGAACGGTCAGGTCGTGATTGCCCCGATGATGTACCTCGCGCTGAGCTACGACCACCGCATCATCGACGGCAAGGAAGCCGTGCAGTTCCTGGTCACCATCAAGAACCTGCTGGAAGACCCGGCCCGCATGCTGCTCGACCTCTAATCCGTTTCAAGCTGTCAGACAGGCGGCTGGCCCCGAGCGGGCTGGTCGCTTTCTTTTTGCCGCGTCAGGGGCCTGTGAGACCACCAGAGCTACCCTGCGACCATGAGTTTGCAGGGGCGACTGGGCGGCGTGACCGCTGGACTGGACCTGAGCGGCGAGTGGGACGGGCAGGCTTTTCGCGGACATATCGGCGGTTATGTCGATGGACAGGACGTTCTTATCACGGCGGGACAGGGCGGCATTGCCGGGCGCGTGGGCGGCTACACACAGGGCTTCGACCTGGCGGCACACATTGAAGACCGCAGTCTCGTCGTGCGGCTGGGCAGCTATACCGAAGGGGTAGACGCACGGCTGAGCTTCGGTCAGGACGGAGCGGAGGGGCGCTACGGGTCGTTCACGGCGGGGCAGGACGTCAAACTGCGGCACTACGCCGGAGAAGTCCGGGGCCGCTTCGGGGGCGTCAGCGAGGGCATGGATTTCCGGCTGGATCTGGGCGACGTGCCGCTGCCGCTGGGTGCCCTGCTGGCGGTCTGTGCCTTTCGGGTGTGGCAATTGCGGACAGGGTAAGCCGGGGAGTTAAACAGCGGAACGCGGGTCAGAAGCGGTTGGCCTATGCTGCCAGGCATGACTGCCACACCGGGCCTGAAACTCCTGCTGATCGTTCCCCACCCCGACGACGAGGTGTACGGAGCCGCCGGAACCCTGATGGAATACATCGCGGCGGGCGAGTCCTGCGGGCTGGTGACGCTGACCCGGGGAGAGGCGGGGCGCACCCTGGGCCTGTGCAACGGCCCCGACGAACTGATGCGGATGCGCGAGGTCGAACTGGCCGCCTGCCTGGAGGTCATCGGCCTGACGACCACGCCGGGGAGTCTGCATGAGCAGCACCAGTTTCCCGACAAGTACCTGAAAGACCATCCGTTTGAGGAACTGGTCGAAACGGCCCGCGAAGCGATGGAGCGGCTGCGGCCCGAAATCGTGCTGACCTTCCCGCCCAACGGCAGCAACGGCCACCCTGACCATGTCACCACCCACCGCGCCGTCAAAGCCGCCTGGGACAGCTTGCCCCCGGCAGAGCGCCCGGTGCTGTGGTACTACGCCAGCGCCACTGCGCCCGAAAACGAGCAGCTCCGCGCCGAGTGGTTGCCGCCCAACATCGAGCGTGACGTGTCCGCCTTCGTGACCCGCAAGCTTCAGGCCATTGCCTGTCACCGCTCGCAGGCCCTCTCGACAGTGGACTTTATTCGCAAGTACCCGGAGCGCATCACCAGCGAAACGTTCTACGAAGTCGGAGCAAACCCTGAGGGCTGAAGGGAGGTCCTGAGACAGCCCACCTCTAAGCCCACCTGTCCAATCCTGTGAGCCAGCTGTCCAAACCTCCCAGGCAATAGGTGAGAATATTCACAAGAGCTTCTGAAGACGCATGCTAAATTTCCGCGCAAGTCGGAGATGGTTTTGAGCGAGTACCGAGGGGTTTCCAGAAGGAGACGTCTCAGACGACATCTTCTACCTTCTCCCGGCTGATACGGCTTTTTCATGCGTTTCTCATAGACCCTCACCTTTCCTGTTTCCAAAGGAGCCGCTATGCGTAAAGTTCTGCCCCTGTTCGCCGTCACCGCCGCCCTGCTGAGTGCCTGCGGGACACAGTCGGCCCCCCAGATTCAGGCCAGTACCGAACCCGGCGTCCATGCCAGCTCCGGCAAGCAGAACACCCTGAGCGGTCAGATTGTCGGCGGCACCATCAGCGCACGCGGCGCCCGTCCGTATCAGGTCGCCATGACCACGCCGCAGGGTTCGCAGTACTGCGGCGGCAGCCTGATCGCCAACAACTGGGTGCTGACGGCGGCGCACTGCGTTCAGGGCTCCTCCGCTTCCAGTATTCGTATCCGCGCCGGGGTCAACAAACTCAGCGACCCCACCCAGGGCCAGATTGTCGGCGTGAGCAACGTCTACGTCCACCCCAGCTACGGCGGTGTTTCCAGGGGCTACGACATCGCCCTGCTCAAGCTCAGCACCGCCGTCAACAACCCCTACGCCGCACCAGCCAAGCTGCCCAGCAACGCCATCGAGAGCATTCTGGACGTGAAGGGCAAATTCGCCGTCGTGTCGGGCTGGGGACTGACCCAGGGCAACGGCAGCCCCAGCGATGTGCTGCGTGAAGTCAGCCTTCCGATTACGCCCAACCCCGTGAGCTGTGGCGGCAGCAGCGCCCCGGCCAACACCATCTGCGGCGAGTACTACCAGGGCAAGGACTCCTGCAACGGCGACAGCGGTGGCCCCCTGGCCCAGACCTACAACGGCAGCTTCTACGTGCTGGGCATCGTGAGCTACGGCCCCACGGCCTGCACGGGCAACGGGATTTACACCCGCGTCAACGGCTACCTGAACTGGATTCAGCAGGTCAGCGGGATTACGCCCGACAGCAGCACCGCGCCGACCACGGGCACGACCCGCACCTACAGCGGCTCGGTCAGCCAGGGCTACGACAGCTACCAGCCCGGCAGCACCGGATTCTCCTACGCGGGCGGCACCATCCGGGGCAACCTGAGCGCCTCCAGCACCACCGACTTTGACCTCTACCTCCAGAAGAAGACCAGCACCGGCACCTGGGCCGACGTCGCCGCCAGCGAAAACAGCGGCAGCACCGAGAGCATTTCCTACAACGCGACGAGTGGCACCTACCGCTGGGCCATCTACGCCTACTCCGGCTCCGGCAGCTACTCGCTGACCGAAACCAAGTAAGAGCCAATCCGCTTGCACGCCCCTGCCGTTCGCGGTGGGGGTTTTTCCTCTTGAGACTTGTGCAAGTTTATGCAGATCCGTGAATTAAATTGAGTTGCTCCAGGGGATTCAGACGCCTTTCCGACAAAGGCCGACGTATACTTTTGCCATGACGAAGGCTGTCCGTTCAAGTAAGAAATCTGCCCCAGCGACCACCGGGGGCCGCTCCAAAAAGCCCCAACTTCAGCTGCACACCGCCGAAACCCTGCCCCGGCCCGTTCTGGCAGGGCGCGACTTTCTGAGCAATCTGGACATGACGCCCGCCGAACTGCGCGTGGTGCTGGACACCGCCCACAGCATGAAGGCGGGCGAGTGGCGCGAGGTCAAGCCACTCTCGGGCCTGTCGCTGGCACTGGTGTTTGAAAAGGCCAGTCTGCGAACGCGCACCACCTTCGACGTGGGCATGTACCAACTCGGCGGGCACGCCATTACCCTCAGCAATCAGGAAATCGGCCTGGGCACCCGCGAGCGTGTCTCGGACGTGGCCCGCAACCTGGAACGCTGGGTGGACGGTGTCATGGGCCGCGTCTACCTGCAGCAAACACTGGTGGAACTCGCGCAGCACGCCAGCATTCCAGTCATCAACGGCCTGAGCGACATGCTGCATCCGGCGCAACTGCTGGCCGACTACCAGACCATCGAGGAAGAATTCGGCCAGAATCTGGCGGGCAAGCGGGTGGTCTACATCGGGGACGGCAACAACCTCGCCAACAGCCACATTCACATGGGCATCCTGACCGGAACCGACGTGACGGTGGTGACGCCCGTGGGCTACGAACCGAACGCGGGCGTGCTGATGGACGCGGTCAAGGCGGGCGTGACCATCAACCTGACCAACGACCTCGCCGCCGTGCAGGGCGCGGACGTGCTGTACACCGATGTGTGGATTTCGATGGGCCAGGAAGCCGAGGCCGATATTCGCCGCCGGGCTTTTAGGGGCTATCAGGTGACGCCGGGGATGCTGGACACCATTGCCCCAGACGGCATTTTCCTGCACTGCCTGCCCGCCCACTACGGCGAGGAAACCGTGCCCGAAGCCACCGAGCACCCCAAGAGCCGCGTCTTCGACCAGGCCGAAAACCGCCTGCACGCGCAAAAGGCACTGCTCTACCACGTCATGGGCGCGATGAAGCCGAGGTGGTGAAAGAATCGGGCGTGCTTCCCGAACGGCTCGACCTCGTGAATGAACGCGACGAAGTGGTGGGCCAGATTTCCCGCGCTGACCCGGCCCTGCGCTGGCGCGACGTGCGGGTGGTGAACGCCTTTATCCGCAACCGTCGCGGCGAACTGTGGATACCGCGCCGCAGCCCGAGCAAAAGCCTGTACCCGAACGCGCTGGACGTGAGTGTGGGCGGGGCCGTGCAGAGCGGCGAGAGCTACCTGCAAGCCTTCGCCCGCGAAACTGCCGAGGAAGTGGGCCTGAA
>NZ_JAUNHK010000019.1 GCF_030523985.1 Deinococcus sp.
TTTTGGCGTCCCATGCAGCATGATAAGCCTTCTCATGCCCTTGGTCATCCACTAGAGACGCTCGCTATTCCAAGTTGCCCCGACCCCTACCCGCTAGAGACCACCCGCGCTCCCCCAAAGTGATCTCCACTAACGTCTGCTCTCATGACTTTTATCAGGCCGTAAGGATCCCCAACTTGATGGGGTCAGACTCTGCCGCCGAAGGGTACTGGGCCAACTGTGCCTTGACTTCTGTGTACTTGCTCATTCTTCCACCTCTTGTCCTGTTTTCAACTGGTCAGATTGCGCCCGACCAGGGTGAAAAGTGACGTGGATCGCATACGCCGCTCTTCTGTGGTCAGGGTAGAACAGGGCCGGACACCTGTGCTTCATGAAATACTGAGCATTTTGTATCGAGTACAAAGGGGGGAAGGGCAGGACGACATAGGCCCCTCCAGCAACGCTCTGGTCGTCGGAAGGAGCCGGCCCTAAGTCAGCTTCAGCGTGATTATCCGTTACAGGTCGCCGTAACCGCCCCCGTCCGTAGGAGCGGGTTCCGGGGCCGGGTCAGGCGTGGGCACGGTCCAGGTGGGCGAAGGAGCGGGCGACGGGTTCTGACCACCGAAGAAGCCGCGCTGGTCCAGCACAATCACGACAATGCACGCCAGCACGATGAGCGCCAGCAGCGCCCCAATCAGGCGAGCGCGGCTCATGCACGGCCCCCACGGGCGTTGCGGCGGCGCGACTGCTGGTCGCCAGAGTTCAGCGCCTCGTCCAGCAGCGCAGCGTTGCGCCCCACCCGGCGGGCAATTTCCGACAGGGCCGACTCGGTGACGTGGCGGTCTTCGGCGCTCAGGTCGGCCTGACGCAGCGCCCCGGCCACGTTGCCCTTGGCCTGGGCCAGTTGCATGTCGATGCGGGCCTTGTTGATCTGGCGGTCGTATTCGGCCAGGTCCACCCGCAGGTCTTCGAGGTGGGTCTGGGCACGGGCGAACGCCTCGCGGCTGGCGTTCAGATCGGCTTCCCAGGCTTCCACGTCTGCCGGGTCCATGTCCTTGCGGTTGGTGTCGATCAGGCGCTTGAAGTCCTGCAGGTGGGCATTGGCCTCGGCCAGTTGGCGGCTCTTGTTGTGCATCAGGGTCTCGAACTGCTTGCGCTGCAAAATCAGGGTTTCGAGCGGCATGGCGCGGGCGACCCCCTCCTTGGCCCGCACCCGCCCGGCGTTGAGCGCCATCATCAGCGCGGGCAGCAGGGTCACCACCGCCAGAATCATCACCAGCAGGGCGATGGCCGTTATCCCGGTGACGGCCACTTTCAAGAGGGCCGTAGCGACGAAGGCCAGCACGCCGATGCCGACTGCTCCGCCTACCGTATAGAGGGCAATCTTGGCCGGGGAATAGGGAACGACCACCTCGGTGCCGCCCGCGCTGATTACCGTCTCCTGACGAACAGGTTGACTCATGCCCCCTTCTAAGCCCGAGATGTCAGGGGAGTTTGATGTCTCCCCCACTTCCCCCGGAGCGGGCGGAACTTTTCCAGCCCAGGCCGCATACTGGGTTGCGGAAGTGCCGTCTCCCCTAGGGGGGCAGCCTTCGACACTTCATTTTAGTCCTTCATGGACTTTCTCTTTTCTGGAGGCAACATCATGGCAGTATCTCTGACCAAAGGCGGAAACGTTTCCCTTTCCAAAGAAGCACCAGGCCTCACGTCCATCCTGGTCGGTCTGGGCTGGAATCCCCGCGCCACCGACGGACAGGCGTTCGACCTCGACGGCAGCGTCTTTTTGCTGAATGCGGGCGGCAAGGTTCGTTCGGACAGCGACTTCATCTTCTACAACAATAAGCAGAGTACCGACGGCAGCGTGGAGCACGCGGGCGACAACCTGACCGGACAGGGCAGCGGCGACGACGAAACGGTCAAGATCGACCTCGTGCGCGTTCCGGCTGACGTGGACAAAATCGCCGTGTGCGTCACCATCCACGAAGCCGACAGCCGGGGCCAGAACTTCGGACAGGTCAGCCAGGCTTACATCCGCGTGATGAACGGCGCAGGTGGCGCAGAAATCGCCCGCTACGACCTTTCCGAAGACGCCAGCACCGACACCGCCATGATTTTCGGTGAGGTGTATCGTCACGGCAGCGACTGGAAGTTCCGCGCCGTGGGGCAGGGCTTCGGCGGGGGCCTCGCGCCGCTGGCCCGCAATTTCGGCGTCAACGTTTAAGCCCTTTCGGGGGGCAGGCTTTGGGCTTGCTCCCTTTTTCATTTCAGGAGGACTCCACATGCCCATCTCGCTCGAAAAAGGTCAGAAAATCTCGCTCAGCAAGGAAGCTGGCCCCAGTCTGTCCAGCGTGGTCATGGGCCTGGGCTGGGACGCCGTCAAGAAAAAGGGCTTCCTGGGCTTCGGCGGCGGTCAGAAGGACGTCGACCTCGACGGCAACGCCCTGCTGTTCGATGCGGGCGGCAACCTGCTCGACGCGGTGTGGTTCCGGCAGCTTCAGAGTCGGGACGGCACGGTGCGCCACAGCGGCGACAACCGCACCGGAGTGGGCGAGGGCGACGACGAAACCATCAGCATCGACCTCTCGCGCCTGCCCGCCAACGTGCAGACCGTGGTGTTCAGCGTCAACAACTACACCGGGCAGGACTTCAGCCAGGTGCAGAACGCCTACTGCCGCCTCATCAACGCCCAGAACAACGCCGAAATCGCCCGCTATAACCTCACGGCGCAGGGGGCACACTCGGCGCTCATCCTGGCGAGCCTGCGGCGAAACGGGAGCGACTGGACCATGACCGCCATCGGCGCGCCCAGCCGGGGCCGAACCTACCAGGACAACCTGCCCGACATGCGGCCCCACCTCTGACGCAGGTGTGAGGCGGGGAAAACCCACAGCCGGGGCGTGAAGGTCTAGAATCCGGCTTCACTCCCGCCTTCATCTGGAGTCAACGACACACGGGGGCCAGCACGCCCCCCATTTTCTTGAGGTAAATCAGTGAAAACATTTCGGGAATTTTTCGGCCTTTCGATGATTGTCACCGTGGTCTGCCTGGTGATTGCCGCCTGGGACGGCTACGCACGCGGCGGGCACACGCTCAGCGCACTGGGTAACGCCCTGGCGATTGCCCTGCTGCTGGGTGTCCTCGAAGTCTCGCTGTCTTTCGACAACGCCGTGGTCAATGCCAGCGTGCTGCGCAACATGTCGGTGGTCTGGCAGCAGCGCTTCCTGACCTGGGGGATGCTGATTGCCGTCTTCGGGATGCGCTTCATCTTCCCCATCGTCATCGTGGCGCTGTCTTCGGGAATGGGGTTCATGGAAACGGTGCGCGAGGCTTTCGGCAACCCCGAGACCTACGCCCACCATCTGGAGCAGGCGCACGTCACCATCAGCGCTTTCGGGGGCACCTTCCTGATGATGGTCTTCCTGAAATACTTCATGAACCCCAAAAAGGAAGAGCACTGGCTGACCCATCTGGAAGGGACGCTGGCCCGCATCGGCAAGCTGGACACCATTCAAGCGGTCTTTGTAAGCGCGCTGCTGCTCTTCCTGGTGCATAACTTCGTCGCCCCGGCGGAGCGCCTCAGCGCATTGACCGCCGGATTTATCGGCCTGCTGGTCTACCTCGGCATGGACGCCATCGGCAGCCTGTTCGAGGCCGACGACCTCACCGCCAAAGCGGGCGCGGCCGGCTTCAGCTCGTTCATGTACCTGCAGGTGCTCGACGCCAGCTTCTCGCTGGACGGCGTGATCGGAGCCTTCGCCCTGTCCAAGGACATCGTGCTGATCGCAGCGGGCCTGACCATCGGTGCCATGTTCGTGCGTTCGCTGACCATCATGATGGTTCGCAAGGGCACCCTCGAGATGTACCGCTTCCTCGAACACGGGGCTCACTACGGCATCGGCGCACTCGCCGTCATCATGCTGCTGAGCATGAACCGCAACGTGCATATTCCCGAAATCATCACCGGACTGATTGGCGCAGGCTTCATCGCCCTGTCGGTCTGGGCGAGCCTGCGGGCCAACAAGCGCGACGCCCTGCATTGACATTCAGGCGAGCGGGGGGAAAGGGGCCGACGGGACGCCTCTTTCCCCCCACCCCTAGTCCCACTCTCCTTTAGACTGCAGGGAATGAAAGCGATTATTCCTGCTGCCGGACTGGGCACCCGCCTGCGGCCCCTAACTTTCACCCGGCCCAAACCAGTGCTGCGCGTCGCCGGACAGCCCATCATCCGCCACGCCATCCATACCCTGGTGCAGGCGGGCATTCGGGACATCGGCATCATCGTGTCCGAGGTCACCCGCGCCGAAATTCAGCACGCCGTGCGCGAACTGAGCGATGTCCGCCTTACCCTGATCGATCAGAGCCAGCAACTCGGCCTGGGCCACGCCGTCCTGACCGCCCGCGACTGGGTGGGGCAGGACGATTTCTGTGTGTACCTGGGTGACAACCTCTTCGAGAAGGGAGCCATTCCCTTCGTGGAGGCGTTTCGCCAGACCCGCCCCGACGCCCTGATTGCCCTGGTCGAAGTGGCGGACCCCACGGCTTTCGGGGTGGCTGAACTCAACGGCACGCGCATCGTGCGGCTGGTCGAAAAGCCGAAAAACCCGCCCAGCAATATGGCGGTGGCGGGCCTGTACTGCTTCACACCCAGCATCTTCCAGATGCTGGACGGCATGCCGCCCTCGGCACGCGGCGAGTACGAAATCACCGACGGGATTCAGCGCCTCATTGAGTCAGGGGCCGACGTGCAGGGCCAGCGGGTGGAGGGCTGGTGGAAGGACACGGGTCGCCCCGCCGACCTGCTCGAAGCGAACCGACTGCTGCTTGAGCGGCTCGAATCCCAGGTGGAGGGCGAGCTGGTGGACTCGCGGCTGACTGGGCGGGTGGTGGTGCCCGCGTCGTCACGGGTGATTCGCAGCAAGATTCAGGGGCCGGTGATCCTGGGGGAAAATGTGCTCATTGAGGACGCCTACATCGGGGCGTTTACCAGCATCGGGCGAGACAGCGTGGTGCGCCACGCTGAAATCGAACACAGTGTCGTGGACGCCGAGGTCGTGATCGAGAACGTGGACACCCGCCTGCAGGACTGCCTGATCGGGGTGCGGGCGCAGGTGCGTGGAGGACGCCGCGTGCCTCGCACCCACAAGCTGACGCTGTCGGATGCCAGCGTGATTGAGCTGGTTTGAGGCATCAAGGCTGAGTTCAGCATTTCTCTCCGACCTGTTCCCCTCACGCACAGGGAAGCACAGGCCGGAGCTTCACCTTTTTCCCACACATATAATTGCATTTTGCAATAACTTATCCCCTGTGACTGGACCCGGCTTACCGTTATGACCCTCTCTTCCCCATCCATCCAACTTCTGAGCGCCATCTGGAACCTCTGGCAATCGCTGGTGGCCGACGGTGCGGCGCGGCTGCGCGAGGACTGTGGCCTCGACCTTAAGGAATTCATTGCGGCGGGCTACCTGCAGGCCAGACCCACGCAGCCGGCCCAGCTTGCCGCCGAACTTCAGATGCCCCGCTATGAAGTCAGCCGCCTGCTGGGCAGCCTGGAACAAAAGGGCTTCGTGCAGCGCACCCGCTTTCAGACCGACGGGCGACAGGTTCTGGTGGAGCTGACCCCCAGTGGCCTCAGGGCCTGGGAAACGGGACTTCAGACTGTCCAGCACGTCGCCGAACCGTATCTCTCGCACCTGAACGACACCAAGCGGCAAGACCTGATCGCCACGCTTGCCAGTCTTACAAGGAGTCTTCCATGACCCAGCCCAACGAATCCGCCCCGCGTTGCCCCTTTTCGGGCCAGACCGAGTCGCTCACCCGCCGCCATGACCGCTTGGGGGCAGACAATCCCGAACCCGCCCACCTGGAGCAGTTGCAGCACTTTGACGCGGTGCGGCAAATCCTGAAAGACGACGAGGCCGACCAGATGGGCTTTCTGGCGAAATTCGCCTCCGACCCGCGCCTGGGCCGTGCGCCCGTGCTGTACATGAAGGGCGACGAACACACCGAGATGCGCCGCGCCACCGCCCGGTATTTCACGCCCACGGCGGTCAACAGTTACGGCCCCATGATTGCCGCCCTCTGCGACGAGATGCTGGCGGAACTGCTGCACAAGGGCGAGATGAATCTGGACGACCTGAGCCTGCGCCTCGCCGTGCAGGTCGCCGCCAGCGTGGTGGGCCTGACCGACAGCCGCCTGCCCGGGATGGAAAAGCGGATTGAGGCGTTCGTGTCGAGCAAGATGGACGGCGCACCTGGGGCCGTGACCAAGTCCTCGCCGGTGCGTGACGCGAGCATGGCGGGAGCGACGGGCCTTTTTTTCATGCTGGACGTGAAACCCGCCATCGAAGCCCGACGCAAGGCTCCCAAGGACGACCTCATCAGCTATCTGCTGGAGCGCGACTACACCGACCAGGAAATCCTGACCGAGTGCATCACCTACGCTACGGCGGGCATGATTACCACCCGCGAATTCATCACGCTGGCGGCCTACCAGATGCTGCAAAAGCCTGAGCTGCGCTCGGACTATGTCCACGGCACCGAGAAGGAACGGCACGCGATTTTGCACGAACTGCTGCGCCTCGACCCCGTGGTGACGATGCTCTACCGCAAGACCGAGCGCGACCTGGAAATCGGCGGGCAGCACTACCCTGCGGGCACCACCTTCGGCCTGAACATCCAGACGGCCAACGTGGACCCCGCCATCATGGGCGAAAACGCCGAAGAACTCTGCCCCCACCGCAAGCTTCCGCGTGGGGTGCAGGCGCAGGGGCTGGCCTTCGGGGACGGGGCGCACCGCTGCCCAGGGGCCTTCCTCGCCATCAAGGAGTCGGACATGTTCCTGCGCCGACTGCTGATGTGGCAAGACCTCGAAATCGTCAAGCATCCGCACATCGGCTCCAACGAAATCGTGAAGGGGTACGAGCTGCGCGGCCTGCGGGTGCGTCTGGGCGACCGCCATAGGGGGACAAACGCATGAGCAAACCCCGACTCGATCAACCTGCCCCCGACTTTTCCGGCGTCAGCGACGACGGCACGCCCGTTTCGCTGTCGGCCCTGCGCGGTCAGTGGGTCGTGCTGTACTTCTACCCCAAGGCCAACAGCTACGGCTGCTCCATCGAGGCGCAGAAGTTCGAGGCCACGCTGCCCGAATTCGAGAAGTACGGCGCACAGGTCATCGGCATCAGCACCGACTCGGAGGGCGGACAGGCCGCTTTCCGCGAGAAATGCCACCTGTCCTATCCCCTGCTGCCCGACCCCGACCAGACCATCTGCAAGGCTTATGGCGTGATGGGCGGCCTGACTTCGCTGGTAGGCGTGTCCAACCGGGCGTCGTTCGTGATTGACCCCGCTGGCACGCTGGTCTATGAGTTGCGGAGCATGCTGCACACCGTGCATGTGCCGGGCGCACTGGCAGAACTGCAAAAGCGCGGCGCAGCCAAAGCGTAGACACGCCCCGAAGCGCCTCGCGACTCGGCGCTCGACCGTCAACCCGTCGCCCAGAGGCTATGGTAAATCCATGACCTCTCCCGCCTCTTTGCGTGGCCGCCTGCTGTTGCCGGGCGGCTCGCTCGTTTCCGGCACGCTGCATTTCGGCTCTCACATCACGGCACTAGAGGAAAGCGCGGACACGGGCGGCCCGCTGATTTTGCCCGGTTTCGTGGACACCCACGTTCACGGTGGGGGCGGCGGCGATGCGATGGACGGCGCGGAGGGGGTGCGAACCCTGGCGCGGCTGCACGCCCGGCACGGCACGACCACCCTGCTGCCGACCACCATGACCAACCCCTGGGACAGCGTTCTGGCGGCCCTGCGCGGGGTGCGCGAGGTGATGGACGCAGGCGGCGTACCGGACGGGGCCGACATTCCCGGCGCTCACCTGGAAGGGCCGTTCATCAGCCCGCAGCGCCTGGGAGCGCAGCCGCCCTGCACGCTCACGCCGACGCCGGAGCGGGTGCGCGAACTGCTGGCGCTGGACGTGATTCGGGCCGTCACGCTGGCCCCGGAAATTGAGAGAGCCACCGAAGCGGCGCTGGCCTTCGCCGGAGCGGGCGTGCGGGTGGGCATCGGGCATACCGTAGCCGACGCCGACACGACGGCTGCGTTGCTGGACACGGTTCATGCGGCAGGGGGGCGCACCGCCGGAACCCACCTCTTCAACGCGATGGGCGGCATTCAGGGCCGCGAACCGGGGATTGCCGGGGCGATTCTGGCGAATGCCCACGCCTTCCCCGAAATTATTCTGGACGGCTTTCACCTGCACCGCCTGAGCTTTCTGCTCGCCCGCGCCGCCGCGCCGGAGCGGGTCATGCTGATTACCGACGCGATGCGGGCCGCCGGGCAGGGGGACGGCGAAAGCGAGCTGGGCGGGCAAGCGGTCACCGTCCGGTCAGGCCGCGCGGCCCTGGCCGACGGCACCCTGGCGGGCAGTATCCTGACGATGGACGTGGCCCTGAGAAATGCGGTAGCGGCAGGCGTACCGCTGCCCGAAGCGAGCCGGATGCTCAGCCTGCACCCGGCGCAGTCCATCGGCCTGGGTGACCGGGGCGAACTGCGGGTGGGGACGCGGGCCGACCTCGCAGTGCTGGACGATGAGCTGAACGTGCAGCAGGTTTATGTGGGTGGGCGGCGGGTGACGAACTGAACGCTGGCCCACGCGACGTGGTGAGGCCATGCTCTAGCCTGAGCGGGTGACGGACATCATCGTGGTAGGAGCGGGGCTGGCAGGACTGACGGCGGCCAGGACGCTGAAACGGGCGGGCAAAACCGTGCAGGTGCTGGAGCGCTCGGGACACCTGGGGGGCCGGGTCTGGAGCAAGGAGGTGGACGGCTACACGCTGGACGTGGGCTTTCTGGGCATGTTCACCGCGTATCCGGCAGCGCAGCGGCAACTGGAGTACGAGGCTCTGGACCTCGTTCGCCTGCGCCCCTCGGCGGTGCTGCGGCAGGAAAATGGGCGGGCCGAACTCGTCGGGGACCCCCTGCGCGACCCGGCGGCGCTGCCCGGCGACCTGTCGGCGGCGGCCCTGACAGCCACCGACCGCGTGGTGGTCGCCAAGCTGGTCGCGCACTTGCTCGCCGAACCGGCCCACGCCCTGCTCAACAGTCCCGACCAGACGACCCGCGAGTACCTGCTGGGCCTGGGCTTTTCGCAGCGCTCGCTGGAACGCTTCTTCACGCCATTTTTCGGCGGGCTGGTGCTCGACCGTCAGCTTCAGACGAGTGCGGCGCTGTTCCGCTACTACTTCAAGATGTTGCTGACTGGCGACGTAGCCATTCCCCGTGCGGGCATGAGCGAGATTCCCCGGCAACTGGCGCAGGGGCTGGACGTGCAACTGCACACGACCGTCACCGGATTGCGGGCCGAGCCGGGGGGCGTGACCGTGCAGCTTGAGGGAGGAGGCGAGCGCCGCGCCGCCCAGGTGGTGGTCGCCACCGACCCCAACACGGCGGCGCACCTCCTGGGCGAGCAACCCGGCGAGGCGCGGCCCAGAGCACGCGGAAGCCTGGGCAGCACCTACTTGCACTACGCGGCGGCGCAGCCCCTGGAACGCCAGCGCCGCCTGCAACTCAACGCCCTGCCGACGGGCCAGCTCAATCAGGTGTTCTGGCTTCAGGAGGAGTTTCCCAATCGCGTGCCGGAGGGGCACGGCCTGCTGATCGCCTCGGTGTGGGGTGTGCCGGATGTGAGCGACGCCGAACTCAATGCCCAGGTGCTTGGCGAGTTGCGGGCGTGGTACGGCCCCCGCGTGGAGGAACTGCGCCTGCTGGCGGTAGACCGTATCCCCCACACCCAGTTTCCGCAGCCTGCCGGGTACGCGGCGACGCTGCCCGGTCACGGCACGCCGCTGCCCAACGTGTTTTTTGCCAGTGAAGCGACCTCGCTCAGCGGGATTCAGGGGGCACTGGAAAGCGGCGAGAAGGCGGCGGCAGCGATTCTAGGCGACCTCGAAGTGCTGAGCCGCCCACGCGGAGCCTGAAAGCAGGGCCACTCAGCGCGTCTTCGTCACCTTGCTCAGCAGCGGGGGCTGGTCGGGGTCGAGGCCACGTCCCAGCGCGAGATGCGCCGCGAACAGGTAAAACGCCAGCGCACTCGTCACCGGGTCGAGCAGCGGGTGAAGTGCCGGGGTGGGCAGGTCGGCCCCCGGCTGCGGCCCCAGCAGACGCAGGTCGCCGCCCACGCCGCGCAGGTCGTCGTAGACCCGTGCGGTGGCGTCCCAGGCCGCGTCGGCGCAGGCGAAACCCAGCAGCGGCAGGCCCTCAGCCAGCAGGCGCTTGGGGCCGTGGCTGAATTCGGCGGCGCTGTAGGCTTCGGCGTGGATGCCGCAGGTTTCCTTGAGCTTGAGGGCGGCTTCCTGGGCCACGCCGTAGTGGTAGCCGCGCGCCAGCAGCAAAAGGTGGTCGGCAAACCGGTAGCGCTCGGCCAGTTCCGCCGCCTGGGGTTCGAGGTCCAGCGCCCGCGTCAGCACGTCGGGAAGCTGTTCCAGGGCGCGGGTCAGCCCGGTGTCGCCGCTCAGGTCGGCCAGCGTGGGCAGCAGGGCGCAGAGGCTCGCCAGGTAGCTTTTGGTCGCCGCCACCGCCTTTTCCGGGCCGCAGCGCAGCGGGAGCACGAACTCGGCGGCCTCCGCCAGCGGGCTGTCTTCCACGTTCACCAGCGCCACCGTCAGCGCCCCGGCGTCGCGGGCCATCTTCACGTTTTCCAGCACGTCGGGACTCTCGCCGCTTTGCGATACGGCAACCACCAGCGCTCCGGCGAGGTCGAGCCGCGCCCCGTACAGGGTATGCACGCTCGGCCCCAGCGAGGCGACGGGCAGCGAAAGCTGCGTTTCCAGCACGTATTTCAGCACCGTGCAGGCGTGGTCGCTGCTGCCACGGGCGATGGTGACGGCGTAGGCAGGCTGGCGCTCACGGATGGCGACGGCCAGGTCGCGGCTCACCTGCCCGTTTTCACGCAGCAGCCGGGCGACGACGGCGGGAGCCTCGCGGGTTTCGCGCAGCATCAGGGGGTCGGTGGGGGTCATGGCCCCACTGTAGCGGTCACCCGCTATGCTGGCCCCCGCAATGACGCTGGCCCAGTACCAAGGCGACCTGCTCTCGCAGACCCGCGAGTGGACGAACCTGCACGACGACGAAATGCGCCGCCGGGCGGTGAGGGCGGCGGGCGAAAAGGACGTTCCTGCGTTGGTGTCGCTGTCGGTGGCCTACCTGGGACACCAGGGCGGCAGCGGCGTGCTGAGCAGCCCGCGCACGGTAGACGCCTACGCGCTGGGTGTGCGGCAGTTCATCGAATACGCCACCTCGCAGGCCGTAAACCTGCTGCGCCCCGGACGCCACGATGCCCAGGGTTACGTGAACGCGATGCTGGCGGCGGGCCGCGCTCCGGCGGGGGTGCAGCTCAAGGTGGCGGCGGCGGGCTGCCTCTACCGCGCCCTGCGCTGGGCCGGGGCCACCGACGCCGACCCCTTTAGAGATGTGAAGGTGCCCAAAGACCGCACCCCCGGTATCGTCAAACGCCCGCCCTATTCCGAGGACGACCTGGCGGACGTGGTCGAGCAGGCCGACGTTCACGCCCGGTTTCTGCTGTTTCTGACGGCGCACGCGGGCCTGCGAATCAGCGAGGCGCTGGCGCTGGAGTGGCAGGATTTGGACGAAAGCACCCGGCGCATTCACGTTCGCAGCGGCAAGGGGCGCAAGTCGCGCATCGTCGCCATGAGCGGCAGCCTGGGCCGCGCCGCCCGCGCCTACCGCCAGCAGTTCGCTCCCGGCGGCCCGCAGCACGACACCGGACACCGCACCACGCCGCCCGAACGGGTCTTTCGCTACGCCAGCGTGATGACGGCCCGCTACCACATCGAAAAGGCGTTCAAGGCGGCGGGCGTGCCGTTCCGGGGGTTTCACCCTGGGCGCAAGTACGCCGGAACGCGCCTGCTGCGGCAAATCAAGGATTTCGGGCGGGTCGCCGCGCACCTGGGCCATGAGAGCGTGGACACCACCCGCCGGGGCTACGCCGAACTCGCCGCCGACGACCTCAAGGACGATTTGGGCGGCTGGTAAAAACCCGCCCCCTCTCCCCTGACCGTTTCCTGACCCGCAGCACACAGCCCGCTGACGCCCCGGCTTCATATTTCTCAGATGTGAGACAGATGACTCTTGGATGGATGGCGACCCTCACCCTTTCGCTCGGTGTGGCCTCGGCCCTCGGTGGTGGCTCGGCCCCGGTGCCTGCCCCCAAACCCGCCCCCCGGCCCGTGCAGACGCAGCCCGCGCCCAAGCCTGCTGCCCCCGCTCCCAAGCCTGTCGCGCCCAAGCCCACACCCCAGGCCCCAGTGCAGCAGCCCGTGACGGCTCCTGCGCCTGTCGCCGTCCCCCAGGTGCAACTGCCCGCCACCGAAGTCACCGAGCCGACGCTGGTCGGGTACGCCGAACTGCCTGCCGACACGTTCGCCGCAGGCCCCGCGAGTGGCGCTTGGCAAGGTGGTATGCGCGGTGAAGCCCGTTTTCCCAGCCAGCCCGTGCAGGGCTTTTCGGGCGTGCAGTTCGACCGCCAGGGCCAGGGCTACATTTTCCTGAGCGACAACGGCTACGGCGCCAAGAACAACTCGGCAGACTACCTGCTGCGCCTGCAGCGCCTCACCCTGACCCCTGGTGTGGCGGCGGGTCAGCCCGGCAAAGTGCAGCCCACCGGCTTTATCCAGCTCAGCGACCCCGACAAGAAGGTGCCCTGGCAAATCGTGAACGAGGCGACCGCCGAGCGCCTGCTGACGGGAGCGGACTTCGACGTGGAAGGCTTCGCGTTCGCGCAGGACGGCAGCATCTGGATTGGTGACGAGTTCGGCCCTTACCTGCTGCACTTCTCGGCGGACGGCAAGCTGCTCGAAGCGCCTATTGCCACGCCCAACATCGTGGGTTTCAAGACCCTGCGCGGTCAGGCTCCCATCGTCATCGGGCACCGCGGCAGCTCCGGCACCCGCCCCGAGCACACCCTGGAAGCGTACCGCGTCGCCATCGAAGCGGGCGCGGACTTCATCGAGCCTGACCTGGTCGTGACCAAAGACGGCGTGCTGGTTGCCCGTCACGAACCCGTGATTGCCGTGGTGGGTGCGGATGGCAAGGTGCTGGAAGCCACCGCCGATGTCGCCACCCGCGAGGAATTCAAAGACCGCCTGACCACCAAGACGCTCGACGGCGTGGAGGTGCGCGGCTACTTCGTGGAAGACTTCACCCTGGCCGAACTCAAGACCCTGCGTGCGGTGGAGCGTCTGCCCCAGTTGCGCGGCAAGAACTACGACGGCCAGTTCCAGATTCCCACGCTGGAAGAAGTGATTGCGCTGGTCAAGGACACCGAGGCCAAGACGGGGCGCAAAGTCGGCATCTACCCCGAAACCAAGCACCCCACCTACATGAACGAGGTCGCCAAGTACAACACCTCGCAACTGCTGATCGACACGCTGAAAAAGACCGATTTCACCGACCCCGCCCGCGTGTTTATCCAGTCCTTTGAAGTGGGCAACCTCAAGGACCTGAAGATGAATGTGATGCCGAAAGCGGGCGTCGACCTTCCGCTGGTGCAACTCGTCAGCAGCGACGACGAACCCGCCTACGACCTCAAGGTGGCAGGCGACACCCGCACCCCCAAGGACATGCTCAGCGACGAGGGCCTGAAGGAAATCGCCAGCTACGCCTCGGGCGTCGGCCCCTACAAGCGCTGGATTATCGACGCCGAGGGCAAGACCACCGATTTCGTGGGGCGGGCGCACGCCGCCGGGCTGATGGTTCACACCTGGACGATGCGCAACGAGCCGACCTACCTGCTGCCCCAGTACAAGAACGACCCCAAGGCCGAGATGCGTCAGGCGCTGCGGGCTGGTCTGGACGGCTTTTTCACCGACTTCCCCGCCACGGGGGCCGAAGTCGTGCGCGAACTGACCACCCCCGAAGTCCGCAGCCCCCAGAACCCCGCCTTTGCCCAGGGCGTCAGCAGCAGCGCCGCCAACATCGGCGCGAGCGGCGGCTTCGAGGGCTTTACCATCACCCCTGACGGCAAGGCGGCCTATGGCCTGCTGGAAAAGACCGTGAGTGGCGACGTGACGGGCCAACTGCGCCTGATGCGCTACGACCTGCAAACCCGCCAGTGGAGCCTCGCCGGACGCTACGCCCTGGAAGGACTGGGCGAAGCGATTGGCGACCTGACCCCCATCAACGACCGCGAATTCCTGGTGCTGGAGCGCGACAACAAGCAGGGCAAAGACGCCGTACTGAAGCGGGTGTACTCCTTCAGCCTGGACGACGTGAACCCCGACGGCACCTTCAACAAGACGCTGGTCGCCGACCTGATGCTGCTGGCCGACCCCCAGGGCCTCGCGCCCAGCACGCAGGACGGCTACTTCAACTTCCCGTACGTGACCATCGAAAACGTGCTGGTGCTCGACAAGAACACCATCCTGGTCGCCAACGACAACAACTACCCCGCCACCGGTGGGCGCGGCGCGGACGTGAAAGACCACAACGAAATGCTCTGGATTCGCCTGCCCTACGACCTGAACGTCAGCGCGGGCGTGGGCCGCAAATAAGCGAAAAAGGATGCAGGGGAGGAAGCACCTCCTCCTCTCCTCATGGCCCCGAGTCCAAAGGAACCCCCACCATGAAAAAACTACTCCTCACCGCTGCTTTTGCCTTGCTGAGCGCCGCTTCTGCCGCCCCATTCAAGTTCGTGGCCCTGGGCGACACCCCCTACAAACTGCCCGACGACTACGCCCGTTTCGAGTCGCTGATCGGTGAAGTCAATAAGCTGCGGCCCGCTTTCACCATCCACGTCGGTGACATCAAGAGCGGCTCCAGCCCGTGCAGCGACGAGAACTTTGCCAAGGTCAAGGCCGAGTTCGGCATGTTCCAGGGGCCACTGATCTACACCCCCGGCGACAACGAGTGGACCGACTGCCACCGCGAAAAGGCAGGCAAATTCGACCCGCTGGAGCGCCTTGCCAAAGTGCGCGAGATGTTCTTTACGGGCATGGGCGACCAGTCGTTCGGGCAAAAGCCGCTGACGCTCGAACGCCAGAAAGAACTGGTCGAAAACAGCCGCTGGACGTACCAGAACGTCGTGTTCAGCACCGTTCATGTGGTCGGCAGCAACAACGGCATGGAGCGCAATGCCGCCAGCGTCGCGGAATACTTCAGCCGCAACGCCGCCAACGTGCAGTGGATCAAAGACACCTTCGCCCAGGCCAAGGCCAAGAATGCCCCCGCCGTGGTCGTCGCGTTTCAGGCCGACCTGTTCTACGGTGCGCCCTTCCTGAACACCGAACTGGGCCTGCGCGACACGGTCAACACCCTCGCCGCCGAAGCCAAAGCCTACGGCAAGCCCGTGCTGCTAATTCACGGCGACTCGCACGTGCTCATCATCGACCGCCCGCTGACCGAAGTGGGCGCGAACACGGGGCTGGGTCAAACCATCAGCAGCGCCACGCTGAAGAACGTCACCCGCCTGCAAGTCATGGGCGAAAGCGACGTGGGCGCGGTGGAAGTCACGGTCGACCCCAGCACCCCCGGTGTGTTCGGGTTCCGGCCCGTTTACGCCCGCTGAATCCAGCCCTTTTCAAACAGTAAGGCGGCTCGTCCAGACCTAGGGACGGGCCGCCTTTCGTTCGGCAACAGTTGCGCCCGGCTTATTCCAGGCGGTGGCTGACACGCGGCGCACCCACACCCACGCGCCCGACCATGCGCCCCTGCACCTGCACCTGCTCGGCAGGAAAGGCCATGCGCGGAATGGCGGGGTTCTCGCTCATCAGGATGATTTCCTGACCGAAGTGATAGAGGCGCTTGAGGGTGGCGGCGTTGTCGCCGGGAATCAGCACCACTGCCACTTCACCGTCATGAACCTCGGAGGCCGGGCGCACCACCACGTAGTCGCCGTCCATCACGCCGATGCCCGTCATGCTCTCGCCGCGCACCTTGAGCAGAAAGTCGCCCGCCCGCAGGCCCAGCAGTGCCTCAATGCTCGGGGTGAAGTCTTCGGGCGACTGCTCGGCCAGCGCGGGCACCCCGGCGGCAATCTGACCGTAGATGGGCAGGCCCTCGCCCAGCGCCGCCCGTGCCTTGTCGCTCACCTGAAGGGGGCCGTAGCGTGTTTCGGCGGGCAGCAAGTACCCCATTTTTCGCAGAATGCCGACCTGCTGGCTGACGGCCTGTTTGGTCACACCGACTTCGTGGGCGACCTGCCCAGCCGTGGCCCCGGTGCCCAGGCGCAGGGTCGCTTGCAGGATGTGGCGGCGGGTGGGCGTCAGTTCGGGCGGCATGTCCTGTGCAGTCTGCCGGATTTCTTGTCACGGGTCAAGATAGGGGTTGGCAGCTTCACCCGGCCACAAGAAAAGGCCAAGACCGCCCGTCCTGGCCTTTCCCTGACTTTTGTTGCTCTGCCCTATTCCTTCAGCCCGTGCCGCAGCACCTCCGCGAGTTGACGGGTCACGCCGCCCTGGTAATCGTCGAGGGCCGCCTGGGCGGTCTTGAGGGCGGTGCGGTACTCCTCGGCGTTGCGGGCCGCCTCTCCGCTGACGGTCTGCACGAACGCCTGCACGGTGAAGTGCGCCTCGGGGAGCTGGGCGAGGTTGGCCCTGGCCCCGGCGTGCCGTGCGCCCAGCAGCGCCCCGAGCATTCCGTCCTTTTCGCTGCGGCGCATCAGTTCACGCTGGAAGGCCCGGTCTTTGATGCTGGCAATCACGTCCCAGGCGGCGTCCGACAGGGCGGCTTCGGCGGAGGCGGGACGGGCCACCTCAACCGACAGCGCGTCGCCCTTGCGCCAGACGCGGTGGAAGGTTCCGGCGCGGCCCGTCGCCCACTCGGTTTCGAAGTCGCGGGCATGTTCGATCAGCACTTTGAGCTGGGTCTGGGCCAAGTCGCCGGGAGCGCGGTAGCCCTCGCCCAGCGCCGCCCACTGGCTCAGCCCCCGTTCGTCGAGCGCCTGCATGGGCACATACGCCTGCGCCAGTGCGCCGAAGCCCTCGCTCACGCGGGCGCTGACGCGGCCATCGGTCAGCACCTCGATGTCGCTGCCGTCCTCGGTCAGCCGCGCCTCGTGCTGAAGGTGGTGCAGGCCCAGTCCCCAGCGGCCCTGCGCTTCGCGTAGCGACTGGGTCAGTGCGGCTTCCAGGGTGGCCCGGTCAGCTTCACTGGCGGCCAGCGCCGTGATCTGGCTGTCCACGCCCCCCGTCGCCATCAAGGTATCGAAGGCGGCATACATTCCGCCCGTCTGTTCTTTCGTCTTAGCCCTTGCCATCTTGCCTCATATTATGCCCTGAACAGATTGAAAAGACCAGACTTGAGCTGTTCACGTATCCAGGCCCGGTGGCAGGGCCTAAAGTAAACGTGTGACCGAAGCTGCTGCCCCGTCCTTTTCCGTGTCCCGCCTGGAGACCCGCCAGGGCCAGCGCCTCTATACCCTGTCGCTGCGGGCCTTCGAGCACATGCGGGTCAATGTCTTTCTGATGGTGGAGGGCGACCCGGCCCGGCCCAGCTACACGGCACTGATCGACACGGGCAGTGCGCTGGAGTTTTGCACGGCGGGGCTGCTGGCGGGGCTGGAAGCCGTGCGGCGCGACTACGGCGAGGCGTGGTCGTGGGACACCCTGTCGCGCATCGTTATCACGCACCCGCACCCCGACCATGTGGCGGGGCTGCCCTTCGTGCGTGAACGGACGGCTGCGCCCATCGCCGCGCACGCGCTGGCAGTGCCAGCCATCGAACACCCCGAGCAGAGGCAGCAGCAGGCCGCCGCCCTGACCGAGCAGATCATCCGCGAACTCGGCGTGCCCGAACACGACTCTTTCGGCACCGCCGAGCGGCTGAGGCGGCGCGGGCAAAAGCAGATGCTGCCGTGTGGCATCCCCGTGCAGACCGCCTTGCAAGACGGCGACGGCCTCGATGACCGCTGGACGGTGCTGTACACGCCGGGACACGAAGGTGCCCAAATCTGCCTGCGCCTAGGCGAAGTGCTGCTCAGCGCCGACCACCTGCTGCCGCGCAACTCACCGCCGCTGCAACCCGCCTGGCTGTGGGCCGGGCACGGCCTGACCCACTACCTCGCGTCCCTGGACCACATTGAGCGGCTGGAAGGGGTCGAGGTCGCGCTGGGCGGACACGACGAACCCATGCCGCACTGGCGTGAGCGCATCGCCGCGCTCCGGCAACGCTACGCCCAGCGCGGACTGGAGCTGCTGGCCCAGGCGGGGACGCCACGCAGTGCCTACGAGCTGACCCTGGCCCTCCACCCGCGCCTGCGGCCCTTACAAGCCCTGCTGCTGCTCGACCAGACCGCGAGCCTGGCCGAACACCTGGCCCTGACCGGGCAACTCGACGAAGGGCGAGGCGCGGGCGGTGTCCGGATGTACCAGACCAGAAGCTAGAGCGTCGGACGCTCCGACCCCATTTCTCATCTCTTTTTGTAAATTCTCACCTGATTGTTCATGAGAACACGGTTGCTGTTCCCCTGAATTGTTAGGGGGAGAAGGGACCACACGCGTGCCAAACGCCAAATTCTTTTTGTAATAAATTTCTCAGGTGTAAGAGTTTTGTCGGATGGGCGTTCTTAGGGTGACGTTTAGTTGAGGAACGTACTGGGGGTGGGCAAAGCCGTCCCTTGCCCCGGTCGCCAGGAGAACGCAAAAGATATGGCAAAGATTCTGATTATCGACGACTCGCCCGCAGACATCCGCTTTATGGCCGAAGCCATTCGTCCCACCGGGCATACGGTCATCAGCATCAGCAACCCGCTCGACGCCGAGGCGACGGTGGAGCGCGAGCGGCCCGCCCTGACCCTGCTCGACGTGGTGATGCCCGAGCGCAACGGGTACGAAACGCTACGTGCCCTGAAGAAACTGCCTGCCGCCGCCGCCATGAAAGTCATCATCGTCTCCAACAAGGGAGCCGAAACCGACGTGAAATGGGGCCTGCGCCAGGGCGCGGTGGACTATCTGGCCAAGCCTTATACGCCCGAGCAGGTCACCGCTCTGCTGGGCCGCCACCTCTGACCATGAACCTGTTGCTTTTTCGCGTGGGTTCACGGGTGCTGACGCTGCCCGCCGACCTGATTCGGCAGGTCAGGTCCCTGGACACCCTCTCTCCCCTGCCCGGCAGCGGCGGCGCTTTGCTGGGATTGACCGTCGTGGCGGGGCGGGCCGTTCCCGTACTCAACCTGCGGCAACTGGTGGGTATGCCCGCCGCCGAAGTCCCCGCCCGCCTGCTGCTCGTGAGCTTGCAGGAGCAGCTTTTTTGCCTGCCTGTGGACGACGTGCTGGGCTTTGCCGAGGACGAGCCGCCGCCGGGCAGCGACCTGCTGTCGCCCGAAAGCGTCATCGGCCTGCCGAGCGCGGGACAACGGGGCCAGCACCTCAGCTCCGACGCGCTGCTCGCCGCACTCAACCGCCGCCTGACCCCGGCGTGAATCCTGCCGAATTTCCCGCCCCTCACCGAAAAGTGCGGCAGACCGAACCTTCC
This sequence comes from Deinococcus sp., assembly GCF_030523985.1. Classification (GTDB taxonomy): domain Bacteria; phylum Deinococcota; class Deinococci; order Deinococcales; family Deinococcaceae; genus Deinococcus. Next base: position 19,465 of record NZ_JAUNHK010000019.1, read on the forward strand.
CGCTTCCGCCCGAGGAATATTCGCCATGACTGAACCTCACAGCGTCCCTGCTGCCGAACCCTTCCGCTCCAACGTTCGCCCCCGCTCTCCCCGCCTCAGCGAGCAGTGGCTGGGGCGCCTCACGATTCCCCAGAAACTCCTGACCATCAGCCTGCTGCTGGGCGTGCCGCTCGCCGTAACGGTCACGTCCCTGGGCACCCAGGCGTGGAACGAGTACCGAACCGCCAACCGCCAGATTCAGATTGCCAGCAACTACGGCGCTCTTGAACAGTTGCAGCTTCAACTGCGCGAGATTCGCGGCTCTGCACCGGCGCAGGTGCAGCCCGAGCAGGTGCAGAGGCTCCAGCAGGTGGCCCAAGAGCTGAGTCAGGCCCTCAGCCGTCCCGACGCCGCCACGTCGCAACAGCTCAGCCTGGCGCTGGACGCCAAAATCGGCAATATCACCGAAGCGATTCGCACCGGCAGCGTCAACGCCGCGCAGCTCGCCACCCTCATCAACAGCGCCCTGGATACCGAACTGGCCCGACTGTTCCGCACCCTCGCGGACGAGGGCCAGCTTTCTACGGTCGGCACGGCAGGGGGTGGGCCGCTGGTTCGGCTGACTTCCGAGACGATGGCGCACAACCTCCCCGAAGTCGGGCGCATGTTCACCACCATCCTGCCGATTCTGGACACGGCACTCGCGGCGCAGGGCGGCGTCCTGACCGGAGAGCAACGGGCCGACATCCGCAACGCCGTGGCCCGCGCCCGCCAGCTGACCGACGAGATAGAGCGCGACGGGGCCAGCGTCCTGAGCGCCCGTCCCGACCTGCGGCCCACCCTGGCCCAGCCCTACGCGGTCGCCACCCAGCAGACCCGCGACCTCTTCGACTTTGTCGAGGAGCGCACCCTGAGGCCGCAGCAGGTCACCACCACCTTCCAGCAGCTTCTCGATGTCGCCAACCCGACCCTGCCCGCCCAGTACCGCGCCTTCGACCTGACGACCCAGGCACTGAGTCAGGTCTTTACGCAGCAGCGCGACCAGGCCAAGACCAAACTGATTCTCTTGGCCCTGCTGACCCTGGTGCTGGCCGCCGTCATCGTGACCCTGCTGCGCGCCGTGACCGCGTCGATTTTGCAGCCCCTGCGCCACCTCACCCGCGCCTCGCAGCACCTGTCCAACAGCGACTTCGACGTGAAGGTGCCTGTCCGCAGCCGCGACGAACTCGGGGTGCTGGGCCAGTCCTTCAACCGCGCCGCCGACCTGCTGAGGCAAAACCAGCTCAAAACCGAAAAGGAGCGCCGGGATGCCCAGCAGCTCCAGCACAACATCGGGGAATTTCTGGATGTCACGGTGGACATCGCCGGGGGCGACCTGACCCGCCGGGGCAACGTCACCGAGGACGTGCTGGGCAATGTGGTGGATTCCATCAACCTGATGACTGAGGAACTCGCCGCCACCCTGCGGCAGGTGCAGCAGGCGTCGCAGTCGGTAACGAACGGCTCGCAGCAGATGCTCGGCACCGCCGAGGAAATCGAGCAGGGGTCGCGCCTCACCACCGAGCAGGCGCAGCGCCTCGCCGCCCGCGCCCAGGAGATGAACCTCCGGATTCGGGACATGGCCCTCAGCGCCGAGGCCAGCGCCGACGCCGCGCAGCAGGCCCTCGAAACCTCGCGGCAGGGGCAGGAGGCCATGCGCGGCACCCTGGCCGGTATCCGCGTGATTCGGGAAGGCACCCAGGACGTCGCCTCCGGCATGACCACGCTGACCGAGCACTCGCGCCAGATTCAGAATGTGGTCGACACCATCACCCAGATTTCGAGCCAGATCAACCTGCTCTCGCTGCACGCTTCCATCGAGGCGGCGGGCGCGGGCGAGGCGGGCAGCCGCTTCAGCGTGGTGGCCGACGAGGTGCGCCAGCTCGCCGACCAGACCAACGAGGCGACGGGCCGCGTGACCCTGCTGCTCGCCAGCGTTCAGCGCGACATCGAGCAGACGATGAAAAGCGTGGAGCACAACGCCGAACAGGTCGAGCAGGGCTACCTCATCGCGGGCGAGGCCGAGCGGCGCTTGCAGGAACTCGCCCAGCTCGCCCAGCATTCCGCCCAGCTCGCCGGACACATCTCCCAGGAATCGGGCGCTCAGGCCCAGGAAGTCACGCAGATAGGTCAGGGCGTGCAGCACATCGCCGCCACCGCGCAGCAGGCCCAGCAGTCGGTGCAGCGGGGCAGGCAGGCCGCCGACCGCCTCCAGGCCCTCGCTCAGGAACTCGGCGGTGCCCTCAGCCGTTTCCGCCTTCCCGGCTGAGCTCTCCCGGCCCAGTTCCGCGCCCCCTTTCCCTCACCCCCCGCGCCCCGCAGGAGTCGAAATGCTACAGAATGTCCCCAGCACCGACCTGATGCCGACCGAGCGTCCGGCTTCGCCCGGTGCCGCCACCCGCCCCCCGCGCCTGATCGACCGCCTGAGCGTCGCGCAGAAGCTGGGACTGGTCGGCGTGCTGTTTACCCTGCCCGTCCTGGTCAACGTGGTCACTTCGAACCGCGCCCTGGGCCAGCTCGCCGCCCCGGTGGCCGCCAACGGTCAAATCGTTCCTTTCGTGAACGCCGCCAGTGACCTGCGCCGCAGCGTGGACAGCCTGGCGCTGGCGACCCGCAGTCCCGCCACGGCCTCCGAGGTCGCGCCCGCCGTGCAGGGCACCCGGCAGGCCCTCGGTCAACTCGACGCCCTGCTTGGGGCGCAGGAGTCGCCCAGTCTCTTTAGCCCGCTGCCCAGGGTACGCGCCGAGCTGCGCCAGAGCCTCAACCTCGGCGAGGTCAAAAATCAGGTCGAGCGCTACCTCAGCGCCGCTGGCACGAGTGGAGACCGGGCGGGCGACTACGCCGCCATCAGCGCTGCGCTGGGACGCGTGACCGACGAACTCGCCCGCGCCAGTGCGCTCGAAGTCGGGGCGGGCAAGAGCGACCTCTACCACCTGCAGCGCGCCGCGCTCAACGACGGACTGCTGGGCCTGCGCACCAACCTCATCCGGGCCCAACTGCTGGCCGATCGGGTGGTGAGCAGCGGGGCCGCCAGCGACCGCAACAGATTGCTCGAAGTGGTGGGGCAAATCGGGCCGCAACTGCAACTCGTGGGCCGCTCCCTCACCGCCGCCGAGCGCGGGCAGGGCCTCGACTTTCAGGCCGACCTCCAGCGCCTCGGCACAGCGGTGGGGGCCACCCTGAACGGCTACCGGGCGCTCGCCGCCGGGCAGCCCGCCACGCCGCAACTGGGCAGCAGCCTGCAACAGGTAGACCGACTGCTGGGCCGCTCCAGCGCCTCCATCGTGCAGGCCAGCCAGCGTTTGCACAGCCGCTATACCCGCCTGGGCGTGCTCGGCTGGCTGCTGACCCTGGTGTCCATGGCGCTGGCCGTCTGGCTGATGACCTGGCTTGCGCGCCGCCTGGTGGGGCAGTTGCGCCTGTTGAACTCCAGCACCCAGGCCGTGACTGCGGGACAGTTCGACCTTCACCTGCCTGTGAGAAGCTCGGACGAACTCGGCACGCTGACCAAGTCGTTCAACTCGGCGGCCACCCAGCTCCGGGTCAACGCCGAACGCGCCCAGCAAGACCGCGTCGAGGCCCAGCAGCTCCAGCACAACATCGGAGAATTTCTGGACGTCACCATGGACATCGCCGAGGGCGACTTCACCCGCCGGGGGCAAGTCACCGCCGACGTGCTGGGCAACGTGGTGGACTCCATCAACCTGATGACCGAGCAACTCGCCGACATCCTCAAGCACATTCAGGCCGCTTCCAGCTCGGTCACTTCGGGGTCACGCGAACTGCTCGGCACCACCGACCAGATTCAGCAGGGCGCGACCCTGACCGCGCAGCAGGCCCAGGCCGTCGCGCAGCAGATCGAGCAGCTCACCGACACCATTCGCCAGATGGCGCAGGGGGCGCAGGACTCCGCCGACATCGCCCGTCAGGCTCTTCTCGCCTCGCAGCAGGGTCAGCAGGCCGTGCAAGAAACCCTCGGCGGCATGCAGAACATTCGCCGCGAGGTGCAGCAGGTCTCCAAACGCATCAAGTCGCTTGGCGACCGCTCGCTCGAAATTCAGGAAGTCGTGGACACCATCTCCCAGATTGCCGAACAGACCCACCTGCTCGCCGTGAACGCGTCCATCGAGGCGGCAGGCGCGGGGGCAGCGGGCGGACGCTTCGCCATCGTGGCGGACTCGGTGCGTAAGCTCGCCAATACCTCAGCGGAGGCCACCACGCGCATCGCCGGACTCATCAAGGCCGTGCAGCAGGAAGTCCAGAGCGTGATTGCCGACACCGAGGAAGGCACGCGGGAAGTGGAGCAGGGCTACCGCATCGCCAGCACCGCCGGGGAACGCCTGCAGGAAATCGGTCAACTCACCGAGCAGTCGGCCCGCTTCGCTGAAACCGTCGCCGCTTCCACCCGCCAGCAGGCTTCGGGCGTCGAGCAGGTGGGGGCCGCCGTGCAGCAGATTGCCGGGGTCGCCGAGCAGGCCCAGACCGCCGCCCAGCAGGGCCGCTCCGCCGCGCAGCAACTCGAAGCCCTCGCCCAGCAACTCGACCAGAGCGTAGGCCGCTTCAAACTGCCGGGCTAAGGCGCAGGTGTCCGTCCCCTCACTTCCCTTTCTGGATTTCTGGAGATACAGATGACCAACACGATTTCCCCCGGGACTCCGGCGCAGCCTCTGTCCAGGCCAAAAGCCAGGAAAGCCCCGTTTCGCCTCGGCGACCTGAGCGTAGGCCAGAAGCTCGCGCTGGGCAGTGTCCCGCTGCTGTTTCCCTTCGCCATTTCGCTGGGCTTCAACATCAACGACCAGTTGCAGGAGCTGAAAAAAGACCGCACGGCGATTCGGAGCATGGCCTACCTGACCCCGGCCACGCAGCTGCTCGGTGACCTTCAGGCCAGCCGCCGTCCCATCCAACTGTTTCTGGATGGTCAGACCCAGCCGGGCAGCGACCTGGAGCGCAGGCAGCAGGACATCCAGGCGGCCTTCGCTCAGCTCAGGCAACTCGACCGCAGCGCCCCCATCGGTAGCCGTACCGCCGAGGCCATCAACGCACTGGAGCAGCGCTGGAACGTGCTGTCGAACGACGTGCAGCAAAAACGTCTCACCTCGGCGCAGGCGGGCAATCAACTGCACGACCTGCTCAGCAACGAAGCCGCCGCCCTGATGAGCACCATCGCCGTGGAGGGGCAGATGCGGCACCTGCAGTACCCCACCACCCCGGAGCTGGCCAGCCTCGCCACCAGCGTCTTGCCGCAGCAGTGGCCGGACGCGGGAAGCCTGCCCGCTCAACTGGCCTCGGCGCAGGGCGTGGCCCGGAATGGGCAGCTTCCCGCCGCGACCCTGGCGCAGTACCAGCAGGCGTTCCGGGCGGCCCGGCGAGCGCAGACCACCATCAACCAGGTGGGGCAGGCGGCGCTGGTCACCAACCCCCGCGACACCGCCAACCTCAAGGCGGCCTTCGGGGACATGCAGCGTCAGACGCAGGCCTTCAACAACTCGTTTCAGCAGATCGCCGCCCAGGGCCGCGTGCCGAGCGACACCCGGGCGCTGGCCCAACTGGGACAGGCTTCGCTTGCGGCGCAGACCAGATTCTACGAAGAAACCCTGGTTTCGCTCCGAAAAGCCATTCAGTACGAGATTGACGCGCTGAACACCGCCTTTATCCTCACGCTGATCGCTTCGGCCACCCTGATGCTGGTGGCCCTGTGGCTGGCGACGCTGATTGCCCGCGCCATCACCCAGCCGCTGCAACTCCTGACCTCGGCCTCCAACCGTCTGTCGTCGGGCGACCTCGACATCCAGTTGCCCGTGACCACCCGTGACGAACTCGGCACGCTGACCCGGTCGTTCAACTCGGCGGCCACCCAGCTGCGCGAAAACGCCGAGCGCGACGCCCGTGAACGCGAGGAAGCCCGCCAGCTCCAGCACAACATCGGGGAATTTCTGGACGTGACGATGGACATCGCCGAGGGCGACCTCACCCGCCGGGGACAGGTCACCGCCGACGTGCTGGGCAACGTGGTGGACTCCATCAACCTGATGACCGAAGAACTCGCGCAGCTTCTGCAGCAGGTGCAGCAGTCTTCGAACTCGGTGGGCAGCGGCTCTCAGCAGATGCTCGGCAGCACCCGGCAAATCGAGGACGCCTCGCGTCAGACCTCCAGCGAGGCCCAGCGCGTGGCGCAGCAGATCGAGCAGCTCACCGACACCATTCGCCAGATGGCCGAGGACGCGCAGCGCTCGGCAGAAACGGCGCGGCTGACCCTTGTGGCGTCGCAGCAGGGCCAGCAGGCGGTGGAAGAAACCCTCGGCGGCATGCAGAACATTCGCCGCGAGGTGCAGCAGGTCTCCAAACGCATCAAGTCGCTGGGCGACCGCTCGCTGGAAATTCAGGAGGTCGTGGACACCATCTCCCAGATTGCCCGGCGCACCAACCTGCTGGCGCTCAACGCCTCGGTGGAAGCCGCCGGAGCGGGCGAGGCGGGCGGGCGCTTCAGCGCGGTGGCCGAAGAAATCCGGCAGCTCGCCGTCACCTCGGCCCAGGCGACCACCCGCGTGGCGACCCTGATTCGCAACGTGCAGGTCGAGGTGCAGGACGTGGCGCTGGGGGCCGAGGAAGGCACGCGGGAAGTGGAGCAGGGCTACCGCATCGCCAGCACCGCCGGGGAACGCCTGCAGGAAATCGGTCAACTCACCGAGCAGTCGGCCCGCTTCGCTGAAACCGTCGCCGCTTCCACCCGCCAGCAGGCTTCGGGCGTCGAGCAGGTGGGGGCCGCCGTGCAGCAGATTGCCGGGGTCGCCGAGCAGGCCCAGACCGCCGCCCAGCAGGGCCGCTCTGCCGCGCAGCAACTCGAAGCCCTCGCCCAGCAACTCGACCAGAGCCTCGCCCGCTTCCGCCTCCCCGACTGAGCCTATGGACACGAGCGACGAACACGAAGGAAAGGAACCTGTCATGGCCCAGAGCGAACTGCTTACCAGCTTTATCGAAGAGGCCGCCGAAGTCCTGGCTGGCCTGGAACGGGGGGTGGCCGAATGGTCGTCTTTCCCGGCACAGGCCAGTGCCGTAGTGGACAGCGCCGACACAGACACAGCCGACGAGGACAGCCGCATGAACCGTCTTTCGCTGCTGGCCCACCGCCTGCACGGCAGCGCCGCCCTGTACGGTTTCCAGCAGCTCTCGACGCTGGCGGCGCTGATGGAGCGGCTGCTGGACGCCCGCCCCCACCTCAGGGGCGACGACCACGAACGGTTCGTGGCGCTGCTGGGACAGGTCACGCAGGTGCTGCGGCTGGGCGTCAGTGAGTTGCAGGCCGGCGGCAACGACCACGACCTGGGCCTCACCTTCGCCCGGCTGGGTGGAGCGCAGCAGCTTCAGGAACTGGTGCGGCAACGGCCCGAGGCTTTCGCGCTGCGCGGGCGGCTCTGGCTTCCCGGCGACGACCTGCCCCCGTCCGAGCCGGAGGAATCCCTGACCGGGCAACCCGACCTGGGCGAGCGGCTGCGCGCCTTCGTGAAGGAAAACGCCGAAGTCTGGGAGTATTTCCTGCCGGAAATGCACGAACACCTCGCCCAGTTGCGTGAGCAGCTCGCCCGCAGCGAGGACGCCGACCTGAACGTGATGTTCCGCGCTGCCCACACCATCAAGGGCAGTTCGTACATGGTGGATTTCCGCACGCTGGGCGACTTTGCCCACCGCACCGAGGATTTGCTGGGGGCGCTGCGTGAGGGGGCGGTCAGTTTGACGGGCGACGTGCAGCGGCTGCTGTCGGGGGCCGCCGACGCGATGGACGACCTCCTCCAGGTCGCGCAGGGTGCCCCCGACGAGGGGCTGGAAGCACGCCTGGGGCGCATAACTGCTCAGCTCGAAGCGGCCCTGGTCGGTGGCCCGGAGCCTGCCGCACTCGGCGCGGTCACGACCAGCACCGCCGCTCCCTCCCCCGCAGCGCCGCCTGCCGAGGCTCCGGCTGCGCCCCTGATGCCCGACATCCGGGTTCCGGCGGGTCGCCTGGAAGGGCTGATGGAGCAGGTGGGCGAACTGGTGACGGCCCGCGCCCGCATGACGCGATTGATGGGGCGGCTGGACGAATTGCAGGCGAGCATGGCCGCCAGCCAGGACCGCTTTCAGCGCACGGTGCGCGACTTCGAGGAACGTTACCTCAACCCCGACATGGTGCGCGACGAGAGCGGCGCGGCGGCGAGTGCCGCGATGGGCCTGAACCTGTCCGACCAGTTTGCCGAACTCGAATTCGACACCTACAACGACCTGAACATCCTGTCGCGCTCCATTACCGAGCTGGCCGCCGACTTCTCGGAAGTGCGCCGCCGCCTCAGCGAAGCGGTGGGCGAACTGTCCGAGGAAAACGAACAGCTCGGCAAACTGGTGCGCCGCCTGCGTCTGGACGTGAACCAGACCAGCCGCGTGGCCTTCGCGCAGGCGACGGCGAGGCTGCGCCGCTGGGCACGCGAGCGGCAAGACCTCTTTACGCTGCATGTCGAGGGCGAGGGGGTCATGATCGAAAGCGGTATCCTGCAACGCATCAACGACCCACTGATGCACCTGCTGACGAACGCCGTCTACCACGGCCTGTCGCGCGAAGACCGCGCCGCCGCCCAAAAGACGCCCCAGGGCAACGTCTGGATTCAGGCGACTGAGCAGGGCAACTTTCTGGAAATTATGGTGGCGGACGACGGACAGGGCCTCGACCTGCCGCGTATCCGCGAGCGGGCACTGGAACGCGGCCTGCGCTCGGCCCAGGAACTCGGGCAGATGAGCGACGAAGAGGTGGGCCGTCTGGTGCTGCTGCCGGGCTTCTCGACCGCCAGCGAGGTCGGCAACGTGGCCGGGCGCGGCGTGGGCCTCGACGTGGTGGCGACGGCGGTGCGGCAACTCGGCGGCGAACTGCTCATCACCTCGGAAGCGGGCATCGGCACGGTGTTCACGCTGCGGGTGCCGACCACCCAGCGCATCATGGACGTGCTGCACCTCGACCTCGGTCAGGGCCACCAGGGGGCGCTCCCCGTCAGCAGCATCCGGGCGCTGCGTGACGTGCCCGTGCACGAACTGGGCCGGGACACGCGGGACGCAGAGGGCGAGCAGGTTTCCTGGCTCTACGAGGGCCAGCGCCTCCCCGTGGTGGACCTGCGGCCCATGTGGGGGGCAGAGGTGACCGACGACACGCAGGACGCGGCGCACCTGGCTGTCGCCAGCAGCATCAGCGGACCCGTGGCGCTGCGGGTGGCCGACTTCGGGCAAATCGAGGAAGTCGCCGTGACCGCGCCCAACAGCGTGCTGGCGCAACTCGATTACCTCTCGGGCATGGCCGTGTCGGGCAGTGGACGCGCCCTGCCGCTGCTCGACCCCGCCGGGCTGCTGCGCCTGAGCCGCCGCCCCGAGAGGTGGCTGGGGCGGGTCAGCGCCGACGAGTTGGGTACGCCGCGCCGGGTGCTGCTGGTTGACGATTCGCTCAGTGTGCGTAGGCTGGTAGGCAAGATGCTCGAACGCGGTCAATACCATGTCACCACCGCCAGCGACGGTCAGGAGGCCCTGGACATCCTGCAACTCGACCCGACCTACGACGGCGTCCTGACCGACCTCGAAATGCCGCGCCTGAACGGCTACGAGCTGCTCTCGGCGCTCCGCACGAGGCCCGACACGGCGCGGCTCCCGGTGCTGGTCATGACCACCCGCGCCGGAGAAAAGCATCAGCGGCTGGCCTTTCAACTCGGGGCCGACGACTATTTCACCAAACCCGTCAACGAAGCGCTGCTGCTGCGCCGCCTGGGTTCGCTGCTTGCTGCCCCCCGTGCCCCGGAGACGCTATGACCCTGCCCAGTTCCCTCACACCCGGCAGTCTGGCGTCGGCTCTGCCTATCCTGACGATTCTCAATAGCCCCAGCCGCTCCGCCATGTACCGTCACCTGTCGCAGCAGGCGGGCGTGCCCACCATCGAAGCGCAGGGAGCACTGCACGCGCTGACTCAACTGGAACGCACCCCCGTCGCTGCCATCATCTGTGACGCCGAGATGGAAGACATGACCGGCGAAGACTTCCGCGAGGTGGTGGCCGCCGAGAGCCACTCGCAGGACGTGCCGGTTTATGTGCTGCCTCCCCTGCCCGGCAGCGGCCAGCCGCAACCCGACGCCGAACAGCAACTGACCGCGCCCCAACTGCTGAGCCGGGTGCTGACCGACCTGGGCCTGAGTCCGGCCCGCTTTCCGGTGCCGCTTCAACCCGATGTCGCGCCGCACCTGCACGGTGACCTGTCGCAGTTCAGCCTGCCGGAGTTCCTGAACTGGGTGGCCGAGATGCGCTTTTCGGGACACTGGCTGGTCACGGTCAGCAGTCGCCAGGGCGCGGCGCACCCGCTGACCGGACACCTCGCCATGCAGGGGGGCCATCTGGTCTACGCCGAGTGCAACGGACAGACCGGCAAGGCGGCCCTCTTTACGCTGCTGCGGGCCATCGAGGTCTACCACGACGCCATTTTCCGCTTCTACCGCAGCGACGTGCCCGCCGAGGTTCGCGCCCGCGACCTGCAGACCACCACGCCGCGCCTGCTGATTGAACTTGCCGTGGAACTCGACCACTACGCCGCTGGGCACGCTCCCCCCCGACACGGGGCTAGCCCGCGCTCGCCCAAGTAAATCCCCCCCGCCTCCCCGCACCCCGGAGTCTTCCCATGCCCGATATTCTGATTGTCGATGACAGCATCAGCGTCCGCAAGGCGCTGGAAATCACCCTTCGCAACCACTCCATTTCGAGCGCCAGCGCCGTGGGTGGCGAACAGGCACTGGAGATGCTGCGGGACAATCCCTCGGCCTACGACCTGCTGATGGTGGATGTCATCATGCCGGGCCTCACCGGTCTGGAACTGTGCGAGCGCATCAAGGCCGACCCACGCTACGCCGCGCTACCCGTCATCCTGATGAGTGGCAACGTAGACGAGCATATCCGCGCCGAAGCCGAGGAAGTGGGCGCGGCGGGGCTGCTCAGGAAGCCTTTCAAGTCCGATGAACTTATCCCGATGGTGCAGAGCGCCCTCGAAAGCCGCCGTACCCGTCAGGCCAGTGCCGCAAGCGAAGCCGCAGCCCTTACCGAGAGCCAAGAGGAGGATGTGCTGGTCCTGGGCAGCGCTCTGGACACCGAGGCCCTGAGCGCCCTATCCGACCTGCTACAAACCTACGAAGACCACCCCCGCGTGCGCGACGTGGTGATTCTCGACCGCGCCGGGCAGCCGATTCGCCAGACGGGCAACGTCCTGCCGGAGAACATCCAGATGTTCGCCCGCTTTTTCACCAACACGGCGGGCGTGCTGGGCAAGCAGATGCTGGGCGAGGACATTCGGGATGTGTCCATCCGCTTCGGTGAACACGAGATGGTGATTCACAACTTGCCCGCCAACTTCGTGGTCGTTCTGATGGGCGAGGTTGGAGCAGGCCTGAAAGCTTGAGCCTTACCCCACCGCGTTAAAAGCGCATTGATCCCGCCATTTTTCAGGGCGGTGCAAAGACGATGCCGAAAAGGCCCGCTGTGAGGCGACTGTCCTGTTAACAGTCGCTTGACAGCGGGCCGAAATTGGTTTGGAGCGGTCTGAAATTCAGCCTGTCCGGGTGAGCCAGGCTGCCTCCACGTCGTCAGTTGATTCTCACCCGGAAGCACATGGTGCCCTTGCCACCGGGAGCCAGCGAGCCGACCGTGCCACGTACCGTGCCGTTGGCGTAGCTGACTGTACCGCCGCTGTACGGGGTACGCACGCCGCTCGTCATCACGTCGCTGTTCAGCACCCAGCTGCCGTCAATGATGGTCGTGTTCGACGGCACCACGTCCGACACCACGTAGTTCGCCAAAGTAGTCGAGCCGTAGTTGCGGAAGTCGATGCAGTATTCCAGCACGTCGCCTGGCAGGCCCTGGCCGCTGCTGCTCCAGGCCGGGGAGAGCTGCGGCACCTCTGCTGGTGGGTTGGTGCCCAGGTTGTGAACCTGCTTGAACAGCTTGGTGTACACCGTGTCGGTCGTGGCGCTGGCGCTGGCAGAAGTGGCGTTGGTGCCTGAAACAGAAGCCGTGTTCGTCCAAGTGGCCTGCGGCTGGCTGGACTCAATCGCACTTGCGAGTGGCACCTTGACCTTCACCGTCACCGTTGCGCTCCCGCCTGCCGCCACGGTGCCCACGTTCCAGGTCAGGGTCCGTCCCGAGACACTGGCGGCTGGAGAGCTGCTCACATAAGTCACCTGAGCAGGCAGGGTATCGGTGATGACCACACCGCTGGCCGCCGTCGCCGTGCTGGGGTTGGTCACCCTGATGGTGTAGTTCAGTTCGGCGTAATTGGGGCTGACCGGGTCACCGAGGTACCTGACATAGTTCTGGTCTACGACCTTGCTCAGGGTCAGCTTGACTGTCGGGGTCAGCGTAGCTGCCACGGTGGCCGAGGTCGCGCTGAGCGTAGCGGTGGCCGTGTTGAAGGTGCCCGTAGCGGTGGCCTGGTTGTTGACGGTCTGTGGCGCTGTCACCCCGCTCTTAATCACTGCGTTGACCGTGAATCTGGCATCGAAGCTGCCGCCAGCCGACACGCGCGCGTCGGTGCCGCTCGTCATCACCGTGGGGTTGGCCGAAGTGCCGTCAAACGATGGGTTGGCATCGCTGGCATCAAGATTACGGGTACTCGCCGCGTTGGCGAAGGTAATTTTGGGCGACCCGACCACGGCGGCACTCTGAATGTTGGTGTTCGCCAGAATCTGGGGAATGACCGTGTCCGAGAGCTGCGGCTTGAGGTCGGCCCAGGGGTCGAAGCCGCTGGGCGTCGGGAACGACGGCTGGAAGGGGGTGTCGCGCACCGTGGTATCAGGAAAGAGGCCCTGGTTGTAGCTGGTGTTGCGGTAGGTCAGCGTGTAGGGAATGTTGTACGACGCGTCACTCTGCAGAACAGGTGTGCCGACGGCTTTGCTCACGGTCATGCTGGGCGAGCAGAAGTCGATGTTGCCGAAGGCGATGGCGTTGCCGCTGCTCGTCTTCTTGGAACCGGTCACGATGGTCAGGGTGGTCAGCGGCCCCTTGAAATAGGCCACGCCCTGACCCTGACGATTGACCGCAGTGCCACCGTTGTCCAAGTCGGTCACCCCGGTGCCGTAGCCCGTATCTGTGCCCATCAGCGTGTTGAGGGTATTGGGGTTGCTTCCCGCGCCCATGGTGCTGTTACCACGTCCTGGCACAGGCAGCGTCATGCTGCTTCCGCTCGCAGCCGTCCCAGGAATCGCGCTGCCACTGGTGCTGTAGCCCCTGACGGTCAGTGCATGTCCACTGGCAATCAGGGTATCGGGGCTGAAGGTGGTGCCGCCATAACCTGCTGTCACACGCATCCAGTCACCCTGGTCGCTGACGCTCGCACCACCGACAGCATCAAGGTCGGTGATGCCGAAGCGCACGTTGATGACCGGGTGCGGAAAGGTAATCGTGACGGTGTTGGTCTGACCGTCGCTCCCGGCGCGGGTCACGAACGCCCCGCCATAAGCGGTGGCCGCATTGTTCGGGGACAGGCTGGTGCTGACCGCCCGCACCTCATACCACGAGCCGTAACTGGTGAATCCGGTGTTCAGGCCCACGATGCCGTTGTTCGTACTGGTGGCTGGAACAAGGTTCACGCTCAGGCCCAACCCTTTGCGGGAGTTGAAGTTCTTGACCCCGGTCTGCCCAACACTCGTACCGGTAATGCCGGAGCGTGACCAGTCCACCACATCACAGGCTGCCGGAAAGCTGGACACATTTCTGGCGGGTTGAGCGGTCGAGACAGCGGCCACCGTATTGGTATCCGTCACCGTGTTGTTGGCGGTGTTGGTGTCGGTGATGCCCGCCGGGGCCGTCACCGTCGCCGTATTCGCCACCGAACCGCTGGTCAGCGTGGTGCTGGCCGCCACCGTGATTTCATAGAAGGCACCAGAGGCCAGCGTCGGCAGGGCAACGCCACTTGAAACCTGGGCCGGGGTGGGCGCGGTGGTGCAGACATTGCCGAACGCCGTGGAGCAGGCCACCGCGCCGAAAGTCATCCCACTGGGCGGGGCGTCTCTCAGGACAGCACCCGTCACCTCGGCAGGGCCGTTGTTGGTCACCCGAATTGTGTAGGTGGTACTACCGTTCGCCGGGATGGTGCCCGTGCCGTCGGTCTTGGTGATGGTCAGGTCGCTGCCGGAAGGCGCAGCAACGGTGGTGGAGTCGCTGCCACACTGCGTGGTGCAGGTGCTGCTCGGGGTGGGAGCCGCCGAGCCACCGCCGCCGCCTACCGAAGCGTAGTTGATGATGCTGTTCGTGCCGGTGGGTGTACTGACCCCGACATTAACCGTCAGGGTGAAGGTCACGCTCTGGTTCCCGGTCATGGGGGCACTGGGGGTAAAGTCCCAGCCCACGGTGCCGCTGCTGCCAGCCGCCGAAGCATTGGTGATGGTGCCGCCCACCCCGCCTGACACGGCCACGCTGCTGAAAGTCAAGCCCGCCGGGAGGGCATCACGAATATTGATGGCCCCGCTGGAGGCCGACCCTGCGACTGTATTGGTCACAGTCACCGTATAGGTCGCCGTGCTGCCCCGGTAGAAGGTCGCTCCATTGTCCGTTTTGGTAATGGAAAACTGCGGCGTCGGCGGGGGAGCCACGGTAAAAGTCGCGTTGGCGGCGGTGCCCACCGTGCCCGTCGAGGTAACCAGACTGCCAGAGCCGATGCTGTTCGTGTAGGTGCCCGCACTGCTCACTGAGACTTGCGACACATCTATGGTGCACCCGCCAACTGGAACACTTGTTCCCGTGGGCAACGTGACCGAGCTTGTGGTTCTGGCAACCGTTCCGTTGGTGCAGGTCGTAGTCACGGTCGCGCCACTAGGAATGGTCATGCCACTGGGCAGGGTATCGGTCAGGGGCGAGTACAGATAAATAGGAGCTTGATTCGAATTCCCCACTCTGATGCGTAGCGCCGACGTTGCTGTTCCACCAGCGCTCAGCGTGACGGAGGACGGGGTAAAGGTCTTGCTGATGGTCGGCACGTCGGGGATAACCGGGCAGGAGCCGAGGTCGGTACGGGTGGTGGAGTTGATCAGGGTGGTGTTGCCGGTGGTCGTGTTGACCCGCAACAGCCCCACAGAACCAGCAATGGTCGAGCTGATGTAGAAAGTGTTGTCGGCGGCATCTATAGTCAGCCCATTGACACCTGTATTACTGGTCGCAGTGAGAATGTTGCCTGAAGAGTTACGTAGAAATTACGGCGATTAGGGGTTGACAAATCGGGGTGGGGTGTGGAAAGGGGATGAGG
>NZ_JAUNHK010000137.1 GCF_030523985.1 Deinococcus sp.
CTTCCTCTGCTGGGGGCAGGGTTCGGCCTGCTGGCGGCGGCGTGGGCGTGGCCTTCTCCGTGGCGGTGGCTTCTCCTGACGCTGCTGCTGTATGCCCTGGCCAGCCTCGCCCGGCGCAGTGAACCCCTCTGGCGCGGCGCGCTGGTGGGGCTGAGTGCGGGCCTGAACAGCGCGTGGCTGACGCTGTGGCTGGGCTGGCCTGTGGGCCTTGCGCTGGGGGCACTCAATCTGGCGGCGGCTTCGTCCCTGACGCGCTCGCCGCGCTTTCGGCAAGGGCTGGGCTGGGGTGGCTGGCTGCTGCCGCTGGCGTGGCCCGCGACGGTGCTGGGGGCCGGGGCGTTCGCGCTGCATCTGCTGGTTCCGCGCTCGGTGCGCCGGGTGACGCTGAACCGAGCGACGGGGAGCATAGTGCTGGTCGGCGGCTGGCTGTGGTGGCCGGGCTTTCGGGGTGGGTACAGTCTGGGTCAGTTCGCCTTCCTGACACCGGACGCCCTCGACCTGCTCGCGCACGAAACGGGCCACACCCTCAGCAACGCGGCCTTCGGGTCACTGTTTCATTTCGTGGGCGCTGCCGACGAACTGCTGCTGCCCCCACTGTTTCCTGAACGCCGCTGGGCCGACGCCTACGCCGAGCGGGTGGCCGAAAGTCATAACCCACATTCAGCCGAGCGGCGGCTGGTGAGGCTCTGGCAGGCGTAGGCTGGGGGCATGTCAACGCGACCCACTCCCCTGCAACACCTCGCCCGCATCGGCCTGGGCAGCTTTCTGGCCTTCGCCGGGGTCAGCCACCTGACCTTTGCCCGCGACGAATTTCAGGCGCAGGTGCCCGAAGCCCTGCCGCTGAACGAAGATTTCGTGGTGCTGGCTTCGGGCGTCGTCGAAATCTCGCTGGGGCTGGCCTTTGCCCTCTGGAAAGAGAAACGGATTCCGCTGGGCTGGCTCCTGGCGGCCTTTTTCGTGGCGGTGTTTCCCGGCAACATCTCGCAGTACCTCACCCGCACCGACGCCTTCGGGCTGGATACCGACCGCAAGCGCTTCATCCGCCTGTTTTTTCAGCCGGTACTGATCGGCGTGGCGCTGTGGTCGTCGGGCGCTTGGCAGGAGAGGGGCAACGGGTCGAACCGTCGAAAAATCTGACCGCTGTTTTGCCGCAGAGTGACGGCATTTCCAGCGGTGAGACGGCTTGGTTTTCAGACAGTCAGCCCCCCCTCTACATTCGCATGACCTGGCTACCCGCCATGCTCTTGGTGACGACCAAGCGGTTGGGCAGGCGTTCGGAGAGGCTTTCGACGTGGGTGACGATGCCCACCATGCGCCCCTGCGTGCGGAGGTTTTCCAGTGCGGTGGCGACGGCTTCGAGTGCTTGCGGGTCGAGCGTGCCGAAGCCTTCGTCCAGAAACAGCGCCCCCAGCACCTTGTTGCCCGCCAGATAATCACTCAGGGCAATCGCCAGGGCGAGGGACGCCAGGAAAGTTTCGCCGCCCGAAAGGGTCTTGACGGCCCGCAGTTCGCCCGCGTTCCAGAGGTCCTGCACGGCATATTCGCCTTTTTCGAGGGTCAGGCGGTAGCGCCCGTCGCTGATGTCGAACAGCAAGATGCCCGCGCCTGTGAGCAGTTGGGCTTCGACCTCCGCCAGCAGGAATTGCTGAAATTCGTTGACGCGCAGGGCGCCACTCAGGGTCTGCCAGGTGTCGAGGCGCTGGGCAGCGGCGGCGGCCTGGGCTTCGATTTCGGCCTTGCGGGTCAGGCGTTCGCGCATCTGCCGTTCCTGCTCAGCGAGGCGTCCAGCCTGCTCGCGGGCGGTCTTGAGGGCGGCGTCACTGGCGGTCAGGTCGCGGCTGACCTGCGCGAGTTGCGCCGGGTCGAAGGGTTCTTCCCCCAGTTGACGCTCAAGGTCGGAGAGCGCGGCCCGCAACTGGGCGATTTCGGCCTCGTGCTTGCGGGCGGCTTCTTCCAGCGCGGCGATTTCGCCTTCGGGCATTCCGGCGCTGCGGGCGGCCTCGGCGCTGAGGTTCAGGGCGCTCAGGGCTGCGTGAAGGCCCTCGGCGGTGCTGTGCTGGTCGGCGTCGCGCTCGCTCGCCATGCGCTGCGCCGCCTGCGCGGTGGCCTGGGCCGCAGCCACGTCGCCCTGAGCGCGGGCCAGGGCCGCCTGGGTGTCCTGCACGCCCTGGCGAATGGCCTGCACCTCGGTCAGCACGTCGCGGCGGGCGCGGGCGGGGTCGGCTCCGGCCTGCCGCACGCGGGCCGCGAGAGAGGCGAGGAGGCGCTGAAGGTCGCTGGACGGGTCGCCCGTGATATGGCTTTCCAGTTCGCGGGCGTCAAGGTCGCGCTGCTTGTTGCGTTCGTCCCAGTCACGATTTTCGTTGGCTTTTTCTTCCAACCAACGCTGCCGGGTTTTGATGAGGCTTCGCAAGTCGCTGAATTGCTCGCGCCGCTCCTGCACCTGCGCCGCCAGCACCGCGACCCGTTCGCGTAGGGGGCTGAGGTCTACCGACGTGCCCGCTGGAAGCTGGCTAACCGTCTGCTGGCACAGCGGGCAGGGTTCCCCGACGTGCAGGTGCTGACGGTACGACACCAGCCCCGCCGCCAGCCGCGCTTCTTCTTCCTGCTTCTGCGCGGCCTCGAGGGCTTCTTTGGCCTCCCTGCCTTCGCGTTCCAGCCGCTCCAGTTGGATTTGCTGCTCGGCCTGCTGGCGCTCTTCCTGGGCGTAGCGCTCCTGGGCCGCTTTCAGGGCAATGCGCTCGGACTCAATCAGCATCCGCTCTTGACGCAGTTTCTCCAGTTTGCGGCTGCCTTCCCTCGCCACTTCGAAGGCGTCCTCATCCCACGGGAGCGGCTGTGGATGGGTGATTTGCACCGTGCCGCCAGCGCGTTTCAGGCGGGCGGCATCGGCCTCGGCTTCGCGTAGAGCCTGAGCGCGTTCTTCCAGTTCGGGCAGGCGGCTTTCCTGGGCCTGGGCATGTTCCAGCGCCGCCGCTGCCTGAGCCGCCGCCGCCTGGGCCTGGGCCAACTGGGATTCGGCGGCGGCCCGCTCGCGGTTCTGGCGCTCGGCGGCGATTCTGGCCCGCTCCGCCGCGTCCAGCAGCGGCAGCACCCCGGCGACCTGCCGGGCACGGCGGGCACGTTCGGCCCCCTGGCGCACGCCCTCGCTGCGGCCTTCCTGCACCTGCAAGCGGCGGGCGGTGTCCTCGCGACTGCGCCAGACTTTTTCCTGTTCGCGCAGATGGAGTTGGCGGGCGGCCAGTTCCTCGCGCTGCTGCACCAGCCGCTCGGCGTCGCTGTCGGTCTGCTCGCGCTGCGCCCGCAGTTCGGCGGCGGCTTCCTCGCTGACCCCGGCGTATTCGCTGTTCAGTACGGTGTTCAGGCTGCCCGACTGGTGCTTGAACTCCTTGACCTGTTCGCCCGCGAAGGTCTGCATGTTCTGGACGTGGCCCAGGCCCATCAGTTCGCCCAGCAGTTCCTGGCGCTGCTTGGCTTTGCCGTGCAGCAGGGCGGCAAACTGGCCTTGCGGCAGCATCACGCAGCGGGTGAAGGTGTCGAAATCCAGCCCCACGGCGTCCTCGATACGCTTACCGATTTCCTTTTGCGACCCCGCGCTCAGCCCCGTCCATTCGCCGTCGGGGTCCAGCCGCTCGAAGCGCACCTCGTTTTCGGCCTGCTTGCGGCCCCGGGTGCGCGAGGCGCGGTAGGTCTGCCCGCCCGCCTCGAAGGTCAGCGAGACGCTCAGGCCGCGTTCCCCCTGCGAAATCAGGGCGTCCAGGCCCGTTGCGCCCAGCCGCGCCGTTTCGCCGTAGAGGGCAAAGGTCATCGCATCGAGCAGGCTGGATTTGCCGCTCCCTGTCGGCCCCACCAGCGCGAACAGGTCGAGGTTGCCAAAGTCGAGGTCGGTGTGCTGGCGAAAGGCGGTAAAACCGGAAAGGGTGAGGTGGAGGGGTTTCATCGCAGTTCCTCCCGCGTCCTCAGGTCGGCTTCCTGAAAGGCCCCCCGCACGTCGTCGGGCAGGGTGCCGCGTTTTTCCTGCCAGTAGCGCTCGAACAGTTCGAGCAGGCTCAGGCCCTCGCGCCGCAGTTCGGGGGCGACCAAATCTTGCTGGGTGGCTTCGAGTTCCACGCTCAGCACGTCGGGCATCAGCTTCAGAACGCGGTCTTTGAGCCCAGGGAGTGCTGTGCCGCTCGGCGCCTGCACGACCACGCGCAGCAGCCCGTTGAAGCCCTGGCGTTTGACCGCTTCCAGCTTCTGCTCCACCGTGTCGAGTTCGACCCGCACCGAGCGCAGTTCGCGTCCACTCGCCAGCGGAATGGCCTCCACACGGGCGGGCTGCCCAGCAAAGACTTCGACCAGATTGACCTGTTTTTTCTCGCCCGCCTCGCCGAAATCGAGCTGAATGATGCTGCCGGGATAACAGCCCAGCGGCGCTTCGGACACGGTCTGCGGCTTGTGGATGTGGCCCAGCGCCACGTATTGCGCTCCTGGCGGCAGTTGCAGCCCCGAAACGGTGTAGGCGTTGGTCAGGTCGAGCTGAAAGGTGCGCTCCGAGCCGCTGGGCACCGCGCCGTCTATGGTCGTGTGCGCCATCAGCATATTGACGTGCCCGGCCCCAAAGCCTTCACCCAGTCGCCGCAGGAAAAAGCCCATGTACTCACGGTATTTCTGCCGCTGCCCGCCGAGGTCTTGCTGCAACAGTTCGGCGGCCTTGACCAGTCGCCGCTCCGAGAGGTACGGCAGCGCCCCCACGGTGAGGGTTTCGCCGCCTCTGGTTTCGATGCGCCGCACCATGCCCAAGGGGTCGGGCGTGGGCTGCGCGACCACCTGAATGCCCACCCAGCCGAGCAAACCTGCCACCGAATCCAGCCGCGCCGCGCTGTCGTGGTTGCCCGCGATGACGATGCCAGGAATGCCCGCGTCACGCAAACGCAGAAAAAAGTCGAACACGGCGGCTTCCGCGCCCGCCGAGGGGTTGGCGGTGTCGAACAGGTCGCCAGAAACCAGCACGGCGTCGGCCCCCTCGCTGCGGGCCAGTCCCGCGATTTCGATGAGGGCGTCGTGGATTTCGGGCGTTCGGTCAAACCCCTTGAGCAGCCGCCCCGCGTGAAAGTCGGCGGTATGAAGTACGCGCATGACGGAAAAAATAGCATGGAGGGGGGTCAGGACGTACTGTCCACACGCCGGGTCACGCTAGACTGTTTCCATGACTGCCCCCGCCTTCCAGAAGATGAGCGTGGAGGAGTACCTCCGCACCGAACCCGACAGCCCTGTTAAGCGCGAGTATGTGGGCGGCTTCGTGTACGCCGTGGACAACTCGGATGGCGTGTGGGCGCAGGCGGGCAGCAGCAAAAGCCACGCCGAAGTCATCATGAACGTGATGCAGGCCGTCCGTCCCGCAGCCCGTCGCCAGGGCTGCCGCGCCTACGCCAGCGAAATCAAACTGCGGATAGATGCCCAGCAGAGCTTCTATTACCCCGACGTGATGGTCGTCCGCGGCCCCGAAAACAGCGACCCCTACTCGGAAACCGCGCCCTGTCTGCTGGTGGAAGTGCTCTCACGCGGCACGGCCCATACCGACAGGCACGCCAA
>NZ_JAUNHK010000020.1:0-32993 GCF_030523985.1 Deinococcus sp.
ACGTCGAGCAGGTCGAGCCATGCCTAAGTCTAATCGTTAAGTTCCTTGTACTTAGCTGCGGCAGGCAAATCTTCTCTGGCGAAGTTGCGAAAGGGGGCCTGGGCGAGCGTCATCAGCTTTTCACCTTGCATTCCGGCACGACTGATCCACGCTGAAACACCCAGAATCTCGTGCCCCTGGCCCCTCAGAAAAGCCAGTGCAGCGCGGGCATCTGTGCCCGTACAAATTAAATCGTCCACGTAGACGACCTTTTCTGGTATCGCGGGGATATTCATGCGGTGCCAGACAGGTTCAGGGTGCAAAGACAGATAAGCCACCGCTTTACCCAGGTGCCGCGCAACAAAAGAGGCCAGTACCGCCCCGCACGCAGGCGCACCGACCACCAAAGTCGCTCCTGGAAAGGCCTGAGCTATGGCTTTCGCCTGCTCCTGGGCCACCATGTCAAGTAGTGCTGGGTGCCTGAACACACTTCCCTTCTCAATCCAGCCGTTGCTGTAAAGACCGTTGCGGAAGTGTGTCAGGCCGCGCCGAATACCGCCGCATTCCTCCAGAAGCTGAAGTAATTCCATGCTTACGCCTTCCCTCCTTCCCTTCCTGCATCCTCCACCGGATCAAACTCATCCCGCCCGCGTTCCACCAGCGTCAGGATGTCGTAGGTCGCTACCAGCACCTCGTCCTGATTACGGATTTCGGCGTGCCATTCTACGACCCCCGTCGGGCGCGTCTCGCCGGGGCGCAGGTCCTTGCGAATCTTGCGCTTGCAGGTCAGGCGGGTGCGGATGGTGTCGCCGATGCCCACAGGCTCCACAAAGCGCAGGTTTTCCAGCCCGTAGTTTGCCAGCACCGGCCCAGGCGCGGGCGAAACAAATTGCCCAGCGGCGGCGGAAATCAGGAAATAGCCGTGCGCCACCCGCTTGCCAAAAATCCCTTCTTTCGCGCCAATGTCGTCCACATGGGCATAAAAATGGTCACCCGTGAGCGCAGCAAAGTTCACGATGTCGGCCTCGGTCACGGTGCGGCGGTGGGTCAGCAGGCTGTCGCCGACCTGAATCTGGTCGAAGGTCTTGCGGAAGGGGTGAACCACGTCCTCGTGCACCGCCGCGCCGGGGACGTGCTCGCGGGTAATGGCGGCGAGGGTGGTGGGGTCGGCCTGCACCGCCACCTTGTTCATGTGGTGCTTGACGCCCGCCAGGCCCGCCAGTTCCGCGCCGCCACCCGCCCGACCAGGGCCACCGTGCAGGAGCTGAGGCAGCGGCGAACCGTGGCCCGTGCTTTCCTTCGCGTCGTCACGGTTGAGCACCAGCACTCGCCCGTGCGTACTGGCGATGCCCAGCACCAACTCGGTAGCCTCGCTGCGGTCATGCGTGATGACGGAGGCGGCCAGGCTTCCGCGTCCCATTTTCGCCAGTTTGATGGCGTCGTCCAGCGTGTCGTAGGGCATCAGGGTCGCCACTGGCCCGAAGGCTTCCAGTTCGTGCGGCCCCTTCACGGTCAGCGGGTCGCGGCACAGAAGCAGTGTGGGGTCAAGGAATGCGCCTTTCTCGCGGTCGCCGCCCAGCAGCTCGGACTCGCCACCAATCACGATTTCGGCGTCCTGCTTGAGCTTTTCCAGCGTCTCGCGCACGCGCTGGCGCTGCTCCACGCTGACCAGTGCGCCCATTCGCACGTCGTCGCGGGCGGGGTCGCCTACCGTCACCTTCGCCAGCTCCTTTTTCAGTGCGTCCACTACAGCATCTACCATGTGACGCGGCACCAGCGGGCGGCGGATGGCGGTGCATTTCTGGCCCGCCTTGCCCGTCATCTCGCGGGCGACTTCCTTCACGAACAGGGCAAATTCGGGGTCTTCGGGCTTCACGCTCAGGCCCAGCACGGAGGCATTCAGGCTGTCGGCCTCCACGCTGAAGGGCACGGCGCGGGCCACGATGTTGGGGTGTACGCGCAGCTTGTTGGCTGTCGCCGCCGACCCCGTGAAGGCCAGCATGTCCTGTTCTTCCAGGTGGTCAAGCAGGTCGCCTGGCTCACCCGTGACCAGTTGCAGCGCCCCTTCCGGCAAGATGCCCGACGCCACGATGTCGCGCACCATCCGCTCGGCCAGGTACGCGGTCTGCGGCGCGGGTTTCACCAGGCTGGGCATCCCCGCGATGAACGACGGCGCAAATTTTTCCAGCATGCCCCAGATGGGAAAGTTGTAGGCGTTGATCTGCACCGCCACGCCCTCACGCGGCACCAGAAGGTGACGGGCCATGAAGGTGCCGCCTTTGCCCAGCGTTTCCACCTTGCCATCGGGCAAAAAGCGCTCGTCGGGCAGTTCGCGCCGTGCCATGCTGCTGTACGCGAACAGTGTGCCGATGCCGCCTTCAATGTCCACCCAGCCGTCGCGCCGCGTGGCCCCGGTCAGCGCGTTGAGGGCGTAGTAGTCCTCTTTGCGCTCCATCAGGTAGGTTGCCAGCGCCCGCAGCATTCGCGCCCGCGTGTGGAAGGTCAGTTTGCGAATCGCCGCGCCCTTTTCACGCCCATAGGCCAGCGCCTGGTCAAAGTCCACGCCCTCGGAGGAAATCACGGCGACGGGGCGGCCATACACGGCGTCAAGCAGGGTTTGGCCTTCGGGGTTGGCGTGCCACTGCCCGTAAACGTAAGAGGCGGGGCGGAGGATTTGGGATGGGGGATTGGTCATGGAGTTTCCTCGGCAATGGTTAGCCTTCCTCTGTATGCCACAGAGGGAAAAGTTCGGTAATCGGTTTACGAATATCCAGAGCGGTCAACGATGTTCCTGCTCTAAACTGACCACAAATATTTTTATCGCAGGTGATGACGCTTTCTACACCTAAAGTGTCGGCAATCGCAACGAGCATCAAATCAATCACACTACGCTCTTTTTCAGGAACTGGAACTTTGAAGATTGTAGGGTGAAGCTGTGTGAGTTCCGCATATCGCAAGGCGGCAGACATATCAAATCCGCAAATCTCGGGATTCAACCCCCCTAAAATGGCTTCTACACCTTCACGCTTTCCTCTGACGGCATACTCTGCCATCACTAATGTCGGCAGGTAAAAGCGGGTTCGACCAGCCTGCAAAGCTTGGGTATAAGCAAATGCATGAGCGTGATGCTCTGCCTTAGGGTTCATCAAATGGACGAGATAAGTAGTGTCAATCAAACAACTAACGGGCAACTCAATTGTAGTCACGACTACCCCTGAGTTGACTGAGCCATTCATCGGGATTCTCAACGTCTGCCCATTTGGGAGCTTCGCGCTCAATCATCTCTTGCAAACTCAGGCGCTTAGGGTAAGTGAGATGCGAACGGTATTTCAGATTTCGCAACTTGCGCCCTTCGTCAAAGGTCTGCTCAGCTTGGACGTCGAAAACGTAACGGTGGTACAGACGCAATTCCTGCACACTACGGCGATCAATGGCGATAATATGGGTATCGCCCGTATCTGCTGCTTGGACATGAATGTTGGGATTCTTTCCCCCCATATTGACGATTTCGCCTGTAATGCTGAGTGTTGTTTTCACCCAGCGCGGTTCCAACGTGTGCAGATTGGCTCCAGTCTCGTGCCCGATTGAGACTAAACGTACATCGTCACGCTCTACGCTCATATTCAAACGTCCACGCTTGGACGTCCTCTCAAGGGACGTGACGAACTGGTGATAGGGTTCTCCTATTCTCAACTGGGGTTGTAGGGCTGCATACGCAAGTTGTGCGGCTGTCGTGATAGGTAGTGGTGTGACGACTGCGAGAGAACCACGCTCAAATCGCACTGTCACGTCGGTATCACTCTCATCAGTAGAATCAATCAGTTTGTAAAGGGCGTCTAGGACATCCCTAACCTCTTTGAGTGGGGCATTTAGGGGCGAGACTTCCGACCCATCTTGTACACCAGTGATACGAATTTTAAGCTCAGTCATCTTTCCCCTCCTTTCTGTTAATAACAGAATCAATTATTATTCTGGCAGATTTGACACCCCATTTCCTTACTCCCTTCTGCTCAGGCTGGGGCGGGGTTGAGGGCTTCACGTTTCACTCCCACTCAAACGCTCTTAAAACCCTCGAACGGCTCTTTGCAACTGCCGCACACATACAGCCGCTTGCACAGCGTGGAGCCGAAAGAGGCGGTCAGGTTCACGTCAAAGCTGCCGCAGCGGGGGCAACGGGTCGGCTCTGGCTCCAGCGTCAGCAGCATCTCACCAGCGGGGGCAGGCGGCGCAATCCCGTACTGGCGCAGGCGTTCGCGGGCGTCGGGCAAAATCGCGTCGGTGGTCCACGGGGGCGTAAGCGTGCTTCTGACTTCCACGTCCTGCACGCCCAGCCCACGCACGGCGTCCTCAATGCTCTGGCGAATCACATGCAGCGCGGGGCAACCGCTGAAGGTGGGCGTAAAGGTCACGCTCACGCGCTCGCCGTCCACTTCCACCTCGCGCACCATGCCCATGTCCACGATGGAAACGACGGGGATTTCGGGGTCGGGGACTTGGGCGAGGGCCGCCCAGATGGTTGATAGTTGATGGTTGATGGTTGATGGTTCGGCCTCTTTGTCCATCAACCATTGACCATCAACTATCACCAGCTCTCCGCGTTCGGCACTTCCCGCGCCACTTTCTGCATCGTTGCCAGCAGCGGGACGAGGTGCTCGGTGTGATTTTCGCGGCTGGGGCCAGGGAAGGCTTCGCGGGACATCCGCAGGGCGCATTTGTCTTGCAGGTGGCGTACCATCAGGGCTTCCCAGCGCCCGCGCACGGCGGCAATGTCGGGGAGAATGCCTGCCTCCACCAGTTCGGCCTCGCCCTCTACCGTCTGGAACAGTTGCGCCGCATAAGGCCACAATTCTTCCAGTGCCTTTTGCGTGCGCCTCTGGCTTTCTTCGGTGCCGAGGGCCAAACGCTCGACCCACAGCGCGGTGTGTTGCAGGTGGAATTTTTCCTCGCGTAGCGCCTTCTGTGCGACTTCCGCCAGCGGCGTGTAAGTGCTTTGGGCGGCCGCTTCCAGCCACAGCGCCTCATAAGCGTCGTACAGGAATTGCCTCACCATCGTGGTGGCCCAGTCGCCTTTGGGAAGTTCTACCAAGCGGGTGTTGGTGTACTCGGCGGCCTTGCGGAACATGGCGACGCGGTCAGGGTCGGAGCCGTCCAGCTCGGAGCGCAGGCCCAAGTACAGCAGCGCGTGGCCCAGTTCGTCCTGCGCGATGTTGGCAAGAGCGATGTCCTCTTCCAGGATCGGCGCGTGGCCCGTCCATTCGCCGTCACGGTGCGCCAGAATGATTTCGTCGTCGGCAAGGGCGGTCAGCTTGCGAATCAGGGCTTCTTTTTGCGTGCCAGTCAGTGTCATTGTTCTCCCCTCTGGCGACTGGGAATCAGCCCCTCGCGCTTGAATTCCGAGATGTGCCTGCCGATGGTGCCGTAGTACTGTTGCTGCTTGTAGGTTTTCTCGGCGGCGGGGGCAAACCAGCTTTCGACCGTGCCCGCGTCGTCAGCGGTGGCGACTTTGGCGCTGTCGGGAAAGACCAGCCACGCCAGCGCGTCGGCGTGTGCTTCCTGCGCCTGCTTCAGCGCGTCGCCTGCGCCCGTAGCCTCCACCGTGCCGACCAAATCCACGAAGGTCATGGAGCGTTTGTGCGACTTCTTCACACCGACGTGGTAGGTGCCTGCTGCGCCCGCCGTCTGCAAAAGCTGCGGCTTGCCCGCGAGTTCTTCGGGGGTGGCGGTCAGAATGTCTTCTTCGCGCACGGCCCACAGGCTCACGGCAGCGGGGCGGCGCACAAAGACGTTGCGGGCGGTCAGCAGCGCGTGCTCGGGGTCGCCCGCGTGGACGCTGCCCACCGCCTGATAGGGGCGCTTGTCGGTGTCCTGCTTGAAGACTTCCCAGCGGGGCCATTGGGTATCGGGGTTGGGTTGGGTCATGTTGTCTTCTCCAGTAAAAAGACCCCTCACCTCTTGCTTTGCAAGGCCCTCTCCCCCAGGAGAGGGAGAAATGACCCTCTACCAGGGGAGAGGGCCTGCCGTCAGGCAGGGGTGAGGGGTTTTTAATTTCAGTCCGCCGCTTCCGCGCCCCTGCGCTGCATATAAGCTTCCAGCGCCTCACGCACCCAAGCGCCCTCGTCCTGCGCGGCCTGACGGGTGGCCAGCCGCTCATCGCCCAGCCCCCGCTCGCCCTTAATCACGGCCCAGAACTCGTCCCAGTTGATCGGGCCGTGCTTCCAGTTGCCGTCCGCGTCCTGGTGCAGTGCGGGGTCGGGGATGGTCAGGCCCGCTTCGATCAGTTCGGGGGCGTGTTCGTTGAGGAACTCCTGGCGCACCTCGTCGTTGGTCTTGAGCTTGATGCCCCATTTGCTGAGAACCCCCGTGTTGGGGCTGTCGGCATCGTGCGGCCCCAGCATCATCAGGGCGGGCCACCACCAGCGGTTCAGGGCGTCTTGCGCCATCCGCTTTTGCTCGGGCGTGCCCTGGGCGTACAGCACGATCATTTCCTTGCCCTGCTTGTGGTGGAAGGTTTCTTCGCTGCAAATACGAACCATTGCGCGGCTGTAGGGGCCGTAGGAGCAGCCCGCCAGCATGGTCTGGTTCTTGATGGCGGCGCCGTCCACCAGCCAGCCGATCATGCCCACGTCGGCCCAATTCATGGTGGGGTAGTTGAAGATGGAAGAGTATTTGGCCTTACGGGTCAGCAGCGCCTCGGTCATCTCCTCGCGGGAAATCCCCAGTGTTTCGGCGGCGTGGTAAAGGTACTGGCCGTGACCCGCCTCGTCCTGCACCTTCGCCAGCAGGATGGTTTTGCGCCTCAGCGTCGGCGCTTTGTCGATCCACTCGCCTTCGGGAAGCATCCCGACGACTTCGGAGTGGGCGTGCTGCGAAATCATGCGGATGAGCTGGCGGCGGTACTCGGCGGGCATCCAGTCGCCCGGTTCGATTTTCTCGCCTCGCACGATACGGGCCTCGAAAGCGGCGTGCTGCTCGGCGGTTTCCCCTGCGGAAATGTGCTTGGGCTGGGTCATGACGACACCTCCATTTTGAGATGACGACATTCTACCTAACGCCCGTTAGGTTGTTTGTAAGCTGGGTAGGCCGGTAGCCAAAAGCAGATGGCAGATGGCCCTCCTTCAAAAGCCACCTGCCATCTGCCCCCAGCCGTCAGCGTTCCAGCAGCACCGTCTCCTGCACCTTCAGCCCCTGAGTCAGCACGTCGCGGGCGTGTTGCCGGGCGGCGTTCAGGTCGTGGTCGCGGTAGTTGCCGCATTCCAGTTCGCTCACGCCAGGAATGGGGCGGTCATGGTCAGCCGTGTCTTTCAGCGCCTTTTCAAACGCCTGCATCACGCCCTGCTCGTCGGGTTCGCCAATCACTGCCATGTACATTCCCGTGCGGCAGCCCATCGGGGACACGTCCACCACGTTTTCCAGGTGGTCGCGCATGTAGCCCGCCAGCAGGTGCTCCAGCGTGTGCAGCGCGGCGGGGTCAATGGTGGCCTGGTTGGGTTGCAAGAAGCGCAGGTCGTATTTGGAAATCTGGTCGCCCTTGGGGGTGGTTTTCACGCCTGCCAAGCGGACATAGGGAGCCTTGACTTTGGTGTGGTCGAGGTCGAAGGATTCAACATTTGCCATATCCCCTATTGTGCCGCGTTCACGGCCCTCAGAAGGTGACCCGTATACTGCCCGGTGTGACCGCCCTGCGCCGCTTTCCCCTCTGGTTTCCGATTGTCCTGACGCTGCTTCTGGTTGCGCTCGACCAGTGGCTCAAGGCCTGGGCCGTGGGGAATCTGCTTCAGGGAGCCGACCCGATTCCGTTTATTCCGGGGCTGGTGGACTGGGAACTGACCTACAATACGGGCGCGGCCTGGAGCATGTTCAGCGGCAGCGCGGGCGTGCTGGCGCTGGGACGAATGCTGGTGGGATGCGGCATCCTGGGCTACCTGCTGTGGAAACCGCAGGGCCGCTTTCTGACGGTGGTGCTGTCCATGATTGCGGCAGGGGCCATCGGCAACGCCATAGACGGACTGCGCCAGGGCAAAGTGACCGACATGATTCACTCGCCCATCCTGAGCGCCGTGACCGAGGCCATCAACGGCAGCCGCTTTCCCATTTTCAACATCGCCGACATGTGCGTCGTCGGCGGCACGCTGCTCTTGCTGGTTGCGAGTTTTCTGCCGGAATCCCGCAAGAGCCCAGCCGAAACCTGAAGCTGAGCCAAAAAAAATTCGCCAGGCTCCCCAAACGGGAGAAGCCTGGCGAATTGGCGTAGGACTCAGCGCAGAATCTTGAGGGCCTTGAGGATGGCGATCAGGATGACGCTGCCGATCACGCCCCAGACGATGCTGAGGAAGTTGAACCCGTTGCCAGCGGCGTAGGAGCCGCCGATACGCAGCAGGTCACCGAAAACGAACTGAGCGAGCAAAGCGCCCACGATACCGATCAGAATGTTGGCGACTGCGCCCTGCTGGGCGTCCGTTTTCATGATCATGCTGGCGAGCCAGCCGCAAAGTGCACCAACCAAAATCGTAATAATCCAACCCATGTTCCTGTCCTCCGTATGTCAAGGCGAAAATGAAAGAAAACCGCCGAGCGAGGGCTTTCTTCCTGTTGCTGTGCTTAGGAGCATGGGTTGTACCCCCCCTCGACATCGTAGACTGGCACACTTTCTAAGCGCCTCACCAACGAGGGATGGATGTCCCGCAAATACTTGAGCGGTAGAGGTGGGATTGTGGGCAGAGGCACCCCTCATTTCTGACGCCGCTTTATGACAAGGGCTCGTCCAGCGGTGTCCCTGTCTTGTCCGACGCAACGGTTCTGACCGCGTCGCCCGCTAGGATGACTGTACCTGCCCTGCGGGGCGACAGGAGAGAACATGTCCGGACTGCGCGTACCCGAAAAGACCCTGAGGCTCCAGTGGCCGAACAAGACCGCCGCGCCCGTATTCCAGGCGGCGCAGGCATGAGCGGCGCGAGGTTTACCGTCCGTGCGCCCGCGTCAAGCGCCAACCTCGGCCCCGGCTTCGACAGCTTGGGCCTGAGCGTGCCGCTCTACACCACCTTGCGCGTGACCTCGCAGGACGTGACCGAGATCGTTCCGCTGGGGCCGGAACTGGAAGGCACGCCCGCCGACGAGAGCAACTATGTCTACCGGGCCATGCTGCTGGCAGCGCGGCGGGTGGGACGTGACCTTCCGCCTGCCCGCATCGAAATCGAGACTGAAGTGCCGCTGGCACGGGGCCTGGGCAGCAGCGCGGCGGCCCTGGTCGCGGGCGTGGTGGCGGGCAACGAGCTGCTGGGCCGCCCGCTGGACGACGAGGCGCTGCTGGACGTGACGGCGCGGGAAGAAGGCCACCCCGACAACGTGGCCCCGGCCCTGTTCGGCGGCATCGTGGTCGCCACACTCGACAAGCTCGGCACCCATTACGTGCGGCTCGACCCGCCCGCGCACCTCGGCGTCACGGTGCTGATTCCCGACTTCGAGCTTTCGACCAGCAAGGCCCGCGCCGTGCTGCCCCGCGAGTACAGCCGCGCCGACACGGTTCACGCCTTGTCACATGCAGCTTTGCTGGCGGCGGCACTGTCGCAGGGGCGACTCGACCTGCTGCGCCACGCCATGCAGGACTACGTGCATCAGGTCTGGCGGGCGCCGCTGGTGCCGGGGCTGAGTGACATCCTCGAACACGCCCACGAATACGGCGCTCTGGGCGCGGCCCTCTCCGGCGCGGGGCCGACGGTGCTGTGCTTCCACGACCAGCGGCAGAGCACGGCGACACTGCACGGTTACCTCAGCGGCGTGATGAAGAAAAACGGGCTGGAAGGCCGCGTGCAGGATTTCCCGATAGACACGGCGGGAACTATTGTGGAGCGGGAAGAGTAGAGGGTGGAGGGCAAAGGGCCAAGCCCTTGACTCTCCACCCTTTTCCCTCCCCTCAGTTCATCACTTTGGTTTTGTTGGTCATGAAGTCCTGCAACACGTACTGCCCGATGTTCTGCGGAGTCGTGAAATACGCCTTGCCCCGCGTCATTTCCGAGACCCGCTGCACGAAACCGACCAGTTCGGGGTCACGGGCGAGCATGAAGGTGTTGATCTGAATTCCGCTGCGGCGGCAGTTGGCGACTTCGCGCAGGGTGGTGCCCAGCACGTAGGGGTCGAGGCCATACGGATTTTTGTAGATGCGTCCGTCGGGCAGCGTGAGGGCCGAGGGTTTGCCGTCGGTAATCATCACGATCTGCTTCATGTCCTTGTTTTCACGCTTGAGGAGTTGCTGGGCCAGCCGCAGCCCGCCCGCCGTGTTGGTGTGGTAAGGCCCGATTTGCGCCTGCGCCAGCTTGGAAATCGGCACTTCCTCGGCGCTGTCGTGGAACAGCACGAACTTGACCGTATCGCCGGGGTACTGCGTCCGAATAAGGTGCGCGAGGGCCAAGGCGACCTGTTTGGCGGGTGTAAACCGGTCCTCGCCGTAAAGAATCATGGAGTGCGAGCAGTCGAGCAGCACCACCGTCGCCGCCGAGGAGTTGTACTCGGCTTGCCGAATCACCAGATCCGATTCCTCCAGCTGGTCGAAGCCCTTGGAAATCACGTTGCCCAGCGTGGCGGTGGTGTCCAGGTTGAGGGTGTCGCCGAACTCGTAATTCTTGAGTTCGCCCGTCATTTCCACGCCGCTGGCGTACTCGCGGGTGTCGTGTGCGCCTGCGCTGGAGCGGCCCAGGCCCCCCATCAGGTCACGTAGCGACTTGTAGCCCAGAAAGTCGATGCTCTTGTCGGTGAGTTGAAAGGTGGACTGCCCAGGGTCGCCCGCACCGCCGCCCTGCCCGCTGTCGTCGTCGAATTCCTTGCGGATGAAACCGTCTTGCTGCAACTTGTCCATCAGCCGCTCAATCTGCTGGCCCAGCGCGGTTTCGCGCACGTCGTCGGACTGCAAGGCTTCGAGCAGTTGCTCTTCGGGAATCATGTTGCGCTCGGCCAGCGCCTCCAGAATGGCGTCGAACAGGTCGTCCATCGTGGGCCGGGCGTTGGGGTCGGGGTCCCAGGGGTCGTTCATGCCCTGGCCCAGCAGCGCCTCCTGAATCATCTGCATCAGTTCGGAGGACTCGAGTTGGTCAAGTTCGCCTTCAAATTTGCTGTAGCGCGTGATGCGTACCATAGTCTTCGCCCCCTAGTCTCCCCCAGCATGCCGCAGATGGTTGTCAGAATTTGTAAGGTTGCCCGGCCCGGCACCCCAGCACTCCCCCTGAACGGGGGCAGGCATGCCCAACCAGCGCCAGAGCACCGCCACATCATCTAAAAGAGAGGTTTTTCATGCTGCTGCCGTGTTGTGAGAAGGATGGGAGGGGACCCTTTTTGATGAGTCTCTGAGCCTCGGAGAGGCGTAAGGGGGAGAAACGCCCCCAAAACCGTGAGCCGACCGACCATTTCCGGCTGCGTGAGCGGTAAGCCGCATGTAAGATGCTGCTCCTTAAGCTATGCCTGTCGCTGAGGCTTGCCTGCGGAGAGCAGCCCCCGATGTGACGTGCGTAAGGAGCCGATATGAAACCTCAAACTCTTTTGCTTCTGCTGACTCTGCCTGCGGGCGCAGCACTGGCACAGGGCAGCAGCCCGATTAGCCTGACCCTGCAGCAGAGCCTCGTGACCACGGTCAAGAACGGGGACAAGGTGGTCGAGAAACTGACCCCCAACCCCAAGGACGTGCTTCCGGGGGCCACCTTGAGCCAAGTGGTCACGGCCCGCAACCTGTCTGACAAGACGTTCCGCAATGTCGTGGTCAGGCTGCCGGTGCCCAAGGGAACGGTTTATGTCGGTCCCGAAGCGCTGAACTCGGCGGTGCCTGCCGAATACTCGATTGACGGCGGCAAGACCTTTTCTGCGCAGCCCAAGCGCCGGGTGACGGTGACCGAAAACGGCAAGACCGTGACCCGCGAAGTCGTCGCCAGCCCCAACGAGTACAACGTCGTGCGTTGGACCCTTCCCACCCTTGACGCCAAAGCCGAAAAGAAAGTCGGTTTCCGTATCAAGGTCCGCTAAGCCTCACTCTTCACTGACCCATTGCTGCTCAGACCCGGTAGAGGTCTCTGCCAGGAGGATATGAAATGAAACTCAACACCAAAGTTCTCGCCCTGATGGCTGCTCTCGCCGCCGGCGCCGCTTCTGCGGCCACCACCGAAACCACCGCTGGCACCACCATCAGCAACACCGCCTCGGCTGAATTCACCGACCCCACCAACCCCACCAGCACCACGCCCCTGACCGCCACCTCGAACACCGTCAACACCACGGTGCTGCCCAAGCCCGGTTTCGACATCGTGTACACCGACGGCACGGCGGACGGCAACACGCTGGACAACACTCCCAAGGTCGTGACGGGCGCAACCCCCGGTCAGGTCATCTCGACGGCCTACAGCATCGTCAACACGGGTAACGTCGCTCTGGACGTCGTGCTGAACGACGATACCACCGGCAGCGCCGACGGTCAGACTGTGAAGTACTACTACGTCAACGCCGACGGTAGCCGTGGCGCAGAAATCCCTGCTGGCAGCGCGGTCACCGTGGCGGCGGACAACCCCGCTACCACCGCTGACGAAGGCCTCGTGAAGTTTGTCCAAGTCATCACGCTGCCCAGCGACCCCACCAAGATTTCTCCCACCAGCGTCTTCGGTGCTTCGCCCGAAGGTAGCGTGAGCGGTACGGCCAGCACCGACCTGCTGACCCAGCCCGGCAACGGCGTGCCTACCGGCACCACCCTCCTGGAAGAGGACAAGGCCGCCAACACCGACCTCCAGTTCACCAAGGTGACGGTCTACGCTCCCGCGCTCGACAACAACCCCAACACCAGCACCACCACCCCTGTGGACAGCGCTGGCAACCCCATCACCGACACCACCAAGATTCCCCCGGTCACGTCGGTGGACGTCCCCACCCTGCCCGTGGGCACCACTGGCGACAACACCCCCGTCGTCAACACCCCCGGCTATGTCACCCCCTCTGCGCCTGCTGGCGACCCCACCCCAGGCGGTACGCCCATCGCCCCCAACGTGTCGGGTGACGTGCAGATTGCTTACCCCAAGGCCGACACCAACACCACCCCTGACACCGTGGTGTTCACCAACACCCTGACCAACACGGGTGGAGCCGCCGACAAGGTGCAACTGTTCCCCGCGCTGGCTGACGGTACCCCCGACCCCGCCTACACCTTCGACCCCAACACCGGCACCTTCACCAACAGCACCACCGGCGTGACCGTGCGCTTCCTCGACCCCATCACCGGGCAGCCCATCCCCGTTTCGACGGATGCCACCGACCCCACCAAGGCCACCTACCCCACCGTGAACGTGCCCAACGGCTCTACCGCCGTGTACCGCACCGAAGTCACTTACCCCGACACCAACGACAGCGACCCCATCCAGCCTGTCACCGTGAAGATCGGTGCCGACTCGCTTAAGGACGCCGACGTGGTGTCCAACAGCACCACCACCAACACCATCCTGCCGCCCGCCGCGCAGTTCGGCGACACCACCCCGGAGCAGGGTGCAGTCAACGATGCCCCCGTGCAGACCGTGAATCCCGGCACGACGGGCAGCCCCACGGCAACCAATGGAATCAACAGCCCCGACGGAAGCGGCACGACTGCCAACCCTGGTGACCGCACCGCCGTGTTCCCCATGGACGTCGCCAACAACGGCCAGTACAACGACAGCTTTACCCTCAGCGGCAGCGTGGACTTCGGCGGCACCACCGTGCCCGTGCTGTACTACGCCGAGGACGGCTCCCTGCTGCCCCGCGTCAGCAACGATGCGACCAGCCCCGACTACAACAAGTTCATCACTCCTGTCGTGGCTCCCGGTGCCGAAGTCAAGGTCTTCGCCGTCGTGGACGTGCCTGCTGGCCAGACCGCCGGTGACTACACGGTTAACCAGACCGCTGTCGGCAACTACAGCACCATCACCATGACCGACAACAACGACATCATCCGCGTCGCTCCGGCGGGCAGCATCGCTGTCGCCAAGTTCGTCGCCAAGAGCGGTGTCGCTCCGGCAAGCAACCCCGTCAACGGGATCGACAACCCCGCCGATTACACGGCCACCGGTGCCAACGGTGCGCTGCCCGGCCAGACCATCAGCTACAAGATTATCGGCAAGAACAACTACAACACGCCCGTCAGCAACTTCAGCCTGTGCGATACGGTGCCCACCAACACCACCTTCGCCAGCATCGCCCTGAACCCTGCTCCCAGCAAGACCATCTACCGCGTGAACGGCGGAACCTGGAGCGCCACTGCTCCCACTGCTGGGCTGGCTGCCGGAACCGTCATCTGCGTGGCTGCCGACACGGACGGCAACAACCTGCCTGACGCTCTGGGTGCTGGCGCGACCCTGACTGCCGACTTCGGCGCGACTGTCAAGTAAGCCTTCTCGCGGGCGCACCTCTGCTATAAGCGGGGTGCGCCTTTGTCGTAAAACAGACTGATTTTTGACTCCCGCGCACATTTGAGTGCCGACCTTCCCCCGCGACCCCTTTTTCTTCGCGGCGCTGTCAGGAGAACCCCATGACCCTCCCCCCCCCCTCGCTGTTGCAACGTTCGAAATCCGTCCTGCTCACGGCTGCCCTCGCTGCCTTCTCTCCGGCCCTGGCCGCGACCCCCGCCGGAACCGTCATCACCAACCAGGCGGTAGCGAAGTTCGACCCCCTGCAACCGGGCGGCGTGACCGAGTCGGAAAGCAACGTGGTGACCACGACGGTGCAGGCCGTGTGCGCCGTCAGCGTGACCGGACTGGGCGGACTGCAAAGGTCGGCCTTGGGCGGCGATCAGGTCACGTTCCGCCTGAAGGTGGTCAATGCAGGCAACGAGCGTAAGGCGCTGCCGTTGAATCTTCAGGCGACGGGCGACTTCGCGGCGCAGCCGACCCTGTACCTTGACAGCAACGGCAACGGGCAGGTCGACTCCGGCGAACTCCCGGTCACGCAACTTGACCTCGACCCCGACGCTGCGGCCTCACTGCTGCTGGTGGTCGGGGTGCCGGAGACCGCACAGGGCGAACTCGGCTTGAGCTTGGTGACCTCGTGCGGTGGGTCAGTGGCCGCCTCGGTGCGCGTGGCGCCGCCGCCCGAACTGCGTATCGCCAAGAGCTTCGAGCCCGCGCAGATGCGCCCCGGACAGGAAACCACGGTCACGGTCACGGTGGACAACCCGGCCAACTACGAGGGCCGCGACGTGGTGCTGACCGACCTGCTGACCGAGCAGATCGCCCAGGGCCTGACCTATGTGCCCGGCAGCGCCCGCGCCAGCCAGGGCGTGCTGGAGTACACCAGCGACGGCCAGAGCTGGAGCGCCCAGCCGGGAGCCGCCGTGGCGGGCCTGCGCGTTCGAGCCGAGCGTTTAGGCGGCATGGAACGGCTGACCCTCACCTTCCGCATGGTCGGACAGGAGAGCGCCGACGGCAAGACCTTCACCAACAACGCCACCGTGCAGACCCCGGCCCGCACCATCGGCACCTCGGCCACGGTAGACGTGCGCTACCGCCCTGGCGTCGCTATCGGCCCGGTGGGACGACCGCTGGCGGCAGAGGACTCTCCCGAGGACCGCCAAACCCGGACCTTTGCGGTGGTGGGCGGGCAGGTCTGCTTCGACCACACCGTCCAGAACACCGGGGACGTGGCCGACAACTTCCGCTTCACGGTGACCTTTCCGCAGGGCAATGCCGAGGCCAGCTTCTACGGTGAAGGGGGTCAGCCGCTGGTGCAGCCGCTGCGCCTGAACCCCGACCAGACGGCGCTGGTGCGCGTGTGCTATGCGCCGTCGGCGGCGGGGGCACTCCACGCCCTGCTGCGCGTCACCGGGGACCGGGGCACCACCAACACCACCCACGACCTGGTGTCCCAGATTGCGGCGGGGCTGCCCGAACTCAAGAAATCGGCTGTGGCGACCACCACCGACGCCGACGGCAAACCCCTGACCCTCGCGCCCGGCCAGACCGTGGCGACGGGCGACACCATCACCTACACGCTGGAGGTCTACAACCCCTACAACATCACCCTCAACGATGTGGTCGTGAGCGACCCGATTCCGGCGCACCTGGACTTCGTTTCGGCAACCGAGGGGGGCAAGCTGTCCGGGGAGGTGGATAACCAGCAGGTGACGTGGGCCATCGCCAGCCTCGCGCCGGGCGAACGCCGCACCTTCAGCTTCGTGACCCGCGTAAGCGCCCGCGCCATTGACGGCGAAAACCTCAAGAACATTTTCCAGCTGGTCTCCACCGAACTACCTCAGCCCACCAGCAGCAACGAGGTCAGCACGCCCGTCTGGAGCGCCAAACTGCTGATCGAAAAGCAGGTGTCGGCCCAGGAAGTGACCTACGGCGAGCGCCTGACCTACACCCTGCGCATCCGCAATACCTCGGAAACCACTCCGGTGGTGGACGCCATCATTACCGATACCCCGGCGCGGGGTCTGGAATACATTCCCGGCACGAGCACGCTGGGCGGTGAGGCCCTGTCTGACCCGACCATTTTGGGTGAAAGCCTCCAGTGGAAAATCAGCAGCATTCCCCCGAAGGGCGAAATCGTCATCACCTACGACACCCGCGTGACCCCCGAGGCGTCGGAGTCGCTGACCAACACCGTGGTGGTCGAGGGGAAGGGAGGAGACGCGGCCCGCTCCATCGCCAGCAACAGGGCGTTGGCCGTGACCAAACTCAACCCGCTCAAGTTCGCGGCCATCTCCGACATCCTGGGCACGGTCTTCGTGGACCGCAACCGCAACGGTCTGTATGACAAGGGCATCGACACCCCGGTCGAACGTGCCCGCGTGCTGCTGGCGGGGGGCCGTCAAGTGCTCACCGACAAGATGGGCCGCTACAAGTTCAGCAACGTGCCGTTCGGCACCCAGGCGCTGCGTCTGGACCCCACGACTACCCCCTACCCACCCCTACACCTCCCCCAAGATGGCGGACTGAGCGGTACCCGTACGGTGAACCTGCGCGGCCTGACCACGCTGGACTTTCCCCTCAGCCCGCTGGCCGGAGAGATAGCCGAACTGCGCCGCACCACCCTCAAGATGGGTGATTTGACCGTCCAGAAGGTCGTTTATGCCCAGCCCGGCAGCCAGAGCTACGTGGTGCAGCTCAAGCTGAGTACCCCCCGCGCCCTTGAGGGCTTCGAATTGACGGACCCCCTGCCGACCGGAGCCGTTTTGAAAGAAGGTAGAAATACCTTGACCTCTAAGCTACAGGCCGGTGAGACAAACCTCACTTACCGCTTCGAATGGGCCGGAGAGCCAAGGGCGGTGACGACAGACCCGGTCGTGCGTTGGAGGTACTAAAGTGAAACCCAAAGCCAAGCGTACAGTCAGTAGCCTCAGCGCCCTGCTTATGGCCGGGACTCTGGCGGGCACCACTGGCCGCGCTCAAGAAATCAGCACCAGTCTGCCCCTGACGAGTGTGGGCGACGAGCTGATGTGGGCTGTGGGAGACCAGACCCTCAACCTGACGGTGCCCGTGACCGGAAGCGTCAAACTCGAACTGTACTCGCCCCGCGTCGATCCGCAGGACTACCGCAGCGACACCTATTTCGGCGACGAAACCTACGGCAAAGACCAGGGCAAGACCCAAGACGGGACCGCGGCGGCCCAGTCCGTGGCGACCACCTTCACCCTGATCGACGCCGAGGGTCAGGAAGTCCTGTCGCGCACCTTCACGCCCGGTCAGCACGAGTGGGAGACCTTCTCCGACCAGGAACTTCCCGCCGGAACCTACCGCCTGCGTGCCCAGACCGAGGGCAACGGCAAGAACACCTTCGCGCTGCGCCTGACCGGTGTGAGTGCCGTCATCAGCGCCGAGCAGCTCTCGGTCAACGTGCGCTCGAGCGACTGGGTTCCGGCCCTGGGCGTCAGCACCGACGGCAGCGGCTACTCGCTGCGGATGTACGACGGCGACGGCCCCGGCGAACTCGAAGCCCGCCTGCGTGACGCCGAGGGCAACGTCTCGCCCCTGAGCGTGAGCGGCGACCTGGCCTGGTCGGACCTGGCTCTGCCGAAAAAGCCGGGCCAGTACGTCGTCGAACTGCGCCAGCCCCAGAGCGCCCAGCAGTACAGCAACACTGTCAGCTTCGGCCTTCAGCATGAGGGCAACAAGTCGCCCATCACGGTGGCGCGGGTGGACCAGACTGGGCAACTGCGCCTGAACGCCGAGTTGCTGCTGCCCACGGGCGCGGTGCCGACCCAGGTCACCGCCTCGGTGGACGGTCAAGCGGTGCAGGTCAGCGGCACCCACCAGCAGACCGTGGCTGCCGGAACCCACACGGTGCAGGTGCAGCCCGTCACTGGCGCGACTGTGCAGGCCGACCGCAGTGAAGTGACCGTCGCCAAGGGCGAAACCGCCGAAGTGCGCGTGAGCGTGCGGCCCCAGGTGAACTTGGAGCTTCGTGCCGAGCGGCCCCAGATCTGTGTGGGCGAAGACGTCGTGC
This sequence comes from Deinococcus sp., assembly GCF_030523985.1. GTDB lineage: Bacteria > Deinococcota > Deinococci > Deinococcales > Deinococcaceae > Deinococcus. The sequence goes on from NZ_JAUNHK010000020.1 coordinate 18,415, forward strand.
TGGTCGCTGGAGCGAGCACCGCCTATCAGGGCGAGTTGCCGCTCGACCTGCAACTGGATACCCCCGGTTTGACGCTGGACGGCGCGGCCCGCAAAGAAGGTCAACTCAGCGCGGCGCAGCCTGCCGAACTGCGCGTCAGCGGCAAGGCGACGCAGGCCGGGCCGCTGAAGGTGACGGCTCGCCTCGCCCCCTGGGGTCTGGAGCAGCAGGTCGAGGTGCAGGTGCTGCCCGCCGCGACGCAACTGCGCCTGAACCGTGCGCCCCTGGCCGACGCCCAGATCGGTGACGAAGTCGTGGTCCGCCTGAGCGTGACCAACACGGCGGATCAGGCCATGCCGTTTACCCTGACCGACCAACCTGCCGACGGCCTCAAGGCGCTGGAGGCGACCCGCTTCGAGGGCACCCTGGAACCGGGCGAAACCCGCGAACTGAGCTACCGCGCCGAGGTGCTGGCGGCGGGCGTCAGCGAGTGGCAGGCCCAGCTCGACAGCCCAGCGTGCCCTGCGCCCCAGCAGGTCGGCACCCGCCTGAACGTGACTGCCCCCGTGCAGGAAGCGCCCCAGGGCGAGGCTCCCGCAGTCGTGCGCGAAAGCACCATCTCGCTGCCCTTCGACGTGCCGCGTGAAACCAAGCAGGTCATCATCGGTCAGGCGCTGCCTGCGGGCGCGACCTTCGTGGCGGGCAGCACTCGCCTCGACGGTCAACCGGTGGCGGACCCCGTGCGTGGCGCCAGCGGCAAGTTCTACTGGGTGCTGCCCGCGCCTACGGGCAACGGGACCGAGCAGGGCGCGGCCATTCGTGGCTTGCTGTCCTACGACCTGACCCACGCCGACGGCCTGGGGGCCGTTCCAGCGGCTTCCTTGCAAGTCGAACTGAGCGGCAACCGCACCGAAACGCTTCAGGGACAGTTCGATGCCAAGGATCTGCTGAGCGCCACCGCCCTCCAGGCGACCACGGTGCAGGAGGAAAACGAAGGGGCCATCAAGCTGCCTGCCAGCGGCACCGTCTTCCGCATCCGTGACCGCATCAGCGTGACGGTCGAAGCGCCCCAGGGCGTGATTCCGCCCCTCACCGTCAACGGCGTGGCCGTATCCGACGACACCATCGGCACCAACACCCAGGACGGCGTCCGCAACGTTCAGCGCCTGACCTACGTGGGCGTGCCGATCAAGGCGGGGGCCAACGTGCTGCGCTTTCTGGACCAGGAAATCACGGTTTATCTGGTCGGCGCGACGGAAAAGGTCGAACTCAAACCCCTGGCCCTGACCGCCGACGGCAGTTCGCCGCTGCGGGTCCAGGTGCGCGCACTCGACGCGGCGGGCAAGCTGACCAGTCAGCCCACCGTGACGGTTCGCACCAACCTGGAGCCGCGTCTGCCCGACGCCGACCCCAGCGAAGCGGGCTATCAGGTCAAGCTGACCGACGGCCAAGGCGTGCTGGAGCTTCAGCCCCAGGCGTCGCCCGTCACGCTGACGGTGGACGTGGTGCGCGGCGAAAGCCTGCAAGCCTACAAGTACGAAGTCGTGCCGGACCGCAGCCGCGTGGGCGTAGGCGTCGTGAGCGCCACGGTCGGTCTCGACGGCAGCTTTCAGGCCCAGGAGGACCTGTCGTGGCAGGCCCGTGGCTCTTTCGAGGGGCCGGTCGGTTCGGGCAAGCTGTATGTGGCCGCCGACAAGGACGGGCTGCCGACCGACCGCAACACCCTGGTTCGTCACCCGGTCTATGGGGACGCCAGCGTGGAGAGCGTGCCGCTTCAGGGCATCGACCCGGTGGCTTTCAGCTACGACCACCCCAACTTCCGCGTCGCCTACCGCCGCAGCAGCCTGCCTATCGACGTGCTGCCCGTGGGCGAGGAACTGACGGCGCTGACCGCCTACTCCAAGACCAACCCCCAGGTGTCGGCTTTCGTGGCGCTGGTGCCCGAAGACCGCGTGGTCAACAAGCCGCTGACCCCCGAAGGCACCCGTATCCTGCACCTTGCCGACACGGGCATCGCCCTCGGCAGCGAAACCCTGGAACTGGTGACGGTGGAGCGCGACAGCGGCAAGGAACTGCTGCGCGAGAAGCTGGTCCGCAACGTGGACTACGTCATTGACCCGCGCAGTGGCGTGGTGACTTTCAACCGCGCCATCGACCGCCTCGACGCCCAGCTCAACGAGCGCCTCGTCTACGCCAGCTACCGCCTGGACAACCCCCTCGGCAAGCGCCGCACCGTCTACGGTGCCCAGGTCAAGACCGTCGGCAAGAACTACATGGCGGGGGTCGCCGCCGTGCAGATAGACGGTCAGACCACCTTCGGGGCCAAGGCCACCTATCAGCAGGGCAACGTCAAGGCCAACGCGCTGCTGGCCTACTCGGGCGGCGTGCAGGCCTCGGCCGAAGTCAGCACCGTGCTGGCGACCAACCACGACCTGAACTTCCGCGTGCGCTACCAGCAGGAAAGCTATGCGGGCCTCGCTCCCTTCACCCCCGGTCTGGTGGTCAGCGGCAAGTACACCGGACGCCTCAGCCAGCGCCTGAACGTGGTGGCCGACGCCGAATACCGTGACCTGCCCACGCCCCGCCAGAGCGACGTGGAAAATGCTGGACACACCCGTGGCGGCAACGTGACGGCCCGCGCCGTGTATCAGCTCAAGCCCTTCACGGTAGGGGCCGGGGTCAGCTACGCCTTCGGGGACCAGTACGGTCTGGGGCTGGTGGGCAGCGTGGGCTATCAGCAAGGCCCCGTGAGCGTGGACGTGGTGCACACCCAGCCGGTCAGCGGCAACCTGCGCCCCTCCACCGACATCACCAGCCGCTTCAAGGTGCGCGAGAACCTGACCCTGGGCTTCACCGACAAGGTGACCTGGGGCGTGGGGCAGGCAGCCGCCCTCACCCTCGACACCAAGGCCGGAAACGTCAACTACGCGGTGGGCTACGAGCTGCCGACGGCCAGCGGTGCGGGCAACCGCGCCCGTTTCGGCGCGACGACGACCCTGCCGCTGAACCGCAACACAGCGCTCAACCTGCGCGGCAACACCCTGTACGACGTGGGCAAAAAGGCCCTGGAAGTCGGCACGGGCGCGGACATCAACTACAAGTCCGACCGCATCAGCGCCACTGCGGGCACCGACGTGTCCTACCAGAGCGAAAAGGGCTTCGGCGTGGTGCTGCGGGCCGGAGTGACCGGTTCGGTCAGCGACGAACTGACCCTCAACGCGGGCGGCATGGCCGAACTGGGCCAGGGCCGCAACGGGCAGCGCCTGGAAATGGGCTACGCCTACCGGGGCCGCCAGTTCAGCAGCCTGGGTTACGGCCGCTACGTGAACGGGTCGCTCGCGGGCGGCCAGCCTGAACTCTCTTTCGGCGTCAGCGCGGAATACCGCCAGCCGACCTGGGCCGTGCGCGGTGGCGTCGAGAGCCGCACCAAGCTGGACGACCGCGACAGCTTTACCCTTCAGGGTTCGCTGGGCGTGACCTCGTACCTCTCCGACCGCTTTGCGGTGGGGGCCTGGGGCCGGGCGCTGACGCAGCCGGGCAGCCAGACCACCGCCTACGGCTACGGCGTGGAAGGCAGCGTGCGGGCGCTTCCCGGCACCTGGCTCACGGCGGGCTACAACTTCAAGGGCTTCGATGGGCTGGAAAACCCCGCCACCTACACCCGTCAGGGTGCCTACCTCCGGCTGGACCTGACCCTGGACGAAGCGGTCGGACAGCGGAAGTAAAGCGCAAGCCCCCACACAGGCACTCATAAGCAGCGCGCCGTTCCAGAGATGGAGCCTGCGCTGTTCGGCTGGTGACATGGAACACAGTCACGCCGCCCGCTAGACTCGGGAAATGTCCCAGCATTTGCGCGGTATTCTCCTCCTTCTTCTGGTCACCGCCATTTGGGGCAGTACTTTCGCCGTGGTCAAAGTGCTGGGCGAGCTGCTGGCCCCTCCGGTGCTGATCGCGTGGCGCTTTTTTATCGGGGCGCTGGTGCTTTTGCCGCTGCTGCTATGGCGGGGTCAAAGGTCAAGTCAGTCGGAGCCAGTGCAGGAAACCCAGCCCGCTAGGCACTCCCTGTGGCGCGACGGGGCGCTGCTGGGGTTGTGGCTCATCGCGGGGTACGGCACCCAGACCATCGCCCTCCAAACGACCACCGCCAACCGTGCGGCCTTTTTTACGGCCCTGAGCGTGGTGCTGGTGCCGCTGTGGCTCACCTTCGCCCAGCGGCGGCGCATGCCCACGCTGCTGTGGGTCGCCCTCCCGCTGGCGGTGGCGGGACTGGCGCTGCTCTCCTGGGAGGGCGGAAAATGGATGGTGGGCGACCTGTGGGCGCTGGCCTGCGCCGTCACTTACGCCGGGTTTATCGTGACGATGGAAAAGCTGGCGAAGCGACACGCAGCCTTGCCCTTCACGCTGGCGCAAGTGGCGACAGTGGCGGGCTTGGCGCTGTTGTGGGCGTTGCTGAGTGGCGCGGCGCTGTGGCCGCCAGCCGCTGCCTGGGGGCCGCTCCTCTATCTCGGCATCGTGGCGACCGCGCTGACCACCCTGCTTCAAACCCTAGGGCAGCGGCATGTCAGCGCCGCCGAAGCCAGTTTGATTTATGCCCTCGAACCCGTCAGTGCGTCTCTCTTCAGTTACCTGCTGATTGCCGAGAAAGTGGGCGTGCGTGGCGCACTCGGCGGCTTGCTGGTCGTAACCGCCACCGTCCTGAGCAGCCGCGCCGAGGGTCAGGCCCACCCCGAACTTCCTGCTCCGGCAGGGGGGGAAGCCGCCGACCAATAAACGAGCACTCGGTCAGATTCTTGTAAAAAACAAATCTTTCTACCAATTACGCCAAAAACAATAAGTATGACCTCGGATACCTGGATTTGCGGCGTATTTACGGCAGAGGCGGCATGTCCCGTCTTAGAATGGATGAGTCTTTACATAGAGTTCTCACGCCCTCACAGCACAAGATGGAGAGACATGAAGCGAATTGCCACGTACCTCTCATCGGCCCTGCTGCTCGGTTCATGGGCGGCGGCACAGACTGGCTCCTTGTCGCGCAGTACGCCGGTGCAGGTTCAGCCTGCGACGAGCGGCTTTTCGTCGGGAAACGAACCGCTGGCACAGGCCCGTGGAGCCATGTTCGGCAATCCCCGCATCAGCAGCGCGAACGGCGTGACCAAGCTGGTGTTCGACCTGCCAGCGGGCATGACCTACACGCTGGTGCCGACCTTCGGCGGGTTGCGGCTGGATGTCGGCGGGGCGCGGGTCGTGCCCGCCTCGGCGCTCAGGCTGGCCGAAAACCTCACCGAGTACCGCGCCGGAACCGGGCAAATCGTCATGGGCACGCCCTTTCCGCTGTCTCTAAGTGACGGCTGGCGGGCCACCGAGGCGACGGTGGCGAGCGGCAACCGGGTGCTGATCGTCGAACTCGGTGCCCAGATGCGGGGCGGAGCGGTCAGCAGTGTCAGCGGGCGGGTGCTCGCGTCTGCGCCAGCCGACGCCCGTGCTCAGGCCAGCCTCCAAGCTCCGGTGCCGGCCACCGACCACGCCGCCAGCAGTGAACATGCCAACGATTTGCCCCCAGGTGACAGTGTCAAACGTGTGCCCGGCACGCTTCCCCCCGCTCCGGCGGCCATGACCGACACCGACACATCGCGCCCCAGCACCCTGGTCGGGCGTATTCCTGGCATGCTTCAGGCGGGGGCCAGCGTGTCTGCCCCCCGCGTCGGCAAGTCGCCCGGCGTGACCCGCATGGTGCTGGATTTGCCCCCCGGCACCGGCTACCGCATCGTGCCGAATACCCTGGGCTTGCGGGTCGAGCTGGTCGGTGTGGCACTGGGCGACGCCCGCACCTCCGAGCAGGACACCTCCAGCGAAGTTCGGGCCTGGCGCTACGAGCGCACGGGCGAGGGCGTCAACCTCACCATCGTCACGGGGGCGCCGACGACCTCGCGCAGCGGCTGGCGTTCGCAGGTGCTGCCCCCCAGCAGCGGCAACCTCATGCGGCTGGTGCTCGACATCTCGCCCGCAATGGCGAATCTGACGCCGCTGACCAGCAAAGACCGCCTGATTGGAAGCGTGCCGCCCATGCGCGTGAACTCGGGTGTCAGCGCTCTGGCGCTTCTTTCGTCGCCCAGCTACGTGCGGCCCCGCGTGGTCATCGACCCTGGACACGGGGGCCGGGACCCCGGCGCGGTGGGCACCATCATCGAAAAACAGGTCACGCTCGATGTCGCCAAGCGGGTGCGCGACCTGCTGGTGGCGGCGGGCGTGGACGCCGTGCTGACGCGGGAAACCGACCGTGAATTGCACCCCGACAAAAACACCGACTTGCAGATGCGTGCCCAAATGGGCACCCCCGGCACCCAGATGTTCGTCAGCATCCACGTCAACGCCACCGAGGCCAGCACCGCCCTCAAGGGCTACGGCGTGGAGACGTGGTGGAATCCCAACCATGCCCGCTCCTACGACCTGGCGAGCACCCTGCAGCGCGGCATGGTCCGAACCACTGGCGCATTCGACCGGGGCATCAAGGGCTACCGCTCGCTGAGTGTGCTGCGCAACAGCCGGATTCCGGCAGCATTGGTCGAAATCGGCTTTACCAGCCACCCCATCGACGGCCTGAACCTCACCGACAACAACTACTTGGAGCGGGTGGCGGTGGGCATCGCCTCGGGTGTGCGTGACGCGCTGCTGACGGGCGTGAGTGCCTCGGGCCAGCCCGCTGCGACGGCCAGCACCACAGCCCCCTGACCGTTGCCAACGTATAGGCCGCCTCCCCGTGGATAAGGGAGGCGGCCTACTTTGGAGTCAGACTCAATGGGGCAGTGGATTCTGCGCGGGTTCCTCGGGGCTGGCCGCCACAGCCTTGTGGACCAGCGGCATAATCGTCAGCCCCTGCACGGCGATGCTGAACAGCACGATGATGTAGGTGGCGGTGACCAGATGGGTACGGTAGGGAGTCTCGGGCAGGCCGAGCACCAGACTGATGGCGATGCCGCCACGCAGCCCGCCCCAGGTGAGCAGCCGCACCGTATAGGCTCCGTAGCCGTCACGCCCGCGCACCAACGCGAAGGGCAGCGCCACGCTCAGCCAGCGGGCCAGCAGCGAGGCGGCGACCAGCAGCAGCCCCGCCATGATTTGCGGCACGGTCGTTTCGGTCAGCAGCACGTCCAGGCCGATGAAGGCGAACAGCAGGATGTTCAGCACCTGGTCGGTGGTTTCCCAGAAGCTCTCGATGTGTTCGCGGGTTGCGGTGCCGAAGGCCAGATGCCGCGACCCGGAGAGAATCAGTCCGGCGACCACCATCGCCAGCGGGCCGCTGATGCCCAGCGCCGCTGCCAGAACATAGCCGCCCACGACCAGCGCCAGCGTAATCAGCACTTCGACGGCGTGCTGCTCGATTTCGCGCAGCATCAGGTAGCCCAGGCCACCCAGCAGCGCCCCGAACGCCATGCCGCCCAGCGCCTCGCGTCCGAACAGTTCGAGGGCGCCCACCAGACTGCCCTCGCCATGACCGTGACCGATGCCCGCCATGCCCGCGATGACCAGAAAAATGACCACGCCGACGCCATCGTTGAAGAGGCTTTCGCCCGCAATCAGGGTTTCGATGCGCTTGGGCACGGCGGCCCGCTTGAGCAGGTCGAGGACGGCCACCGGGTCGGTGGGTGAAATCAGCGCCCCGAACAGCAGCGACCACAGCAGCGGCACGTTCAGTCCGACCAGCCCGAAGATGCCGTAGGCGGCAAAGCCGATCAGAAAGGTGCTGAGCAGCGTGCTCAGAACAGCCAATGTCAGGATGCTCGTGCGCTGCCGCAGCATTTGCCGGGCGTCCAGGCTGAGCGCCCCCGCAAACAGCAGAATGCTGAGAATGCCGTTGAGCACGAAGTCGGTGAAGTCGAGGGTTTGAAGAATCTGGGTGGCCCAGCCGCGTGGCCCCGCCAGCCCCAGAGCGTCGAGGCCAATCAACAGAATGCTGGCCAGCGCCCCGGCCAACGTGACCCCGACAGTGGTCGGAAAACGGAGAAATCGCTCGTTCAGGAAGGCGAGGAGGGCCGTCACACTGAGCAAAATGGCGAAGGCAGTCAGCACGCACTTACTCTATGCCTCTGCCCGATACCCCTGGTAAAGTGGTCCACTTCCCCCAGAGAGATAAGCACTCCTAATTTGACAAACTGTCACTAGATGGTACTCTACGCCCCATGCCTGGAACCCGTCGTCGTTTGAGTGCGGATGTACGCCGCGAGCAGATTCTGGAAACCGCTTCGGCGCTGTTTACCGAACAAGGTTTCGAGAATATCAAAATGGCGGACATCGCCGAGAAGCTCGAAACGTCCCGTCCCAACATCTACACCTACTACCCCTCTACCGAAGCCATTCTGGACACCCTGCTCGAACGGGCAGTGGACGAGTACACCAACGACCTGCGCCAGACCCTCGCCGACAACCCCGGCAGCGACGTGATCGATGTTTTCCACATTCTGATGCGTCACCGTGAGATGCTGCTGCTGCTGCACAGCGGAGGTGGCCCCAAATTCCGCGAGCGCCGCCGCAAGGTGGACGACACCCTCGACGAGATGACCCGGATCTACTTGGCCGACCTCGTCTCAGACGACGAAACGCGCAAGGCGATGCGCCTGATGCTCATCACGCAGCGCGCCGCCATCCTGGGAATGGCCCATGAATCCTTGGCCGATGGCGAGGAGTGGGACACCGACCAAGTCGCTCGCGTGGTCGATGCCATGGTGCGGGCGGCCTACCAGCACGCTTTTCCCGGCATCGACGAGGAACTGGCGAAACGCGGCGTCAAGACCCGCTCCTGACGCTATTGCCCGCGCTTCAGAGTGCTGGCGCATACCCCTCGACTTCGCCCAGCAAGTCCTGCGCCGTCAGGTCGAGGCGCACGGGCGACACGCTGACATAGCCCGCGTGAATGGCCCCGTAGTCGGTGCTTTCGTCGTCGGAATCGTGGGCAGTGCTGACCCCCGCGACCCAGTGGTAATCGCGGCCTTCGGGATCCTGGCGGGTCAGCAGGCTGTCCACCCAGCGGTGGGCCCCCACCCGCGTGACCCGCACCCCCCGCGCCGCCTGCGCCGGAAAATTGACATTGAGCAGCACGCGAGGAGGCAGGCCACGCGCCACCACCTCGCGGGCCAGTTTTGCGGCATAGGCGGCAGAAGCCCCGAATTCGTACTCGCCTGCGGGGTTTGACATCTGGCTGAAGGCGATGGAGGGCAACCCCAGCGTCAGGCCCTCAATCGCGGCGGCTACCGTCCCCGAGTGGGTCAGGTCGTCGCCCAAGTTGGGGCCGATGTTGATACCGCTGACCACCAGATCGGGCGGCCCCAGCAGATGCACCCCCAACACCACGCAGTCGGCAGGCGTGCCGTCCACGCGGTAGGCGGGAATGTCGCCGAAACCCGCCGCCGCCGTGTGCTTGAAACGCAGCGGGCGGCGAATGGTAATGCCGTGCCCCACCGCCGACTGTTCCACGTCGGGGGCGACCACCACCACGTCGGCCCACTCGCTCATCGCCAAGCCCAGTGCCTTGATGCCGGGTGAGAAGATGCCGTCGTCGTTGGCAACCAGAACGCGGGGGCGGCGGGCGGCAGAAGGAGAAGCGGCACTCATGCGCCTCAGGGTAGCGCGGGGGTGTCAGGACACGTTGAGCCATGAGCTATGGGCCATGAGGTTTGGTCACTCACGGCTCATGGCCCATAGCTCATCGCCTCTTCACCACCAGCCCCGCCGCTTGAAGAAGTAAGCCAGCAGCGCCCCCACACCCACGAAACTGGCCCAGGCCAGCGCGTAGCCGTAGGGCAGCTTCAGCTCGGGCATGTGTTCGAAATTCATGCCCCAGACGCCCGCCAGAAAGGTCAGCGGCAGGAAAATTACGCTGACGGCGGTCAGGGTTCGCATCACTTCGTTCATGCGCTGGCTTTGCAGGTTCAAGTGCAGGTCGAGCAGGCTGGTCAACTGGTCGCGCAGGGCGTCCAGGCGGCTGCCCGCACGGGTCAGGCTGTCCTGCGCGTCGCGGTAGCGCACCAGGTCGGCGGGGTCGGCGGCGGCGTGACGGCTCAGCAGTCCCACGGCTTCGCGGGCGTCGGCACTCAGGCGGCGGGCCTGTCCGATGAGGTGCTTGAGGTCGAAGACCGGTTCCACGGGATTGAAGCGCACGTTGCGAAACACCTGTTCTTCCAGGGCGTCCACCTGGGTTTCCAGCGCGTCGGCCACGGCAAAAAAGCTGTCGGCGGTGGCGTCCAGCAACTCGTAGACCACTTCGGGCACGGAATTGACCGCCTCGCGCCCGAACAGGGGCCAGACGGCGTCTATCGCCTTCGTCCCGTTGCGGCTGATAGTCAGCACGGCGTCGGCAAAGATAAACATGCTGACCCGCTCGGTAAATTCGTCGGGCTGCTGGGGGTGGGCAAAGCTGCGGATGGTGATAAAGGCGTGTTCGGGGTACTGCTCGGCCCGCGACCAGTGCCCATGCTCCAGCGCGTCTTCCAGAGCCAGCCGATTGAGCGGAAAATGGGCCCCAAGCTGGGCCAGTTCTTCGGGGGTGGGGTCCTGGCAATCCAGCCACAGCCCTCCCTGCTCCCCAGGCCAGGAAACGTCCTGCCCGCTGCGAAGGTCTTTGGCGCGAATCATGGGGTCTAGGGTAGCGGGGCAAACAGCCCAAAGCTCATGGCCCTGAGCCCCACAGTATCCTCTGCCCTATGACTTTTCCGCTGTGGCTCTGGGTCGCTGTGGGTGGGGCGCTGGGCGCGGTGTTGCGGCAGGCGGCGGTGCTGGGCCTCGCGCCGCTGGTGGCCCGCACTGGTTTTCCCGTGGCGGTGCTGCTCATCAACGTCCTGGGGTCCTTCCTGCTGGGACTGACCCTGGCGCTGGTCGGGCGCGGCGTGTGGCCCGAAGCGGTGCGGCTGGCCTTCGGCACGGGCGTGCTGGGCGCGTTTACCACCTTCTCCACCTTTTCCACCGAACTGGACGGCCTGTTGCTGCGTGGTCAGGCGGGCGCGGCGCTGCTGTACACGGGCCTGAGCGTGGGCCTGGGCCTGCTGGCGGCAGTGGGCGGGCGTGTGGTGGGGGCGCGGCTATGACTTCCTCCAAACGCCGCAAAAAGGCCGAAGTCACCCGCCCGCCCGAACAGTTTCTGGAACTGGCGGAACTGCTGGACTATGTGGGCCAAGTCATTGCGCGGGGCGTGCCTGGGGCGGTGTGGGTCAGGGCCGAAATCGCCGCGCTGACCGACCGCCGCCACCTTTACCTCGACCTGGTGCAGGTGGGCGAGGGCGGCGAGGTCGCCAAGTGTCGCGCCACCGTCTGGGCACGGGAGAGGTACGCGCTGGAGGCCAAATTCCGTCAGGCGACGGGCGGCGGGCCACTCACGGCGGGCCTCAAGGTGCTGCTGTTCGGCACGGCAGAATTTCACCCCCAGTACGGCTTTTCCTTCAACATTCTGGATATTGCGCCCGAATACACGCTGGGCGACGCGGCGCTGCGGCTGGACGCGATGCGGGTGCAGTTAGTGGCAGAAGGCGTCTACGGCCTCAATCGGCTGCTCCCGGCCCCCAGTGACTTCGAGCGGGTGGCAGTCATTGCCCCCAGAGAGGCGGCGGGCCTGGGCGATTTTCGGCGCGAAACCGATCCCCTGGAAGCGGCGGGGCTGGTGCGCTTTGCCTATCTGGAAGCTACGTTTCAGGGCCGCGAGGCGGGAGGCAGTCTGCTGCGGGCGATTGCCGAGGCGCGGGCACTGCACGACGCTGAACCGCTGGACGCCCTGTTCGTGATTCGGGGGGGTGGGGCGGTGACTGACCTCGCGTGGCTCAACGACTTGGATGTGGCCCGCGCTCTGGCGACTTTTCCTGCACCCGTGGTCACGGGGTTGGGGCACGCCCGCGACGACACCCTGCCCGACGAGGTGGCCCACACCCGCACCGACACGCCCAGCAAGGCGGCAGCTTATCTGGTCCGCACGGTCACGGGGGCGGCGGCCCAGGCCCAAGAGGACGCCCGCAACATTCGCGCCGCTGCCGCGCAGGTGCTGGTGGACGCCTCAGCAGGGGCCGAGTGGCTGGCGGATCGCGTGCGGGGCGCGGCCCTACGACAGACCGAGCAGGCCGCCGCCCAGACCGACGCGCTGATGCGCCAAGCCCTCGGCCTCACGCCGCAGCGCACGCTGGCGCGGGGGTACGCCCTGGTCCGGGACACGGCGGGCCAGCCCGTGACCCGCGCCGCAGCCGCTACGCCTGGGCGAAAGCTGCGGCTGGAATGGGCCGATGGCGCGGTGGACGTGCGGGTAGCGGGGCAGGACGACCTGTCCGGCACGTCATAGAAAACCCCCGCCAGTCGCGGGGGCAGTTCCGGCCCAGATTGTCGATGCGCCCACGAAAAAGGATGCCCTGGGCCGAAGCTGTGGCCCAGTCTGACAGCTGATTGCGGGCCGTGCATCCGCCAAAAGGCGGAGGAAAAAATCCAGCGCCCCGAATGTAAAGGGGCGCTGGGTGCTTGAGGAGCGCTTATACGGGACTGAACTATTCTTCGGAGATGTCGGAAAAGCGCCGCCATCTCCTTCGCGCCGTTCAGTCCCGTATTTTCTTCTCCTCACTCTGCTGCGCAGCTTTGCAAGTCCGTTCGGAAAAATAGTTTGGATGCCCAAACTATTTTTCAAAGCCGTATTACGCTTCAGCCGGGGCAGGAGCGGGAGCCGCTTCGGGAGCGTTGCCACCGCGAATGGCCGCCATGACCTTGTCGCGGATTTCCTGCTCCATTTCGGGGCGCTCGGCGATGTAGGCGATGGCTTTTTCCTTGCCTTGCCCGATGCGCTCCTCGCCGTAGGAGTAGAAGCTGCCCGACTTCTTGATGATGTCCATGTCGGCGGCGAGGCCCACGAGGTCGGTGAGCTGGTCGAAGCCCTTGCCGTAGACCAGCGCCAATTCGACTTCCTTGAAGGGCGCGGCGACCTTGTTCTTGACGGTCTTGATTTTGACGGTGTTGGCAATCGCGTCGTTGCCCGACTTGGTGGGCTGGCCGATTTTACGCACGTCCAGGCGCACCGAGGCGTAGAACTTCAGTGCCCGTCCGCCGGTCGTGGTTTCGGGGTTGCCGTACATCACGCCGATTTTTTCGCGCACCTGGTTGATGAAAATAGCGGCGGTGCCCGTCTTGGACAGAATCGCGGTCAGTTTGCGCAGGGCCTGCGACATCAGGCGGGCCTGCAGACCGGGCAGCGCGTCGCCCATGTCGCCCTCGATTTCGGCGCGGGGGGTCAGCGCCGCCACCGAGTCGATGACGACCACGTCAATCGCGCCCGAGCGCACCAGCAGTTCCATGATTTCCAGCGCCTGCTCGCCGTTGTCGGGCTGCGACACCAGCAGTTCGTCGGTGTTGACGCCCAGGGCACGGGCATAGACGGGGTCGAGGGCGTGTTCGGCGTCAATGAAGGCCGCCGTGCCGCCCGCTTTCTGCGCCTGGGCCACGATCGCCAGGGCCAGCGTGGTCTTGCCGCCCGATTCGGGGCCGTAGATTTCGGTCACGCGCCCACGCGGAATGCCGCCGACGCCCAGCGCGAGGTCGAGGCTGAGGCTGCCCGTGCTGATGACCTGCACGTCAAGCTTGCTCTCCGCGCCGAGTTTCATGATGGAGCCTTTGCCAAACTGCTTTTCAATCTGGCTCATGGCGGTTTCGATGGCCTTGAGGCGCTCCTTGGCGTCGGCGGGGGCGGCGGTGATTTCCTTGGGGTTGTCCTTGCTCATGGCTGCTCCTGTGGCGCACTCGGCGCGGTGTCGGTGGAAAGGGCTTCAGGGACGGATTCGGTGGGGGCGGCACTGGGCGAGCCCCGGAAACGGAAGGTGCTCTGAACTTCGTAAATCGGCCCGGTCTTACGGAGAATCGAGCGGTAGAGCGTCAGGCTCGGCACGGTCCAGCCGGCATCGAAGGTGAGGGGGGGAAGGCGCGGCGCGGGGCCTTTCTTGCGGGCCAGGGTGATGTGGGCCTTGAACGGCAGGTCGTCGGTTTCGATGCCCAGCGCCTGAATCTCCTGGCGCAGCCGCTCGGCGAGGTCGCTCAGGCCCTCGGCCTCGGTCTTGACGAACCAGACGCGGGGGCTGCCCTCGTTGGGAAAGTACCCGGTGCCGCGCAGCCGCACGTCCAGCGGGGCCATGTCCTGTGCCAGCCGGGTGCCTAGCCGCTTGAGGTCTTCGAGTTTCTCCGGCGGCACGGCAGGCAGGTAGGACAGCGTGACGTGCATCTGGTCGGGCCGCACCGCCCGCCAGTTGCCGCGCAGTTTGGCCTGGGCTTCTGCCAGGGGCGCGGCGACCTCGGCAGGCACGCGCAGGGCGTAAAAGAGGCGCAGGGTAGAGGGGTGAGGGTTGGGGGTAGAAGGCTTGGGTTGGCCGGGACGGGCGGGCTTTTTGACGTTCTGAGGTTGAGGGTTTTTTGTCATGCGTCCTCCCCCTCGCCCAGCACCCGGAACGCCAGCCCCAGCGCGGCGACGGCGGCCCGTTCGCGCACCTGGGCAGCGTCACCGGGCCAGTTGACGGCGGCGGTGTGCTGCGCCGTGCCCGTGTCTATGGCGACGTGCGCTTGCCCGCTGCTCACGTCCAGCACCACACTCAGGCCCACGT
>NZ_JAUNHK010000020.1:33093-34326 GCF_030523985.1 Deinococcus sp.
ATGGCGACGTGCGCTTGCCCGCTGCTCACGTCCAGCACCACACTCAGGCCCACGTCGGAGGCGAGGTGTTCCCGCGCTCCGGCGGCGAGTTCGCGGGCGGCCTGTTCGCTGACCAGCCCCTCGTTTTTCAGGGTCACGGGCGTCAGGCCCAGCGTAATCAGGCGGCGGTGGTCTTGAGTGACAGCGGCGTCGTGGAAGGCGGCTTCGTCAGCCAGCAGGGTGCAGAGGCTCCCGGCGCTCCCCGCCTCGATGACGCCGAGGGTGCGCCCCGCCAGTCGCTCGCCCACGGCACCCGCCAGCGTCGTGCCGTCCTCGCCCCACGTCCAGCGGGCCACCAGCCCCCGCACCTGCTCCAGCAGCGGCGCGAGCAGAGCGCGGGCTTCGGCCTCGGTGGGCGCACTCGCCGCCACGCGCAGGTCGACACCCGTTTTGCGGGCGTAGGTCGCCACGCTGGGGTTGGCCTGCCGGGTCAGGTCGCCCAGAATCTCCGCCACGTTGCTCTCGCCGATGCCCTGGGTGTGGAGGGTGGTGTGAACGAGCGCCTGGGTGGGCAGCGGCAGACGCGGCAGCACCTGTTCGCGCCACATCTTGTGCATCTCGCGGGGCGGGCCGGGCAGCGCCACGATTATCTTCTGGCCCTGCCGGACGAACCAGCCCGGAGCCGTGCCGACGGGGTTGGGCAGCGCCTCGGCACTCGGAATCAGCCACGCCTGCTTGCGGTTGACCTCGGGCATGACCCGGCCCCGCGATTCGTACAGCCCGCGCAGCCACGCCAGCAACTCGGGGTCTTCGGCGGGGGTTTCGCACAGTGCGGCGGCAATCGCCTCGCGGGTCAGGTCGTCGTCGGTGGGGCCTAAGCCCCCGCCCACGATGACCAGGTCGGCGCGGGAGAGGGCCAGCGACACCGCTTCGGTGACCCGGCCCAGGTTGTCGCCCACCACCGTCTTGCGGTGCAGGGTGACACCCCGTGCGCCCAGTTCGCGGGCCAGAAAAGCGGCATTGCTGTCCACGATTTCTCCGAACAGCAGTTCTGTGCCGACACTGATAATTTCTGCTAGAAGCATAACAACCTCGCCGGAGTATATGGGATGACGTAACCGGGTGTCTACAGGGGAGGGGCAAAACAGAGAGCAAAGGGAGCCGCCGAAAGTTTTCTACACTGTCCGGCGTGAACCGCTCGCCCCCGCTGCTGCTGTCGCTGCTGAGTGCGCTGCTGGCGTTCGGCACGGTGGG
>NZ_JAUNHK010000138.1:0-1938 GCF_030523985.1 Deinococcus sp.
TTAGACCTTCCCCCACCGACACTCCACATGCGCGGGCTGCCGCACGAAGCCCAGGCGGGCATTCAGCGAGAGCATCGGTACGTTGTTGCTGGCGTTGTTCGTCCAGATTTCGCGGATGCCCTGCTGCTGGGCCTGCACCATGCCGCGCAGTTTGAGCGCCAGCCCCAGGCCGCGCCGCCGCCACGCCCGCCGCGTTCCGGTCAGGCCGATGTTCAGCCGCTGCGGGTCGGCGCTGTCGCGCCACAGTTCCGAGAGCGCCACCGCCTCGCCCGCATCCGTGACCGCCAGCCACACGCCCGCCGAGTCGAAGGTCGCCTTGCTGCGGTAATTCCGGAAGTCCTCCAGCGTGACCTCACTGGGGGGCGCAGTGCGTGGCACGTCCACCCGCGCCTCGGACTGACAGGCGTAGTAGGCAAGCCACGCGGCTTCCTCGCCGAGTTCCGTTTGCAGGTCGGCAAAGGTCAGCGCCCGCACGCCTTCCGGCAGCTCCATCTGTGGTTGCCACTGGGCCGCGTCGAAGTTCTCCAGCCGCAGCACGTTGTCGAAAAAGCGCAGTACCTCGCCAAAGCCCCGGCGCTCCAGCATCGCCAGCGCGTGGGCTTCGGTTTCCTTGGCGCCCGCCAGCACTTCTTTCGCGCCGCGTTCCTGCCAGTGCTGCTGCACCGCCGCAAACAGCGCCCCGCCGATGCCCTGCCGCCTGAACTCGGGCAAGACCATCAGTTCGAGGTGGTAGCGGTCAGGGTGAAACATCCAGGGAGCCTGCCATAGCCGCGCCGTGCCGACGGGCCTGCCGTCCACTTCGGCTATCCAGTCCTGAAAATGTGGATGGAGGCGGCTGTCTCGCAACTGCGCCAGAAAGTGCTCGGTTTCTTCCAGGGTCTCGGCGTGCTCGGGATAAACGGCATTGTAGATGTCGAGAGCGGCGGCGAGGTCTTTGGGGTTGGCGGGGCGGATGTTCAAGGTCATGCGTGTTCCTCCAGGGTCAGTTCGTAGCGCGTGCGGGTCGCCACTCGCTTGAAGCCAAGTCTTTCGTTCATGGTCAACATGGCCTGGTTCGGCGGGTCGTTGAAGGTCTTGATTTCACCGCCGCCCGCCGCTGCCAGTGCCTGCATCGCTGCCACCTTGAGCGCCTTGGCAATCCCCCGCCCCCGGTACTCGCGCCGCACGCCCGTCATGCCGATGTAGGCGTACTCACCCGCCGGATTCCAGCCGATGGTGCTGTAGCCGATATACGGCCCCGTCAGCGGGTCGTCCCGCATGGGGTCAAGCGCCACGAACGAAAGCTGGGGCCGCAGCGTGGGGTCGTCCAGTTCGTCCTTGACCCATTCCTCCAGAGGCCGCCGCGTGAGGGTCAGGCCCAGCGGCACGTCCTGAAACAGCAGCCAGTCCAGTTCGTAGAGCCAGTGCTGGTGCTGCGGCCCGCCGAGTTCCGAGAGGGGCACCAGCCGGATGCCGCCCGCCGCCACCCGCGCCAAAAGGCCATCGAAGGCGTGCAGGTCAGCCTCCCGTGTGTGAAGGCTGGATTCGTAGCGTTCCCATTTCGGCTGGAAGCCGCGTTTTTGCAAAAAAGTGACGCCCGCCGCGTCGTGGGGCAGGTCGCTGAGCATGGTGCGGAGTTCGCGTGCGCCCCGCGCCTTGGCCCAGCGCAGCAATTCTTCATAAATCGCCGTGCCAATGCCTGCCCGCTGCGCCTCTTGATGCACCAGCAAGCCGCCCCAGTAACGCCAATCCTCGTGGGCAAAACTGTCGGGGCCGAGGCTGCCCACGCCCACCACGCGCCCGCCTTGCTCAGCAACCACATCGGCGTAAGCGTGCGCGGGGCTGCGGCTCTCGTAGCTGTGCCGCAGCATCTCGGCGGTGGTGGGCCAACTGGGGTCGGCGGCGTTTTTCACCTCGGCGATGGCCTGAGCATCGGCGGGGTACTGGGCGGCGCGGAGG
>NZ_JAUNHK010000138.1:2038-5505 GCF_030523985.1 Deinococcus sp.
GTTTTTCACCTCGGCGATGGCCTGAGCATCGGCGGGGTACTGGGCGGCGCGGAGGGTGAAGGGGGGCATGGGCCTATGCTGGCAGGCAGCGCGGCAAAGCGCATGGGCCAGATGGCGGAGTGGGGTGCTGCCCGGAGAGGCTGAGGCAGCCTGAGCGCCGCTCGACCGCTTTGCGTGTTATTGGAACCGTGTAGGCGGCGGCCCCACGATGTCCCCTATTCTCAGAGCATGTCCCCCACTCACCCCCTGGCTGCGCCGCTGCTGGCGGGAAATCGCCGCGCTCTGGCGAAGGCCATTACCCTCACCGAATCCACCCGCCCCGACCACGAGCGCGAGGCCCAGGCCCTGCTGGCCGACCTCGCCGGGCACGGGCGGCCCTCGGTGCGCGTCGGCCTGACCGGGGTGCCGGGTGTAGGCAAGAGCACGCTCATCGAGGCGCTGGGGATGTTTCTGGCGGGGGCGGGCCATAAGGTGGCGGTGCTGGCGGTAGACCCTTCGAGCGCCCGCACTGGCGGCAGCATCATGGGCGACAAGACCCGCATGCCCCGGCTGACGGTGCACCCCAATGCCTTTATTCGCCCCAGTCCCAGTGGCGGCACGCTCGGCGGGGTGGCCCGGCGCACCCGCGAAACGGTGACCCTGTGCGAGGCGGCGGGCTACGACGTGATTCTGGTCGAGACGGTGGGAGTCGGGCAGTCCGAAACCCAGGTTGCCGCCATGACCGACCTGTTCGTGCTGCTGACGCTGCCCAACGCAGGCGACGAGTTACAGGGCATCAAGCGCGGCATCATGGAAATGAGCGACCTGTGCGTGGTCAACAAGGCCGACATCAACCCAAGGGCTGCCATTCGCGCCCAGACCGAACTGCGGGCCGCACTCACCCTGCTGACCCCCCACGACGCGCCCTGGCGACCCGCAGCGCTGCGGGCCTCGGCGGTGACGGGCGAGGGCATTCCCGAACTGTGGGCCAAAATTCAGGACTACGCCGCCACAGTCAATCTGGAAGCCAAGCGCCGGGCCCAGACCGCCGTGTGGTTCGACGAATTGCTGCGCGAGGCGGTCTGGCGCGCTTTCGTGGCTGGGCAGGACGCCGGACGACTGCGCGAACTGCGGGCCGAGGTCGAGCGCGGCGAAAAGACGGCGGTGGCGGCGGTAGGCGAATTGGGGCTGTAGGGTCACGCGCCGCCCCGTCCGCTATGCTGCCCGCATGTCTGAAAAAATGAAGGCCATTCGGGTCGAGCGCACGGGCACGCCAGAGGTCATGGAACTGCGCGAGGTGGACGTGCCGCAGCCCCGCCCCGGTCAGGTGCGCCTCAAGGTCGAAGCGGTGGGCATCAACTTTGCCGACGCGCTGAACGTGGGGGGGCAGTACCTCACCGCCCCCAAGCTGCCCTATACCCCCGGCATGGAACTCGCCGGAACGGTGGACGCCCTGGGCGAAGGCGTGAGCGGCGTGCAGGTCGGACAGCGGGTGGCAGCGCTGGGCGGGTCGGGCGGCCTCGCCGAGTACGCGGTGGTGCCTGCTGCTGGGCTGGTGCCTGTCCCCGAGAGCTTTACTCCCGCGCAGGCCGCCGCTTTTCCGGTGTCGTACATGACCGCCTACCACGCCCTCAAGACGCTGGGGCGCGGCGAGGCGGGCGAATGGGTGCTGGTGCAGGCGGCGGCGGGCGCCCTCGGCACGGCGTCGGTGCAGCTTGCGGGAGCGCTTGGCATGAAGGTCATTGCCCTGGCGAGCACCGATGAAAAACTGCAAATCGCCCGTGACCTGGGGGCCGACGTGACCATCCTGCAAGACGACCCCGAGCGCGTACAGAAGGTGCGCGAGGCGGCGGGCGGCAGTGGCGTGCCCCTTATTCTGGAAGTCGTGGGCGGCACACGCTTTGGCGAAAGCCTCAAGATGGCGGCAGACCGGGGACGCATCATCTTCATCGGCAACGCCAGCCGTGAGGAAGCGACCCTCAACCCTGTGTCGCTGATGAAACGCAACCTGACCGTGACCGGCCTGTGGCTGACCTCGCTGATGCAGGACGCCGAAGCCGTCGCCGCCGCTGCCCAGGGCCTGACCCCGCTGATTGCCAGTGGCCGGGTCGTGCCGCAGGTCGGCCCCACCTATGCCCTGGCCGACAGCCCCCGCGCTTTTCAGGACATCCTCGACCGCAAGACGACGGGCAAGGTCATCATCGAGCCGCAGCGATAAGCCAACCGTCCAAAGGGCAGGGGAGAGACGACCGAACTGGTGTCTCTCCCCTTGATTTTGTCCGTATCATACGGGAATGAAATAAAGTTTAGGCATTAAGCTTTGGGGAGCCAATGAAAGAAGGTGGTTCGTGAAACGAGAGCGGCCTGGCTCATGAGCCAGGCGCAGCGAGTATCAAGCGCGTTCCGGAGTTCGTCTAAGTCGCTCCATGCTCGATTGGAAAGCCCCTCTTTCAAAGGTCGCCATAGGTGTTCTGCGGGCATCAATTCCGGCGTGTACGGCAGTGAGAACATCAGCTCAATCCCTTCAGGACAGACCACTTTTTTGCTGCGATGCCACCCGGCATTGTCGACATAGAGCACGATATGGGCTTCATTCTTCGGGTCGACTCGGGCTTTGAAAAGCTGCAGTGCCGCATTGAAGGAAGCAATATCAACGCTGTCAAAGCGCAACAGATCGCAACGTCCCGTCCAGGGATGAACAAAGCCGTAGACGTACAGCCAGGAATAGCCGTTGCTCTGGGGAACGCAGGAGCGTTCCCCCTTTTTCATCCAGGTTCTGCTGAGGACACTTTTCGTGCCGTGCCGCGCTTCGTCCTGACACCAGAACTCGACTCGTTTGTCCGGGTACTGCTGTTGCCGTTCTTGGACCAGCGCCCGAATTTTTTTTGCTGTTCAAGTTGCTCTTCCTCACTGGCCGCCTTCGGGTGAACGGGTCGTCCCTTCTGGCGCGAGTAACCGAGGCGGTGCAGATAAAGACGTGCAGTCGTCGTATCGACTCTTCTGCCCGTCTGTGTCTCAATCCATTCAGCGACCTTACTCCCTGTCCACTCCCCACCATCGTCAGGGGCAGACTGCAGCCGCTCATCGAGCAGCGCTCGATGAGCGGCATTCAAGGCAGGTGGCTGACCTGCCCGACCCTTGCGTCGGTCTTCAATCGCTTCAGGCCCATGTTCGTTGTAAAGCCTGATGATTCTGGAAAGCCAACTTTTTGCCCTTCCAAGTTGGTCAGCCAGTTGGGCGCGAGAGTATTCAGGCTGGCGAGTCAACGTTCGAATCGCGAACCAACGGTCTCGTTCATCAATCGTCGTCGCAGCACGTTGCCGCTGGAGCAACTCGTCTTCACTTAAATGGTTAACGGGAATGAGCGCTTTGATATCCTAACTATACTTCTTTTCGGTATCAGCGCACGAAAGGAATCAGCGAGCGCGTCCAGGGCATCGCCAGCAGGATGGTCAAGAGGGCCAGCCCGCTCCACAGGGCGGCGGCGC
>NZ_JAUNHK010000139.1 GCF_030523985.1 Deinococcus sp.
CCACTCCTGTCTCTCTTGCTCACCTCAGCTCCCCGGAATCCACTATGAGCCAAAGAGGATTGGGCGACCCCCCTCACTGGGTCGCCCAATCCGATGTTCGGTTCAAGTGGCGCAGAAGGCTTCAGGCCCTTCGGTGCGCCTTTTCACTTCAGCGGGTGCCGAAGTCCTGCACCCAGTAGGTGCCGAACTTGCTGCCGGGCTTGTACACGTAGCTCATGCCCACTTCCTTCAGCGCGGGGTCCATCAGCGTTTCGCAGTGGCTGGGGCTGTCGAGCCAGCCCTGGATCACGTCGCGCACGGTGTACCCGGCGGCGATGTTCTCACCGATTTCCACCCAGCCGTTGTAGCCAGCGGCTTCGGCACGCATCGAAGGGGTGCGGCCATCGGGGGACTTGTGGCCGAAGTAGCCCTTGGCGGCCATGTCCTCGGCGTGGGTCTTGGCGGCGGCGGCGAGGTAGCCGTTCCAGGTGACGGCGGGGGCGGCGGGCATGAACTTGGAGCCGCAGGTGCGGCCCGTGGCGCGGGCCGCGTTGAGCTGTTCGAAGACGGCCTGTTCTTCGCTGCTGCGCGACTGGCTGCCCGCGTCCTTGATGGTGCTGACGGGGGTGGTGACGGCGCTGGTGGTGTTGGAGCCGACGGCGCTGGGCGCGGTGGGGGTGGAGGGGCCGCCGCAGGAGGCGAGGAAGAGGACGGGGAGGGCGAGCAGGGGGAGCAGTTTGGTGGTCATGAGGGGGATCTCCTGAAGTGAGTCTCACGGTGTGGACCGTGGCCTGAAGTGACCCCAAGGTACCGAGCACCTCCTCTCTGTCCCTTTACAGCGCCCATTCCTAAATGTCACTGACCCATTTCGCCCGCGTGTTTTGTCATCGAGTGCGTCGTGGACGATGTTTCTGGGTATCGCAGGGAATGGGAAGCGGCACTGGAAGGTCGGTGGCTCTGTCAGAAAACTTCTCGGGTACCTGTGAGGGGCAATATTCAGAGAGATATTCAGGATGAGTTATAGGAGTTTTGAACGATATAGAGAGAAAAATTCGTTTGTCTTAAATTACCTGATGACTAAATGAAGGACGCCCCTCCCCCTGTCAGACCCCAGTTTTCGCCGCGTTTGCGGGGGCGCGTCCCATTTCTGTGAGACGCGGGCCGTAAGGTGGAAGGTATGTCGAGCATTTCGTCCCTTGCTGCCCCGCAGACGGCCCTGGCCCCGAACGCCCACGCCGCCGTTCAGCGGGCGCTGGAGCAACTGGATACGGTCATTCTGGGCAAGCCCACGCAACTGCGGCTGGCGCTGGCCTGCCTGCTGGCGCGGGGTCACCTGCTGATTGAAGACCAGCCCGGCGTCGGCAAGACCACGCTGGCGCAGGCGCTGGCCCGCACCCTCGGCCTGGGGTTTCGGCGGGTGCAGTTCACCTCTGACCTGCTCCCCGCCGACCTGCTGGGCGTGAGCATCTGGGACGCGCCGAGTCGCAGCTTTCACTTTCAGCCGGGGCCGATTTTTTCCGAGCTGCTGCTGGCCGACGAAATCAACCGCGCCACGCCACGCACGCAGGGCGCGCTGCTGGAAGCGATGGAGGAGCGGCAAGTCTCCGAAGGCGGCGTGACCCGCCCGCTGCCCGACCCCTTTTTCGTGATTGCGACCCAGAACCCGGCGGCCTTCGTGGGCACGTCGCCGCTGCCCGAGGCTCAGCTCGACCGCTTTTTGCTGACGGTCACGCTGGGCTACCCCGATGCCCGCGCCGAGCGCGAACTGCTGGAAACGGGCGGACGCGGGCAGACGGTGCGCCACCTGGAAGCGGTGCTCGACCCGGCGACCCTGCTGCGGGCGCAGCGCGAGGTGGACGAGGTTCACGCCGCGCCCGCCCTGCTGGACTACCTGCAACTGCTGGCCCGCGCCACCCGCGAGCATCCCGCGCTGGTGGGTGGCCTCAGCCCCCGCGCATTGTTGGCGCTCCTGGCGGCGGCACGCGCCTGGGCCTACCTCGCCGGGCGCGACATGGTGCTGCCCGAAGACGTGCAGGCCATTTTTCCGGCGCTGGCGGCCCACCGTCTGCCCCTGCGCGACCCGGCGGCGCGGGTACAGGACGTGATGGCGGCGCTGCTGCGCGACACCCCGATTCCCTGAAGTGGGCGGCGAATTCCGAATGAACCTTGCTGCTCTGTCGCTGCTGCGGCCCACCCGCTTTGGCTGGGCGTTTTTGGGCCTGACCGTCCTGACCCTGATCGGCTGCATCAATTACGGCCTGAGCCTGGGCTACGGCCTGACCTTTTTGCTGAGTGCGGTGTGGGTCACGGGTGCGGCGCAGGCCCGGCGGCTGGCCCGCAGCCTCAGCTTGGCGCTGCACGCGCCTGCCGAGGCCACCGCCGCCCACCCCGTCACCTTCAGCGCCCAGGTCACGCAGACGGGCGGTGCGGGAAGGGTGCAGGTACGCGGTCTGGCGGGCACGGAAACGGTGGACGCCTGGGCGTATCTGGACGGCGGCGAGACCCAGCATCTGCCGCTGACCCTGCCGCAGCCGCGCCGTGGCCCGCTCACGCTGCGGGCCGAAGTTTTCGCGCTGGACTCCTTCGGGCTGTGGCTGGCCCGCAGCGCCGCGCAGGTCGAGGCCGAGGCGCTGGTGGCTCCGGCCCCCGAACCGGCCCCGCCTGCCCCGCCCACGCTGGCGGCAGCGGGCGAAGGCGACACCGGGCAGCGCATGAGCGGCTCGGACGACTTTGCCGGACTGCGCCCCTACGCGGCGGGCGACGCGCCCCGGCTGATATCCTGGCGACACGCCGCCCGCACCGGGCAACTCGTGACCCGCGAGTTCGACTCTCCGCTGGGCCGGGCGCTGGCGCTGGACTGGGCGGCGACCAGCGGCGACACCGAGGCGCGGCTCTCGCGGCTGGCGGGCTGGGTCGCGCTGGCCCGCAGCACGCAGACGCCCTTTCGCCTGTCGCTGCCGGAGCGCACGCTCCCTGTTGGCGCAGGGGAGGGTCAGGTTCGCGCCGCGCTGCACGCCTTGGCCCTGCATCCGCCCCTCCCCGCTGCCCCTGTCGAAAAACCCTCTTCGGACTTTCTGGCGCGGCCCGCCTGGTTGGGTGGCCCGGCAGCTCCTGCTGTGGCGGCGCTCCCTCTGCCCACCACGCCGCTGCAATTTTCGCTGCTGGCGCTGGGCGTGGCGTTGGTGCCGGGGCTGTTGCGTTCCCCGTTCTGGAGCAGCCTGCTGATTCTGGGGCTGCTGACCTACCGTGGCCTGCAAGCCGAACCCGCCCGCCGCCTCGCGCCGCTGCCCCCGTTGCTGCTGGGCCTGCTGGCGGTGGGCGCGGGGCTGGGGCTGAACAGCCACTACGGAACCCTGCTGGGCGCGGACGGCGGCACGGCGATTCTGGCGCTGCTGCTGGCACTCAAGGCCGCCGAAACGGGCACGGTGCGCGACGCCCGGCTGCTCTCTTTGCTGGGCCTGTTCATCGTCAGCACGCACTTTTTCCACGACCAAGGGCCACTGACGGCGCTGCACGTGCTGCTGGCGACCACGCTGCTGCTCTCGGCGGCGGCCCGCTGGATGAATCCGGACGGTGGCCTGAACCTGCTGCCGCGCCCGCTGCTGGGTCAGACTGGACGGCTGCTGCTGCTCTCGCTGCCCATGACCGTGCTGCTGTTCGTGTTTTTTCCGCGTCCAGACGGCCCGCTGTGGCAATTGCCCGTGCAGCAGGGGGCGCGCACCGGACTGGCCGACGAAATCACGGCGGGCGAATTCAGCAACCTGGCCCAGAGCACCGAGGTGGCCTTCCGCGCCGATTTCAGCGGCGAGCTGCCGCCGCAGGACGAACTGTACTGGCGCGGCCCGGTCTACGAAAACTACGACGGCGAACGCTGGACGCAGGTGCGGCGGCGCTTCGCCAATCCTTCCGTCGAACCCATTGCTACGGCCCCCCTGTGGACGTACACCACCACGCTGGAACCGAGCGGCAAGCCCTGGCTGCTGACCCTGGACGTGCCGATGAATTATCCACGCCCGACGATACTGACCTCGGGCTTTCAGACGGTGACGCTGCGGCCCAGCGGTCTGCGTACGCGCTACGACTGGCAAAGTCGCGCTGCCCGCCTGGGCCGCATAGAAAGCAGCGAGCGCCTCGACTTCGACCTGCTGCTCCCCGCCGGACAGAATCCGCAGGCCCTGGCCCTGGCCGCGCAGTGGCGCACGCTGGAACCCCGGCAACGGGTACAGGCCGCGCTGGCGTACCTGCAAAACAACAACTTCAGCTACACCCTTTCCCCGCCCACACTGCCTGCCGAGAACCGGGTGGACGCCTTCTTGTTCGGCACGCGTCAGGGCTTTTGCGAACACTATTCGAGTGCCTTCGCGGTGCTGATGCGGGCGGCGGGCGTTCCGGCGCGGGTGGTCGGCGGCTATCAGGGCGGCGAGGTCAACCCCAACGGCGGCTACCTCATCGTGCGCCAGCAAAACGCCCATGCCTGGAACGAGGTCTGGCTGGAAGGCGAAGGCTGGGTGCGGGTGGACCCCACCGCCGCCGTCGCGCCCGCCCGCATTCGCACCGACCTGACGACGGCCCTGGCCCAGCCCCGCGCCGCTGCCCCGCTGCAAAAAACCCGGCTGGAGCAACTGAAACTGCGCTTCGACGCCCTGCAAAACCAGTGGAACACCTGGGTCGCCAGCTACGACGGCGAGCAACAACGTTCGCTGCTGTCGCGCCTGGGTGTGCGGGACACCACTTCGCCGCTGTACCTGCTGGGCCTGCTGGCCCTGGCGGGGCTGCTGTTGCTGCCCGCGCTGGCCTTCCTGCGCCGCTCGGCCCGCCCGCGTGACCCGGCGCTGCTGGCCCTCTACACCCTCACGCAGCGGCTGGGGCTGGCGCGTGGCCCCGGCGAAACGCCCAGCGCCTATGCCCAGCGGGCCGCCGCCCAGTCTCCCGAACAGGCCGAACTGCTCCACGCCATCGTGCAGACCTTCAACCGCCTGCGCTACGGGCGCGAACCTGGGGCAGACACCCTTCAGGCTTTGCAGGAACAGGTGCGGAAGGTTCAGCGGGTGAAGAGGTGAGGGAAGTGGGCCTTACCCTGTAACCTATGCGCCTGCACCTCATCACCGTCGGAGAACCCAAACTCGCCTATGCCCGCGCAGGCTGGGACGAGTATGAAAAGCGGCTGCGGCGCTACCACAAACTTCAGGTCAGCCGGGTGACGGGCAAAACGCAGCAGGCCGAGAGCGAAGCGGTGCTGAGGGCGGCAGGCAAAAGTCCGCTGATTCTGCTTGACCCACGCGGCAGGCAGTTTTCCAGCGAAAAGCTCAGCGACTATCTGGACGGACAGGCGCTCGGCGGAACGGGCGAACTCGCCTTCGCCATCGGCGGCCCCGACGGACACACCGACGAGTTGCGCTCACGGGCGCATCTGCTGTGGAGC
>NZ_JAUNHK010000140.1 GCF_030523985.1 Deinococcus sp.
GGGCCGAGGGCCTCAAGGTGCCCACCATTGACGAAAACCCCGAACCCGACGTGATCTACTGGGTCGGTTGCGCCGCTGCCTACGACCCCGGCGCTCAGAAAGTCGCCCGCTCCTTCGTGCAACTGCTGGACAAAGCCGGCGTGAACTACGCGGTGCTGGGCAAGAAAGAAGCCTGCACGGGTGACGCCGCCCGCCGCGCCGGGAACGAATTCCTGTACCAGCAGCTCGCGCAGGAAAACGTGGAAACCCTCAACCAGATTGCGCCCAAGCTGATCGTGGCGACCTGCCCGCACTGCATGAACGCCATCGGGCACGAGTACAAGCAGATCGGCGGGGACTACCGCACGGTTCACCACACCGAGTACCTCGAAGAACTGGTGCGGGCGGGCAAGCTGCCGCTGGCGCAGCTTCAGGACGACGTGGTCTACCACGACCCCTGCTACCTGGGCCGCCACAACGGGGTCTACGACGCGCCGCGCACCCTGATCACCAAAATGGCGGGCGACATTCTGGACATCGAGCGCCAGCGCGAAAACAGCTTCTGCTGTGGCGCGGGCGGGGCGCAGTTCTGGAAGGAAGAGGAAGAAGGCCGCGAGCGCGTGTCCGACAACCGTTTCCGCGAGTTGCAGGCCCGTCTGGACGAAGCCGCCGAGCGCGTGAGCGAGTACGAGCGCACCGGGCAGGTGCAGGAGAAGGTCGTGGCGGTGGGTTGCCCCTTCTGCAAGGCGATGATGAACTCCACGCCCGAAAAGCAGAAGCGCGACGACATCATCGTCAAGGACGTGGCCGAACTGATGCTCGAAAGCGTGCAGCGGGCCAGCGGGGAATGGGTGCAGCCCGAAGCCGCGCCCTCCGCCGAGGTGGAAGTGCCCAACGCCGCCCTGCCGATGGAGCGCACCGGGGACGCCCCCGCCGCCGACGCCCCCAAGGACGACGTGGTCGGCACCACCAGCGCCGACGTGGAGAACGCCCAGCCCGGCAGCCCGGTGGCGAACGCGGGCACCCAGCCCGAACCGCAGGCGGCGGCCCCCAGCCCGGCCCCCAGTGGCGAAGGCACGCCCGTTGCAGCCACCCGCAAATCGTGGAAGCCCAAAGGCGGCGACGACGTGAGCGCGGCGACGCCTGCCCCCGCTGCTCCGGCTGCGCCCCAGGGTGACGCCCCGGCCCGCAAAGCCTGGAAGCCCAAGGCGAAGGCCGACGACGTGAGTGCCGAGTCGGTGGCCCAGGAGACGGCTCCTGCGGCGGCCCCCACACCCGCTGCCGACGGTGCTGCGCCCGCCCGCAAAGCCTGGAACCCCAAGGGCAAGGCCGAAACGCCCGCCCCTGCCGCTGCGCCCGCTGTCGTGCGTGACGACGTGAACCCGGCTCCGGTGGCCCAGGCTCAGGAAACGGCCCCCGCTGCTCCTGCGGCGACGGGTGCGACGGGCCGCAAAGCCTGGAACCCCAAGGCGAAGGCCCCGGCTGCGGCTGAAGTGGCCCCCCAGCCTGCCGCCGCTCCTGCCGCGCTCGCCCAGGACGACATTCAGGACCCGCTGCCCCAGCCGCCTGTCGAAGCCCAATCGTCCAGTGAGGCCCAGTCGCCTGCCCAGGCCAGCCCCGCGCCTGCCGCCACGGGAGAGCGCAAGAAGTGGAATCCGAAGGCCAAGGCCGAGGCGACCCCCGCCCCCATCACCGAGCATGTGGTGCTGGACGAAGTCGGCGTAAACGGCCTGGAAGAAGGCCAGCAGGCGACCTCGGCCCCCGACAGTGCCCAGAGTGCTGCCCCCGTGACCACCCAGCCCGCTGCGCCCACCGAGGCGGCGCCGACCAGTGCGGAAGTCAACCCCGAAACGGGCCGCAAGAAGTGGACGCCTAAAAAGAACGGCTGACCTTCACCCTGAAAAATCCCCGCCTCCGGTCTGGAGGGCGGGGGTTTTCTTTTGACCGCAGAGTGGGGTTTAACGCGCCGGGTAGGCTCCCAGCCGCGCTTCCAGTCCGGCTTTGACCCCGGCCCACTCGTCCGCCAGGATGCTGAACATCACCGAGTCGCGGGCGTAGCCGTCGGGCCGTACCTGATAGCGGCGCAGCGTGCCCTCGCGCACCGCCCCCAGTTTTTCCATCGCCCGGAGGCTGCGGGCATTGCGGCTGTCCACCTTGAAATGCACCCGGCCCGCGCCCAGTTCCTCGAAAGCACGGGTGAGCAGCAGCAGTTTGGCTTCGGGGTTGGCGGAGGTGCCCTGGGCGATCGGCAGCAACATGGTGCCGATTTCTACCCAGCGGTCAGCGGGCCTGACCTCGCTGTAGCTGATGCGCCCCAGCACCGCGCCCGAGGTGTCCAGCATGGCCCAGTTGACGCGGCCCGGTATGGTCAAACGCTCAATATAAGCGGCCCACTCCTGCGGCGTGTTTTCCTGGGGGCCGCCCCGCGCCAGAAACTCCACGGTAGACGCATCCGCTCCGGCGCACAGTCCGGCGGCGTGGTCGGTGGTCAGCGGCTCCAGGGCAATAAAGCGGCCCCGCAGAGGCGCAGGACGCAGCCATTCTGCGGGGTCAGCGGGGACAGCGGAAAGCATGGCCCAGAGTAACGGATACCTACGGCTCGCGCTTGCTCACGCGCTGGCGGCCTGTCAATGCGCGGCCCAGCGTGACTTCGTCGGTGTATTCCAGCGAACCGCCCACCGGGACACCGTAGGCGATGCGGCTGATGTCGGCCCCCAGGGGTTCGAGCAGGCGTTGCAGATAGAGCGCGGTGGCGTCGCCTTCCACCGTCGTACCCGTCGCCAGAATGACTTCCATCCCCGGCTGCACACGCGGCAGCAACGGCTTGATGTGGAGTTTGTCGGGGCCGACGCCGTTCATGGGACTCAGGACGCCGTGCAGGACGTGGTACAGCCCCCGGTACTCGCCGCTGCGCTCGATGGCGATCACGTCGCCGGGTTCTTCCACCACGCAGATGGTCTGCTGTTCGCGGCTGGGGTCGGCGCACACGTCGCACTTTTCGGCGTCGGTGATGTTGAAACAGATGGGGCAGACGTGCAGGTCGCGCTTGGCTTCCAGCAGCGCCGAGGCCAGCCGCTCGATGTCCTCACGCGGCTGCTCGAACAGGTGAAAAGCGAGGCGCTGGGCACTCTTGGGGCCGATTCCCGGCAGGCGCGAGAGTTCACGAATAAGCGAGACGAGGGAAGGAGGGTATTTCATGCCTGCCCCCACAGCAGCAACTCAAAGCGGCCATTTGCCATTTGCCAGCTGCCGTTTGCCATCTGCCTGGCGCAGCGAGTCCTCAAAATCCGGGAATTCCCAGGCCCGCCGTCGCTTCACGCTGCAACGCGTCGGCTTTTTCGGCGGCGTCGTTGATGGCAGCCAGAATCAGGTCTTCGAGGGCTTCCACATCGTCGCCGTCTACCGCTTCGGGCTTGATTTTGAGGGTCTGTACCTTGCCGTGCCCGTTCATGCTGACCGTGACCAGCCCGCTGGCGGTGCCTTCCACCGTCTGCGCGGCGAGGTCTTCCTGAATCTTGGTCGCAGCGACCTGGGCCTGCTGCATCTGCTTCATGAGCTTCTTCATGTCCATAGCAGAGGTCAGTCTACCCGCTGCGGCCTCACGGCGGCATGACCGGGGCCACGCTTGGCAAGTATCAGGAAGGAACAGGGCAAGTGAGCGAAGAAAACCTATCTTGACCTGTCAAATGCTAAGCTGACAGGGTATGAAGTCTTCCACTTACAGTCTGGATGCGCTTGACCAACGGATTTTGCAGGAACTGCAGCAGGACTCGCGCCTGAGTATGCGCGAACTGGGGCGGCGCATCGAACTGTCGGCCCCCGCCGTGACCGAGCGGGTTCGCCGCCTGGAAGACGCGGGCATCATCCTGGGCTACGGCGTGCGGGTCGCCAGCAAGCCGCTGGGCCGCACCATCACGGCCTTTATCGGCGTCAAGGACTCTGGGCGCAACGACCCCACCCTGGTGCGCTGGGCACG
Source organism: Deinococcus sp. (assembly GCF_030523985.1). GTDB lineage: Bacteria > Deinococcota > Deinococci > Deinococcales > Deinococcaceae > Deinococcus. The sequence goes on from NZ_JAUNHK010000140.1 coordinate 3,956, forward strand.
CGAACGCGACGGCGTGCTGGAATGCCACTCGGTCACGGGCGACAATTCCTGCATTCTGAAAGTGTCAGTGCCCGACGTGGCGGCGCTGGAAATGCTGCTGGGCGAACTGATTGACCTGGGCTTTACCTGCGACACCTCCATCGTTCTGAGTACGCCGCTGGAGGGGAAGCTGGTGTTGCCGCCGCAGTGAGCGGATAGCGGATGGCAGATAGCGGATAGCTGAAGGCAAAAAGAGAGGACCCCTGGGGCAGTGCTCCCAAGGGCCTTTTTTTTGCTTGTTTGTCAGGATGAAGTGTCAGGGGTCGGCATCCGGTGAAGGCTTTTAAGCCATCTGCCATCCGCCTTCAGCCATCCGCCTCTTAGCGGCGTCCCCCGAACATTCCAATCAGGTCGTTGAGCGCGTTGCCGTCGCCGTCGCGGTCAAGGGTGCGGTTGAGGGTGCCGAGCAGGTCGCCGCCCTGTCCCATCTGCCCGCCCATCTGGGGCTGTTGGGGCTGCGTCTGTCCACCGGGGAAACCGGGGAACATGGCCCCGCCGCTCTGGGGTTGCTGGTAGGGCTGCGCCTGGGGCTGACCGCCGCCGAGCATTCCGCCCAGCACGCTGCCGAGGCCGCCCGCTGCGCCGCCTGCCATGCCCCCGCCCAGCAAGCCGCCCAGAATGGAGCCGAGGCCCCCGCCCATTGCCCCGCCCATGCCACCGGGCAGGCCCATGCCGCCGCCCATCTGCCCGCCCTGGCTGCGCGAACGGTTGCTGAGGTAGCTCAGAATCAGGGGCGCGACCATCATCAGGAGTTGCATCGCCATCTGAGGGTTGATGCCCGCCCGCTGGCTAATCGCGTTGGCGGCGGCCTGCTGCTGCCCGCCGAAGACGTGGCCCAGAATCTTCTGGCCTTCGTTCAGGTCGGGCATCTGGCCCTGCTGAAAGCCGAGCATGGCGCTGTCGTCGTGCTGGTTGACCGCTGCGGCGAGGGCGTCGAGGCCGCCGGGTTGCGCGGCGTTGCGGGTCATCGCGCCGAGCAGCAGCGGCACGGCGGCTTCCAGGGCCGCTTCGGTCTGGCGGGGGTCGGTGCCGAGTTGGTTGCTGACCTGCTGCTGGGCCTGGCCCATACCGCCAAGCATGTTGAAAATGTCCATCATGGTGTATTCCTCCTGGGGTGAATTACCTGGGAGCTTAGGGCGCGGGGGCGTGCGGTCAAAGGGGAGCAGGGTTGCGGGTTTGTTGAGGATGCGGAGGGCAGAAGGGAGAGGTCAGGTTTTTATCTCAACCGAGTTCAGGAAGAAGAAGTCGTAGGCCAATGATGGG
>NZ_JAUNHK010000141.1:0-1628 GCF_030523985.1 Deinococcus sp.
CCCCTTCCGCGAAAGGCCAGCCCAGCACCCGCGCCAGTTCGCGTCCCAGCGTGCTCTTGCCACAGCCCGAGACACCCATGACGACGAGGTGACGCACAGCGGGGGTCACGGCACCACAATCACATGCAAGCGGCGCGGCCCGTGAACGCCCTCCACCCGCACCAGTTCGATGTCGCTGGTGGCACTGCCGCCTGAAAGCCACGTCAGCGGGCGGCCTTCGCGCACGCTGGCGGCGACGGCACCCACCCCCTGCCGAACGGTCTGCACCACCTGTTCCTCACGCACCACACACACATGCAGGTCGGGAATCAGCGACAGGGCGCGGCGGCCCTGGTCTTCCCGGTGGTCGAGGATGATGGTGCCCGTTTCGCTGATGGCGACGGCGCACCCGGTCAGCACGGCCTCGGCCCCGTCGAGTTCGGCGTTGGACAGCTTCGGCTCGTCGCGCAGCACGTCCAGCCCAGGCGTGAGCCACTCGCTGGGCACCCCGGCGGGCACGACCACGCGCCGAGCGTCTCCGAGCGCCGCCGCAATCGCCCCCGGCAGTTCGGCGGCGGAAACGTGCGTGTAGGCCGCCTTGTAATCCAGAATCCGGTCTTCGAACTGGTGCAGGATTTCGGCGCGGGTCAGCGGCGCGGACACCGGGTAAGGCGGCAGCGGTCGCGGCTCGGCCCCGGCAATGGCGCGGTTGATGCGGGTGAGCATTTCCAGCTTGGCTTCGGCGGTGGAGGGGATGTCGGTCATGGCGTGTCCTCGCGGGGGGCTTCGGCGCCGAACTTGCCACCCCCGTCCTTCTGCACGGCTTCAGGCGGCGCGGCCTTGCCCTCTGCCATCTGCCTTCCGCCCCCTTCGCGGTGCTTCCACCACTCGCGGAACCCCTCTTTCGGGAAGGGGCGCAAATCCCGCGACTGCGTCCAGCCGCCCAGCAGCCCTGGCAGCGAGGTGATGGCGTCGCCCTGCACCAGTGGCCCCTGGCCCATGCGGGCGAGTTTGAGTGCGCCCTCGAACCGCCAACCCTCGGACATCACGAATTTCATGCCCTGCATGGCGAGGGCTTCGGCGCTCAGGCCCTTTTGCACGTTGGCCTGGGTGCGAAGGTAAATCAGCACCTGCGGAATGTTGATTTTGACCGGGCACACGTCGTAGCACGCGCCGCACAGGGTGGAGGCACCCGGCAGCGTGTTGGCGTTCTTGTCGTGCATACCGAGCAGTTGCGGCGTCAGAATCGCGCCGATGGGGCCGGGATAGACCGAGCCGTAGGCGTGTCCGCCCGCCCGTTCGTAGACGGGGCAGACATTCAGGCAGGCCGAGCAGCGAATGCAGCGCAAGGTTTGCCGCCCAAAGTCGTCGGCCAGCACGTTCGTTCTGCCGTTGTCGAGCAAAATCAGGTGGAATTCCTGCGGCCCGTCGCCGGGCGTCACGCCGCTCCAGAACGAGTTGTAGGGGTTCATGCGCTCGGCGGTGGAGGAACGCGGCAAAAGCTCCATGAACACGCTGATGTCCTCGACCTTGTCCAGCACCTTCTCGATGCCCATGATGCTGACGAGCACCTCCGGCATGGTCAGGCACATGCGCCCGTTGCCCTCGGACTCGACCACGCACACGGTTCCGGTTTCGGCAATGGCGAA
>NZ_JAUNHK010000141.1:1728-5229 GCF_030523985.1 Deinococcus sp.
CCCTCCCAGTGGGGCAATTCCGCCACCACGTTCGCCCGTTTGTCGCGGATGGTGTGGGTGACTTTGCGGAGGTTGGCGCGAAGCTGGGCCTTGAGAACCTGTTCGCGGGCGGCTTTGGGAAAGGGCTGGGCGGGGTGGAGTCCTCCGTGGTTGCTCATGCCAAGACCTCCTGTTCGGTACTTGCCAGAATCTCAGCCAGATGCACCGTGCGCGTGCCGCTGCGCAGGCGATGCAGCCCGCCGCCGATGTGCAGCAGGCAGGAATTGTCCCCGGCGGTGCAGGCTTCCGCGCCTGTGTCGATGATGTGCCGCGCCTTGTCGGTCAGCATCGCCGCGCTCACGTCGGGGTTTTTCACGGCGAAGGTGCCACCGAAGCCGCAGCATTCGTTGGCGCCTTCCAGTTCCAGCAGCGTCATGCCGCGCACGTTTTGCAGAAGTTTCAGCGGGGCGTCGCCCACCCGCAGCGAGCGCATGGCGTGGCAGGTCGGGTGGTAGGTGACGCGATGCGGGTAATACGCGCCCACGTCGGTGACGCCGAGTTTGTTCACCAAGAACTCGGACAATTCAAACACGCGGGGGGCCAGCTTCTCCACATCCCCAAGAAGCTGTTCGTCCCCAGCCCAGCGCGCCGCCTCCGGGTACAGTTCGCGCACCATCGCCGCGCAGGAACCGCTGGGCGTGACCACCACTTCCGAGTCGGCAAAGTCGCGCACGAATTTGCGGGCCAGCGCCAGCGCGTCGTCACGGTAGCCGGAATTCAGGTGCATCTGCCCGCAGCAGGTCTGACAGGGGTTGAAGTTGACGGTGTGGCCCAGGCGCTCCAGCAGCCGCACGGTGGCCTGCCCGGTGCCGGGAAACAGCGCGTCGTTGACGCAGGTCAGGAAAAGGTCAATCTGCATAGCACTCCTCTGGAAAGGGAAAAGGGGTCGAGAGGTCGAGAAGCCAAGCGGCCCAAATCTCGCCGCCCCGACTCCTCGACCCCTCGTCGCTCGTTACTTGGGCAGCATCCCCGGCACCACATACGCCTGAAGGTACGTGATGACCATGATGACCGCCAGAAAGCCCAGGCTCTTTTTGACCGTAAAGCGCAGCAGTTCGCTCTCGCGGCCCACCAGTCCCACGGCGGCGCAGGCCACCGCGATGCTCTGGGGCGAAATCATCTTGCCCGTCACGCCCCCGGTGGTGTTGGCGGCGACGGTCAGCGCGGGGTTGACGCCGATCTGCTGCGCGGTGACCTGCTGCAACCCGCTGAACAGGGCGTTGGACGACGTGTCCGAACCCGTCAGGAACACGCCCAGCCAGCCCAGCATGGGCGAAAACAGCGGGAACAGGTGTCCGGTCTGCGCCAGCGCGAGCGCCATCGTCGCGCTCTGGCCCGAGTAGTTGGCGATGTAGGCGAAGCCCAGCACGAACATGATGCTCAGGATGGGATAGGCGAGTTCTTTCAGCGTTTCCACGAAGGTCTGCACGCCCTCACGCGGTTTCATGCCCAGCACCGCCATGCTGACCAGCGCGGCGAGGAAAATGCCCGTGCCCGTGCCGGAAAACCAGTCGAGCTTGTAACTGGCGGCGTAGGGCGTCGGCTCGGCCACGATGGGGGCGACTTTCATCACTTGGTTGTGCAGCGTGGGCACGTCCCAGTGCAGCACCATCCACGACAGCGGGCCGGGCGTCTTGAGGTCGAAGAGTGCCTTGAACGCGGGCAGGCTCCACACCACCACGAACAGCGTGAGCAGCAGGAAGGGCGACCAGGCCTTGACTACTTTGGCGGCGGTCAGTTCGGTCACGGTCGGTTCGGTCACTGGGCGATACGCCGCCCCCACCGTCTGAGGGGCCGGAATGGGCTGAATTTCGGCGGGCTTCCACATCTTCAGGAACCCGGCGGTGGCGAGCAGGCTGACCAGCGCCGAGGTGATGTCGGGCAGTTCCGGCCCCAGGTAGTTGGACGTGAGGTACTGCGTCACCGCAAAGCTGAGTCCGGCGACCAGCAGCGCGGGCCACAGGTCACGCACGCCTTTCATACCCGCTTTTGCGCCGCCTTTGCCCGAGTCCATCAGGTAGACCATGAAAAACGGGACGAACAGCGCCAGCAGCGGCAACTGCCGCCCCGCAATCGCGCCGATGGTATGTGCCGGAATCCCGGTCAGGCTGCCCGCCACCGTAATCGGAATGCCCAGCGCCCCGAACGCGACGGGCGCGGTGTTGGCAATCAGGCACAGGCCAGCGGCGTACAGCGGGTTCAGGCCCAGTCCGACCAGCAGCGCCGCCGTGATGGCGACGGGCGCTCCAAATCCGGCGGCTCCTTCCAGAAACGCGCCGAAGCAAAAGCCGATGAGCACCACCAAGAGCCGCTGGTCTTCGGTGATGCTCAGCACCGACTGGCGAATGACCTCGAATTGCCCGGTCTTGACGGCAATTTTGTACAGAAAGACCGCCGCCACGATAATCCAGGCAATCGGCCACAGCCCGTAGCCGAAGCCGTAGAGCGTGGCCCAGACTGCCTTGGCGAGTGGCATCCCGTAGCCCAGCACCGCCACCAGAAAGGCGAGCAGCACGGTCAGCCCGCCCGCCACATAGCCCTTCAGCCGCAGGCCCACCAGAGCGACAAAAAAGAAAACGACCGGAATCAGCGCGGCCAGGGTGGACAGCCAGATGCTCCCCCCAATCGGCGCGTAATTCTGCGTCCAGACCGACGCGGCTTGTTCCATAGCCTTCCTCCCGTGGGGCAGCCTTACTTTGGGTCTGCGCCCGACTTTCTAAACGTGCAATTAAGAAGTGTGAACCCAGGGTAAGAGTGCTTGTCCCGAATGTCAATTGTTCTGAACAAGTCAGCAGGGCTGTTTGTACCCGGTCAAAGAAAGGGCAAAGTGGCCCCGCGCCGTGGCTTTACACTGCGGGGCAATGTCTGCCCGTCACGCCTCTCCCATTCGCCCTCTGCCCAAGCGACGCTCGGTGGGGGCCGATATTGCCGAGCAACTTCAGCAACTCATCAATAGCGGCACCTACAAGCCCGGTGACCGCCTGCCGGGGCAACGTGAACTGGCGCAGCAGTTCGGCACCAGCTTGGCGGGGGTGCGCGAGGCCGTCAGCGTGCTGATTGCCGCCGGACTGGTGGACGCCACCCCCGGACGCGGCACGGTGGTGCGCAGCGTGACCGACTCGGCCCCCACCTTCGACGGCTGGCTGGGCGTGGTGGGCGACGAGCAGGAATTCGGTGAACTGGTCGAAGCGCGGCGGATGCTCGAAGCCTTCACCATCTCGCACGCGGCGGCGCAGGCCACACCCGCCCAGGTGCGGCAACTGCGCGGCGCGGTAGACGCCATGCGAGGCGCGATGGACGACCCCACTGCCTACGCCGAGGCCGACATGCAGTTTCACCTGATGCTTTCCGAGGTGGCAGGCAACCGGGTGGTCACGCGGCTGATGCGGGTGATTCAGCGCCCGCTGATGGAGCAATTGCGCCGCAGCATCGCCCACCTCAAGGCGACGGGGCAACTGGAGG
>NZ_JAUNHK010000021.1 GCF_030523985.1 Deinococcus sp.
GCCTCGTTCGAGGCTCAGAAATAGTACCCGCACCCTGGAAATCTGTCAACCCCCTGCGCCTGTCCACTTCCCTGGCCGGGCCAAATCGGGAGAAAACGCCTTCCGGGACGCCGTATTTTGTTTTCATGACTTCACTACGCCTTTTGCCTGAGCCTCCGCCGAAACCCGGCAACGGTCACCTTTGGGACTGGGCGCGGCATCCCTTGGAGCTGATTGAGGAGGGCGCGAGGTTGGCAAGAGCGCAGGAAGGTGGACTTTTCCGACTGCGACTGGGCCTGCCTGCGGTTGTCGGCTTCAGTCCGGGATGGAATAAGAGACTTTTGACCGACCCGGCGACCTTTATCAGTGCGGGGAGTTTTTCGCAGATGGTGCCGTATTTATCGGGTGGCGTCATCCTGACCGATGCCCCGCAGCACGCGCAGAGGCGACGGCTGATGAATCCGGGATTCGGCAAGGCGGCCCTGGCAGAGCTGCGTCAGGAGATGAGGCGTGGCGGGTTGACCTTGCCGACTGTGCCCTTCGACGCGCTGGCGTGGGCGGATGAAGTGGTGAGGCAGCGACTCAATAGGGCGTATTTCAGCGCGGAGTTTGATGACGGGCTACTCGCGGCTTTTCTGGCTCCGTTGCGCCAACCGTTTCCCGTGCCTGCCCTGCCGCGCCCACTGCTGTTCAAACGGATCGAAGCCGAACTGAGGCGTTTGGCCCAGGCACGGTTGGCTCAGCCGACCTACGACCTGCTGAGCCGTCTGGCCCCTTTGCCCGGTGGACTGCTGGAAACGCGGGTGAGTCTGGCCGCCGCTCATGACACCACCACACATGCGTTGGCCTACGCCGTGTGGGAACTCGCCAAACATCCCGAATGGCACACGCCCGAGCAGCACCCCGCCGTCTTGAAAGAAGTTCTGCGGCTCTACCCGCCGGGGTGGATGGGCAGCCGCCGCCTGAGCCGCGAAGTGCAATGGGAAGGCGTGACCCTGCCACGCGGCACGCTGGCGCTTTACTCGCCTTACCTAACTGGGCGTGACCCGCGCTTGTGGGCCGAACCGCTCTCCTTCAAGCCGGAGCGCTGGAACAGTTCGCCACCCGCCTGGGCCTATCTGCCGTTTGGTGGCGGAGAGCGCACCTGCCTGGGGATGCATCTGGCGCAGACCATCATCTTGAACCTGCTGAGCGAGTTGCCGCCGCTCCAGGCACGCTGGGGCTGCGACGAGCCGCATCCAGGCATTACGCTGGGGCCGCTTGGTCCGCTGGTGGTGGAACGCGTCCCCTTGCAACATGGGAAGATGGGACGGGAACGGGTCAAATGAGGCTGCCGCGTGGTTTCTCAAGCTATGCCGACATGGACATCCGTCCCGCACATCCGCTAAACTTTAGACCGAGTACAAACTCAGCATAAACAGTCTTACCGGAGGTCACATGAAGATTAGAAAAGCCGCCGTCATCGGTGCGGGCGTGATGGGTGCCGCCATCGCCGCGCAACTCGCCAACGCGGGAATTCCCGTGCTGCTACTGGACATCGTTTTGCCCGACAAGCCCGACCGCAACTTCCTCGCCAAAGCAGGCGCGGAGCGTGCGCTCAAGGCCCGCCCCGCTGCCTTCATGGACGCCGAGCGCGCCAAGCTGATTGAAGTCGGCAACCTGGAAGACGACCTCAAGAAGCTGGGGGGTTGCGACTGGGTTCTGGAAGCCATCATCGAGAAGCTGGACGCCAAAAAAGACCTCTGGGCCAAGGTGGAAGGAGTCGCCAAAAAGACCGCCATCATCTCGTCCAACTCGTCGGGCATCCCCATGCACCTGCAAATCGAGGGCCGCTCCGAGGACTTCCAGCGCCGTTTCGTGGGCGCCCACTTCTTCAACCCGCCCCGCTACCTGCACCTGCTGGAACTGATTCCCACCGACAAGACTGCGCCTGAAGTGCTGAAATCGCTGGAAGAATTCTCGCGCAACACGCTGGGCAAAGGCGTGGTCATCGCCAACGACGTGCCCGGATTCGTCGCCAACCGCATCGGCGTGTACGGCATCGTCCGCGCCATGCAGCACATGGAGAAGTTCGGCCTGACCCCTGCCGAAGTGGACCAGTTGACCGGGCCTGCGCTGGGCCGCGCTTCCTCGGCCACCTTCCGCACCGCCGACCTGTCGGGTCTGGACATCATCAGCCACGTCGCCACCGACATGGGCAGCGCCACCCCCGACGACGAAGATTTCACCCTGACCGAGAGCTTCAAGAACATGGTCGACAAGGGGATTCTGGGCGACAAGTCCGGCAGCGGCTTCTACAAGAAGACCAAGGACGAGAAGGGCAAGACCAAGATTCTCAACCTGAACCTGCAAACGGGCGAGTACGAAGACCAGGGCAAGGTCAAGGTCGCCGCCGTAGACGCCGTGAAGGGGAGGCCCCTGGCCGAGCGCGTGAACGCCCTGTACACCGCTCAGGGCAAGGAAGGCGACTTCCTGCGCGCCTCCATGAACGACGGCTTCTGGTACGCCGCCAAGATGGCGGGCAACGTGTCCAACCGCCTGCAAGATATCGACAACGCGCTGAAGTGGGGCTTCGGCTGGGAGCAGGGGCCGTTCGAAACGATGGACACCATCGGCGTGCAGCAGGTCATCAAGAACCTGGAAGCCGAAGGCCGCACCCTGCCCCCCCTGCTCGCCAAGATGAAGGAAACGGGAGCCGACAAGTTCTACAACGGCGACGAAACCTTCACCCCCGCAGGCGAGAAGACCAAGTATGAAGCGCCTTACTTCATCATTGCCGACCTGAAGAAAGACGCCAGCAAGGTCGTCAAGAAGCGTGCGGGCGCGAGCATCGTGGACATGGGCGACGGCGTGTTGCTGGTGGAATGGCACGCCAAGATGAACGCGCTGGGCGAAGACCAGCTCAGGGCCGTGCAGGACGCGCACAAGCTGGTACAGGACATGGGCTACGCGGGTCTGGTCGTGGGCAACCAGGGCGAGCACTTCAGCGCGGGGGCCAACCTGCCGCTGATTCTCTCGCAAGCCCAGGCCGAGGAATGGGACGAACTGGACGACATGATCAAGCAGTTCCAGCAGGTCAGCACCTCCATGCGCTTCAGCCCGCACCCCACCGTCGCCGCGCCGTTCGGCATGACGCTGGGTGGCGGCTGCGAGTTCAGCCTGCACGCCGACCGCATCGTGGCGAGCGCCGAAACCTATATGGGTCTGGTGGAAGTGGGCGTGGGCCTGATTCCTGGCGGCGGCGGCACCAAGGAAATGCTGCTGCGCTTTACCGACCAACTGCACCCCGGCCAGAAGCTCGGCGCGAGCCTGCTGCCCGCCGTGCAGCGTGCCTTTGAACTCATCGGCACCGCCAAGGTCAGCACCAGCGCCCTGGAAGCCCGCAAGCTGGGATTCCTGCAAGACCACGACACGGTGGTCATGAACAAGAATCTGGTGCTGGAAGAAGCCAAGCGCACCGTGCTGGCCCTGGCCCCCGACTACGTGCAGCCCGTGATGCGTCAGGACATCCCCGTGATGGGCGACGCCGCCATCGGGGCCATCAAGTCGGCGCTGTACGGCATGCACGAAGGCGGCTACGTGACCGACTACGATCTGGTCGTCAGCAATGAACTCGCCCGCGTGCTGAGCGGTGGCACGGGCAACAACCGTACCGCCAAGGTCAGCGAGCAGCACCTCCTCGACCTGGAACGCGACGCCTTCCTGACCCTGCTGGGCAAGAAGGGCACGCAGCAGCGCATCGAGCACATGCTGAAGACTGGGAAACCGCTGCGCAACTGATGTGACTGACCCTCGCCCCTTGCGGGAGAGGGCCTTGCGAAGCAAGGGGTGAGGGGGCGTCCAGACCAGCGCCATCGCTCAATCAGTGCAATAAAACTGGTTCAAAACACGCTAACTGGGTGGCCCCCTCACCCTTCCGCCGCTTACGCGGCTCCCTCCCTCTCCCACAAGGGACGAGGGAAGAAAAGCCAAAATACCTTCTATGTCTACCTCTGTCCTCCAACGCCTGAAACAAACGCCCAAGCGCAAGCTCGCGCTGTGGGGTGGCCTCGGCTACGCATTGCTGGTGCTGGGCGGGGCGCTGCTGGGGGCCGACATCGTTCTGCGTTCCAAGACCCACTGGGTCAAGGGCGATTTCGTTCCTGTGGGGCGGCGCGGCAACAAGCTGTACCTGCCCGCCTCGCCCGAAACCCTCAGCAAAGGGCCGCTGGGCATCGTGCCTTTGCTGCCCAATCGGGGGCATCTGGTGGTCGGGCCGCACAAGATGGTCGGCACCATTGTGGAGCGGCCCATCTTGCAGGAACGGGGCAAGCTGCCGCACGGGTCGCTGGCATGGGTGTCCACCTACATCTACAACGGCACGCCCGCTCAACTGGGCCTGGACTTTGAGCACGTGGCCCTTCACAGCGAGGTAGGCGATATTCCCGCGTGGCATATCCCGCCCCATCACGCCGAGAAGGACGCGCTGATTGTCGCCGTTCACGGACACGGGGGCCAACGCGCCCAGGCGCTGCGGATGCTGCCTGCCATGCTCCGAACGGGCTGCGGGGCGCTGTTCGTCACCTTCCGCAACGCTTACGCGGGGCCGAAGGTCGGCAAGGGCTACCTCACCCTGGGCGACACCGAGGCCGAGGACGTGCTGGGCGCGCTGCACTGGGCCGCGCAAAACGGCTACAAGCGGGTCATTCTGTTCGGCTTCAGCATGGGCGGCAACATTGCGCTGAACGTGCTGCGGCCCAAGTTCGAGCCCTTCCCGGTGCCCGTGGTCGGCGTGATGCTGGACTCGCCCGCGCTGGACTGGCGCGACACCATCCGCTGGCAGGGGCAGCGCTACGGCCTTCCGAAGTTCCTGGCCAAGCACGTGGGCCACTTCACCCAGTGGGTCGTGACCCGCCGCAGTGGGCAGAACTTCGACGAAGTGGACCAGATTGCCGCCGCCCCGCGCTTCAGGGTTCCCATGCTGCTGTGGCACGGCACCCGTGACCGCACCATTCCCATTGCCCAGGCCGAAGCCTTTGCCGCCGCCCGCCCCGACTTGGTGGAATTTCACCGCGTAGAGGGGGCCAAGCACATTCGCACCTGGAACATCAGCCCCAAAAAGTACGACGAGCAGTTGGAGGCGTTCGTGGCGCGGGTGCTGGCGTAAGCCACCCCGTTTCAGCCCCCTGAATCCCTCAGACTTTTCAACCTTTAGACCTCCCAAGGAGAACCAAATGCGTGACGCTGTAATCGTATCTGCTGTTCGTACCGCTGTTGGCCGTGGCGTGAAAGGCACGCTCGCCAACACCCGCCCCGACGACCTCGCCGCCCTGGTGCTGAACGAAGCCGTGAAACGCGCTGGCGTGAGCGCCGACCTCGTGGAAGACGTGTACCTCGGCTGCGCCATCCCTGAAGCCGAGCAAGGGCTGAACGTGGCCCGCCTCGCCGCGCTGCGTGCGGGAATGCCCGACAGCGTGGGCGGCGTGACCGTCAACCGCTTCTGCTCCAGCGGTCTGCAAACCATCGCTATGGCGGCGGCGGCCATTCAAACGGGTCAGGCCGACGTGATGCTGGCGGGCGGCGTGGAAAGCATGAGCTTCGTGCCCATGAGCGGCCACAACCCCAGCCCCAATCCCGAACTGGTGGACACCCGCCCCGGCGCTTACATCGGCATGGGCATGACCGCCGAAAACGTGGCAGCCAAATACGGCGTGAGCCGCGAAGACCAGGACAAGTTCGCCTACGCCAGCCACCAGAAAGCCGCCGCCGCGCAGGATGCGGGTAAGTTCGACGCCGAAATCGTGCCCGTGCCCGTGCGCGTGGACAAGGTGAAAGGCGCCAAAGTCAAGTCCGAAACCGTGCAGTTTGACAAGGACGAACTGATTCGCCGTGACGCCAACCTGGAAGACATGGCGAAGGTGCGCCCCGCGTTCAAGATGGGCGGCAGCGTCAGCGCGGCGAACTCCAGCCCCTTCTCGGACGGCGCGGCAGCCGTCTTGCTGATGAGCGACGAAAAGGCCAAGGAACTCGGCGTGAAGCCTCTTGCCAAGTTCGTCGGCTTTGCCGTGGCGGGCGTGGCCCCCGAACTGATGGGCATCGGCCCCGTCGCCGCTGTGCCCAAGGTGCTCAAGCAGACTGGCCTGACGCTGGACGACATTGACCTGATCGAACTGAACGAAGCCTTCGCCGCCCAGAGCCTCGCCGTGGTGCGCGAACTGGGCATCGACGAGAACAAGCTGAACGTGAACGGCGGCGCGATTGCGCTGGGCCACCCCCTCGGCTGCTCGGGTGCCAAGCTGACCACCACCGCCATCTACGAGTTGCAGCGGCGCGGCGGCGGCAAGGCCCTGATTACCATGTGCATCGGCGGCGGCATGGGCGCGGCGGGCATTATTGAGGTGTACCCCGCCGAGAACGCGGCTGACTGAGCAGGTAGCAAGTTGGAAAGGGGCGTCCGTGTGGGCGCTCTTTTTCTATTTCCCGCTCTGGGCGAACTGTTCCAGTGCCGCCTCAGCCGCAGCGTCCGCCAAAAGATTGAAACACTTGCGCCTGCTACGCTCCCCCTATGGCCCGCCGCAACGCTTATTCCACCTGGCCCGAAGTCGCCCCCGAAACGGAGACCGAAACCCCGACCTGTGCCCTGTGTGGGCGCGAGGTGCCTGAACTGGTGCAACACCACCTCATTCCCATCATCGCGGGCAAACGGAGGGGCCTCAAGCCGCAGGAGTTACCCACCGTAGGCCTGTGCCCCGCCTGTCAGCAGTACCTGCACAGCACCTTTTCCATTAACGAACTGGCGACGCAGTACAACACGCTGGAAGCCTTGCAGGAGAACGAACAGGTGCAGAAATTCGTCAAATGGGTGCGCAAACAGCCCGCGACCAAGGGCGTGAAGGCGAAGGGGCGAGAGTAGCGAAGCGGCCTGATATGGCCCTATATTGGGACAGAAGTCACTATTTATAAGCTGCTCTCCGTTCCCCCTTTTTCTCGCTGTCAGGAGGATGTCCATGTCGCGTTCACACCGTTTGTTCTGGGTTCTGATTCCCGCTCTGCTGGGCACATCGGTGGTAGCGACCACCCTTCAGGGCACCAAGCCCGCTGCCGCCAAGAATCCGCTGGCCCTCACGTTCAAGACCCCGAATGCGGCACGGGGGGCCACCCTCGCCGCCGCCTGCGCGGGCTGCCACGGTACGGGCGGCGTCAGCAAGAACGAGGCCACCCCCAGCCTCGCGGGGCAGATTCCCAACTACACGCAGTTTCAACTGGCGGCCTTCCGCGCCAAGCTGCGGCCCAGCGACGTGATGCAGCGGGTCGCGGGCAAACTGACCGACCAGGACATTGCCGACCTCAGCGCCTACTACGCGGCTCAGGCGGTTGGCCCAGCCTGGAAGACCGACAGCGTGGCCCGCAAGCGTGGGCAACAGCTTTACCACGCGGGCGACCCGGCCCGGAACGTCATCGCCTGCGCGGTCTGCCACGGGGACAACGGACGCGGCCTGAACGCCAACCACATCGCCAGCGTGACCAACCTGCCGCCCAAGTACGCGCTGGCGGTGCTCAAGGAATTCCATGAGGCTCCCAGCTTCGGCGGGCTGGTGGCTCCCGAAACCATGCGAATTGCGCTCAAGCCGCTCACCGACAAGGACCTCAGCGATCTGGCGGCCTACATCGCCAGCATGAAATGAGCCTGGGGGGCACTGCCCCGTAGACTGCCCGGTATGCTTCCCCGCCCCCTGACCGGCTGGCTGCTGGCCCTGCCTGCCCTCATTTTCACGGCGCTGCTGCTCCTTCTTCCACTGGGGCGCACGCTGGCGGAGGGCGGTGTGAACCTGAGCGTCTGGCAAGACCCGTACTTTCTGGGTCGCCTGGGCTGGACACTGCTGCAAGCGGGAATCACGGCGGGGCTGGCGCTGCTGCTCGGCGTGCCGCTGGCCTACCTGCTCTCGCGCTATGAGGTGGCGGGCAAACGGCCCTTCCTACGCCTGTTGCTGCTGCCCTTTGTCACGCCCACGCTGGTCACGGTGCTGGGGCTCTCCGCCCTGGCGGGGCCGCACGGCTACCTGACCCGCCTGACCGGACTTGACCTCAGCGACACGCCCGCGTTGCTGCTGTGGGGCAACCTCTTTTTCAACCTTCCCGTGATGATTCGGCTGGCTTACGGCGGCTTTGCGCGGGTGCCTGTGGGCCTGGTCGGTGCGGCGCGGACGCTGGGTGCGGGTGGCTGGCGGGCGGCCTGGGACGTGGCGCTGCCGCTGGCTTTTCCTGGCATCGCGGCAGGATTTGTGCTGGTCTTCCTCTATTCGGCACTGAGTTTCGGGCTGCCGCTGTCGCTGGGCAGCGAAAAATACGCCACGCTGGAAGTGGAGATTTACACCCTGACCGCGCTGCAACTGCGGCTGTCCGAAGCGAGCGCCCTCATCGTGGGCCAACTGGCGCTGACGCTGGCGGCGACGTGGCTCTATACCTGGCTGACGCGGGGCGGCGCGGGCGTCGGGCTTCAGCGGCTGCCCAGGGCGACGGGCGCGGCGCGGGCGGGGCTGTGGGGGCTGATGGCGCTGACGGTCTTTCTCTGCTTTGCGCCGCTGCTGGCGGTGGCCCTGCGTGGGGTGACGGGGGCGGGTGGCCTGACGCTGGCCCACTGGCAAAGCCTCTGGCGCGACGAGCAGACGCCGCTGCTGCTCGGCAACACACTGCGGTTCGGGGCGCTGGCGCTGCTGGCGGCGGGTGTGCTGGGCACCCTCTACGCGCTGGGGGCGTGGCTGGCCCGTTCCAGGGTGCTGGATACCGTATCACTGCTGCCGCTGATGGTCTCGCCCGTGTCGCTGGCGGTGGGGTATCTGCTGGCCTATCCGACCCTCGCCGCCACCTTGCCCCTGCTGATTGCCGCCTACACGCTGCTGGCGCTGCCGCTGCTGGTGCGTTCGCTGCTGCCAGCGCTGCGGGCCATTCCGCCCCGGCTATTTGAAGCCGCCCGCACGCTGGGAGCCTCGCCGCTGGTGACGCAACAGACCGTGACGCTGCCGCTGGCGCTGCCTGCCCTGCGCGGGGGTGCGGCCCTGGCGCTGGCGACGGTGCTGGGCGAATTCGGGGCCACGCTGGTGCTGACCCGCCCGGAATGGGCCACCCTTTCCACCGGCCTCTACGAACGCCTGGGCCGCCCTGGGGAGCGCAACCTGGGCGAAGCCTGCGCCCTGGCGACGGTGCTGCTGCTGCTCTCGGCGCTGGCCTTCACGCTGTTGGATGGGGGCGAGGGGGAAGTGGTGTAGAAGGATGTTGATGGTTCCGGCCTGGCGGCCTGATGGTTGATGGAGAAGAGGCAAAAGCGCTGCGACCTCTGCTCCTTCCATCAACCATCAGCGCAGCGGAACCATCGACCATCAACCCTCAAGACAAGCATCAGCCCCAGCGGGCATACTCGGGCAATGCGTTTTGCGTTCCGTTTCCCCCCACCCACCAAACTCCGAAGTTTTTCGCTGCCCCGTCTGCGTCCCTTGTTCGCGGCCCTGCTCCTGGGGGCCGCGCCCAGCTTGCCACCTTTTTCGGCGCAGGCCGCGCAGTACGTCGGGTCGGTGCAGCTTCTGCTGAGTGTCGACCAGACCACCGCCTACGCCAACGGGCAGACCGTCACCCTCGGGGCCGCGCCGCGCAACGTGGGTGGGCGGGTCATGCTGCCGCTGCGTGAAACCGCTGCCGTGCTGGAGCAGCCCCTCACCGTGGTCGGCACGCAGCTTCAGCTCGGGCGGCTCCTGGTCGCGCCGCAAAGTGGGCAGGCGTGGCTGGCGGGGGCCGCTCAGGAAGCGGGCAGCGTCACCACCATCGGCGGCGTGGTGTACGTGAGTGCCCGCCTGCTGGCCGACGGGTTGGGGGCCAACTTCAGCGCGGACGGGGCCGGACGGCAACTCACCATCACGGCCCTTCGCAGCGGCGGTAACCCCCTCGCGCCCCAGGCCCGCTTTTCCACCGACAAGACGGTCTACGCGCCGGGCGAACGGGTCGTCTACACCGAATATTCCTTCGACCCCGACGGAGCCAACATCACCTCGCGGCGCTGGAGCGGCAACCAGGACGCCTTCTTCAAGCCCGGCGTCTACACGGTCAGTTTGCAGGTCACCAACGCACGCGGCGTGCAGAGTGCGCCCTTTTCACGCACCATCCGTGTCGAGGGCGCAGCGATAGATACGCCGCTGGGCTACGCCCTCAAATACGCCGACCTCGGTGACGCCTTTCCCGACCCTGGCGTGCTGAACTACCCCAGCGTGTACGCCCAGCCCGTGCAGCGCGAGAGTTTTCCCCTGCTGTTCAGCGACAGCCCCGAAGCGCCCCGGCAAAGCGGCGTGCTGTATCAGGACACGGTGGCGGGGCGCTCGCGGCTGCTGGCCTACCACCTCAACGCCCTGGGCCGCCCGGCGCGGCTGTACATCATGGCCCGCAACCTGGAAGCCCGCCCTGTCGAAGTTCGCAGCGAACGCCTGGGGGAAACGGCCCCGACCCGCGTGGAAGGCCAACTGGGACAGGTCACCCTGCTGGAATATTTCGCCAGCAACGCTACCCACAGCCTGACCCTGGCCCCCGGCGAACTGGCGGCGGCCTATGCCAGCCCCACCCTCAGTCCCGGCAGCGGCGTGAACGTGCTGCAAGACCTGACCACCACGGGCCGCGTCGAACTGACTTTCATGATGCTGGAGGAGGGACTACCGCCCACCTTGCAGGTCATTCAGCAGCTTCCTTACTTGCCGCTGGACGGACGCCACCAGCGCGGCACCTTCGACGGCGCGGTGCGCTCGCTGCGCGTCAACCTGACCCGCCTGCCCGCCCGTCTGGTCATCGGTGACGGCCTGACCGACCCCGCCGTGACGGGCGTAGACCGCCTGACCGGGCAGCCCATGCGTCTGCTGGGCAACTACGGCGTGCTGTACGACCTCGAAGTCAACGGCACAGCCGACACGGCGGTGGCCCTCAGCCCACGCGGGGGACTGTACCGGGGGGCCATGAACATTCAGGACGGCCCCATCAACCAGACCATCAAGCTGCCGCGCACGGGCAACGCCCTGCAACCCGAGCAACCCGTGCTGCTGTGGCGGCCCGACAGCAACCGCCTGAACATCGATTTCGTGCCGTCGAGCGGCAGCAACCTGCCCATCAGCTTGGTGTTCTACCCGGTTCGCAGCCCTGAGGGCAACGCCGGACTGTTCAAGACCTATCAGCCCTGAGCGCCCACACCCAGTTCCTCGCCGTGCTGCCGCAGCCACTGCCGCCACTGCTCATGCTCGGGCATGATGCGGGCGACGTGCCGCCAGTAGCGCGGCGAGTGATTGAGTTCGAGGAGGTGCGCGGCTTCGTGCAGCGCGACGTAGTGCAGCACAGGCAGCGGAGCCCGGCTCAGCGCCCAGTGGAGCCGAATGTCGCCCGACGCCGTGCAACTGCCCCAGCGGGTGCGGGTCGCGCTCACCTGTACCCGTCCCAGCCGTGAGGCTGCACCCAGCCGTGAGGCATAGTCCTCGACCAGGGCCGTGTACGTCGGCAGAACGGCTTCGCGTGTCCAGGCTTCGACCAGGGCGGTCACGTCTCCCCCGCTGGGCACCAGTAAGGTCTGCCCGTCGCGGCGCACCTGCGGCACCGGGGCCAGTCGCAGCGTCAGCGTTTCGCCCAGAAAAGGCAGTGCGGAGTCGTCGCCCAGCGCCGGGACCTGGGGACGGCGGCGCTGCTGCTGCACATGCTGACGCAGCCAGTCCTGCTTGGCCTCGACGAAGGTGCGGATGGTCGCGTCGGGCAAGCCCAGCGGGGCGTAAGCGGTCACGCGCCCGTCGCGCACCTGAAGGGCCAGGGTTCGCCGCCGCCCACTGCGCCGCACCTGTACGTCCAGCCCCGCCACCTGCCACGACTGTTCGGAGGGCGGAGCGGAGGGGCGGGCACGGAGCATCGGCCCATTGTGCCGTCTGCGGGCGCAGCGTGTGAAGGGGGAATGGGGGCCAAATGGTCAAACCGTCTAAAAGACTAACCGCTGGACGCTCCCCTTTGCAGGTAGGGAGTTCCAGCGGTCAGACCGTTTGACGGTTTGGCCCTCTCAGTCGGCTGCTGCTCCCACGAAGTCGCGCATCTTGACCTCGCTGGGCAACTGGCGGCGCACCTGCCGCATGGCGGAATGGATGATGCCGAGGGCCACGCTCATGGTCAGCATGGATGAGAATCCGTAGCTGACGAGAGGCAGCGGCACGCCCGTCACCGGGAAGAGGCCCGCCGCCACCGCGAGGTTGACGAACGCCTGCCCCACCACCATGAACATGCAGCCGATGGCGAGGATGCTGGCCCCGTGGATCTCGGCGCTCATGGGCCGGATGCGGGTGGCGAGCTGCGCGACCTGAAGCGCGGTGGACACGATGAGCCAGTAGCAGAACAGCAGCGTCAGCACGCCCAGCAGCCCCGTCGAGAAGCCCACTGCCGCCACCACCATGTCGGTATGCGCGGCGAAGTATTCCCAACGCGGGCCGTCCGGCCCCTGGCCCCACCAGCCGCCGTAGTTGAGGTCACGGTGCGCCATGCCAATCTGGTCGAGACCTGTGGGCATCTGTTCGTCGCGGGTCTGGTGGCCCGTCCAGCGTTCGACGATGTAGGGGTGGCGCTCCAGATAGCCGTTGACGAAGGGCAAAGACAGCAGGCTCAGGGCCAGCATCAGGCCGCCGATGTTGAACAGGCGCACTCCGGCGGCATACATGACGATGATGCCCAGTCCGAAGGTCAGGATGCTGGTGCCCAAGTCGGGTTCCAGCACGATCAGGCCCGTGGTCGCCACAATCATGCCCGTGGCGCTCAGCAGCTTGTTCTGCACGCCCCGGCGCGAGAAAAACGAAGCCAGTTGCAGCACCAACGCCAGCTTGGCGAATTCAGAAGGCTGAAAGCGCTGCCCCCCCACGATCAGCCAGCGCCGCACGCCGGGACTGTCGGTGGTGCCCTGACCGAAAAACAGCACCAGCACCAGCAGCACCAGCGCCACGATCCACAGGTTGGTGCCCCAGTTCAGGAACGTGCGGGGCCGCAGCCGCGCCACGGCGAACGTCACCAGCACGGCCAACAACGCTTTGAGGCTGTGGTCAACAATCAGTGAGGGTTCGGCGGCGGCTATCCCCATCGCCCCCAGCAGCAGCAGCAGCACCTGGGCAATCAGCAGTTGCAGGCTCATGCGCCGCCCTCCCCTGACCCGGTCCCCTCTGTCAACTCCTGCACGGCGCGGCGGAAGCTTTCGCCACGTTCCTTGTAGTCACGGAACTGGTCGAAACTGGTGCCGACAGGGGCCAACAACACCGTGCCCGCGCCGTCCTTACCGCCCAGTGCTTCCCACCCCGCACGCACGGCGCGGCGCATGGTGTCGTCGCCCGTATCGGCCTGCACGACCTGAAAGGGCAAGCCCAGCCCCTGTGCCCACAGCTCCCGTGCCAGCTTTTCGCCGTCTTCACCGAAGGCGATGACCTGAGCCACCCGGCCCTCTGCCGCCGCCCGCAGAGGTTCCAGTTCGGCCCCCTTGTCGCGCCCGCCGACCAGCCAAGCGATGGGCGCGGTGGCCTGACGCAGCGCCGACTCGACGGCAATGGTGCGGGTGGCGATGGAGTCCTCGATAAAGCGGACGCCGCCGAGTTGTCCCACCGTCTCGAAGCGGCCTTTCACGGGCTGGGCGGCCCGCAGCGCCCCGGCCAGTATCCCGGCGTCCACCGGGCGACCCAGATGACGCAGCATGGCTTCTGCAGCCAGCAGCGCCGCTGCCGCATTGGCGGGGTGAACGCCGGGCGGCAATTCGGCAGCGTCCAGCACCTTTTCCCCACCGCGCAGAGACAGATGGTCGGGCGTGAAGGTCAGCACGTCGGCCTGCGTCGGCACATTCAGGCCAGCGGGCAGCACCAGCACGTCCCCCGCCTGTTGCCCCACCGTGATGTTGCGCTTGGCGGCGTGATAGTTCTCGGTGCTGCCGTGACGGTCGATGTGGTCAACACCCAGGTTGGTGATGACCGCCACCGGCAGCCGCAGCCCCGGCACCCGCTCCAGTTGAAAGGAACTGAGTTCGACCACGGCGACTTCGGCGTCGTCCACCACGTCCAGCAGCGGCGGGTCAATGTTGCCGCCTTCCCGCGCCCGCAAGCCGCAGGCCCGCAGCAGTTGGGCAATCAGCACCGTGGTGCTCCCTTTGCCCGCCGTGCCGGTGATGCCCACCAGAGGCAGCGCAGGGCGCAAGCGGGCCGCCAGCACGACTTCCCCGATGATTTCCGCGCCCCGTGCCGCCAGTGCCAGCAAGTCGGGATGGTCAATGGGTACACCGGGGGCCGCCACCACCACGTCGTACTCGCCAGACAGGTCGCCCCGGCGGTGGCCCAGTTGCGCCATCAGGGTTTCGTCCTCGCTGCTCGGCTTCATGTCGTGCCAGTGGGCCTGCACGCCTTCTTTGTTCAAAAAGTGGGCCACGCCGCGTCCGCTGCGTCCCAGTCCATAAATCAGCACTCTGCGCCCCAGGTTCACGGCCTTACCATAGGGCAAAAACAGGTGAGGAACGGGGCGGACGCGGCCCTATCCAGAGTACCCCGCCCGCTGCGGCCCGGCCCCGGCCTATGCTGCACGGTATGAGCGCCGCTTTCCCGCCTGTTCCTTTGGTCATTCCCTGCGTGGACATTCAATCGGGCCGCGCCGTGCGCCTGTTTGAAGGCGACCCGGAGCGCGAAACCGTCTATTTCGAGTCCCCACTGGACGCCGCCCGCCACTGGGCCTCGCTGGGCGCAGGGCTGCTGCATCTGGTGGACCTCGACGCCGCCACCGGACGCGGCGAAAACCGGCCCGTCATCGCGCAAATCGTGCAGGAGCTCGGCGTACCCGTCGAGGTGGGCGGCGGCATTCGTGACCGCGAGAGCGCCGAAGTGTTGCTGGCGGCGGGGGTGCAGCGTGTGGTGATCGGCACCGCCGCCGTCAAGACGCCCGAACTGGTCAGCGACCTGCTGGCGGCGCACGGCCCAGAGCGGGTGGTGGTCAGCTTGGACGCCCGTGGCCTCGAAGTTGCCACGCACGGCTGGGTAGCGGGCAGCGGCGTGCAGGTGGGCGACCTGACCCCGCGCCTGCACGCCGCCGGACTGCAGACCCTCATCTTCACCGACGTGACCCGCGACGGCACCCTGCGCGGCCTGAACCGTGACCTGATGCGCGAGGTACGCACCCTCTGGCCCGGCGAACTGATTGTGGGCGGCGGCGTGGCCGACGAAACCGACGTGCGCCTGCTGGCTGAGGAAGGCATTGAAGGGGCCATCGTGGGCCGGGCGATTTATGAGGGCACGCTGGCCTATCCGGTGCGGCTATAACCCAAGCAAAAAGTGAAGCGGCGCGGGAATTCCTCCTGCGCCGCTCCACTTTTTGGCCGGACTCAGTCGCGTTCGCGCTCGCGCTCGGCGTTGAGCTGGGCCTGCAACTGGGCCTGACGCTGGCGCACGTAGTCCTGGTGGAAACGCTGCTCGTCGATCAGGTTGGTACCCACGGTCAGCTTGCCCGTCGCCAGCTCACGCATGGCCTGGGTCACGAGGTTGTGGGTGCGCACTCGCTGCTCGACAGGGAGCACGCTAGGCGCACCACTACGCAGTTGCAGCGCACGCTTGGCGACGACGACCGACAGACGGTACTTGCTGTCGGTCAGTGAAAGGAGCTTGTCGATATCTTTTTCTGCCATAACCACCCCGGAGAGAACACGCTCGAAGAATTGAAGGACTTGGAGGGACCAGGGCGAGAACCCGGCCTTATCAGCAGAGCAGTCTAGCCCGCCGGAGCGCAACAGAACAAGGCCGGGAGAGGCGGTGCGCCGGGCCGCTAGCATAGGGACATGCACCCGACCTTTCCCGACCCCGACCTGAACAGCCTTCTGAAAGACCTGCGGCAACTGGTCGAAATCGAGTCGCCGTCGAGTGACCCCGTCGCGGTGGGCCGGGTCATGGACGTGGTCGAGGGCTGGGCACAGGCGATGGGGGCCGAAACCCACGCGCTGCCGGGCGGCACCCGTGAATTCAATTTTGGTCTGGGAGACGGCCCTTACGTGCTGGTGCTCACCCACGCCGACACCGTCTGGCCGCACGGCACGCTGGAAAAGATGCCCTGGAAACAGGAAGGGGACCGCCTCTACGGCCCCGGCACCTACGACATGAAAGCGGGCATCGTGGGCCTATTTCACGCGATGAAGGCGCTTCGGCAGGCAGGGCAGTGGCCGCGGGGCGGCATCAAGGTGTTGCTCTCGCCCGACGAGGAAATAGGCAGCCCCGGCAGCCGCACCCAGATCGAAGCGGCGGCGCGGGGAGCGCGGGTGGCGCTGGTGCCCGAACCCCCCGTGTCGGACAGCCACAACCTCAAGACCGGGCGCAAAGGCACCGGCGACTACACGCTGAAGCTGCGCGGGGTCGCCAGTCACGCGGGCAACCGCCCCGAACTGGGCGCGAGTGCGATTACCGCCGCCGCCGAAGCGGTGCTGGCCCTGCAGAAACTCGCCGACCCGGCCCAGGGCACCACCGTCAGCGTCGGCCTGATTTCGGGAGGCAGCGCCGTGAACGTGATTCCCGACGAGTGCCGCCTGAGCATTGACGTGCGGGTCGCCAGCCTGACCGAAGCCGACCGCATCGAGCAGGGCGTGCGGGCGTGGAAACCGAGCAACGACCGCGTCACCTGCGAGGTCAGCGGCGGCCTCAACCGCCCCCCCTTCAAGCAGGGTGAGGGCACGCTGCGCCTCTTTGCCCAGGCCCAGGCCATCGCCCGTGAACTGGGCTTCGAGATAGGGCACGAAAGCGTGGGCGGAGGCAGCGACGGCAACTTCACGGCGGCCATGATTCCTACACTCGACGGGCTGGGGTCGCCCGGCGACGGTGCCCACGCGGTCCATGAGCATGTCCGGCTCGACCGCTGGCCCGACCATGTGCGGCTGCTGACCCGCCTGCTGCTGGAAGCGTAAAGATGAGCTGGGCGGCGGATTACGCGCCCCGCCTCCCCTCCACTCCCTTGTGCCCGGTGCGAACATCCTTCAGTTGGCGCAGCAGATCGGCCAGTTGTTCCTCGCTGAGCGGATAGGACAGCGCGTACCCCTGGCCCAGCGTGCAGCCGAGTTGCCGCGCCGCTTCCACGTAAGCCGCCGTCTCCAATCCCTCGGCGGTGGTGCTGAGGTGCCGCTGCTGCGCCAGTGAAACGGCAGTGCGGGTCAGCAGACGCGAAAATTCGCCGTCCTCGTTGGGCAGATCACGAATGAGCGAGCGGTCGAGTTTCAGGGTGCTGATGCGTAGCGAGCGCAGGCGCGACAGGTTGGAATAACCCGCCCCGAAATCGTCGATGCTGATGCCAATGCCAAGCCGTTCAAGCTGGTCGAGGTTGGCCTGAATGCGGTGGTCTTCGTAGAGGGCGGCTGTCTCGGTGAGTTCGAGTTCAAGGCGCCCGGGCGCAAAGCCGACCTCTTCCAGCGTTGCCTGAACCTGCTGGGCATAGTCTGGCCGACTGAGTTGCATGGGACTCACGTTGACGCTCAGGCTCAGTTGGGGCCAGCCCAGGGCCGCCCAGCCCACCGCCGACCGACTGGCTTCCTGCAACACCCACTGCCCGATGTCGCTGATTTGCCCGGAGCGCTCGGCGACGGGAATAAACTCGGTAGGCGAGACATGCCCGAGTTGAGGATGCCGCCAGCGGAGCAGCGCCTCGGCCTTGACGGGCAGTTCGCTTGTCAGGTCATAAATCGGCTGGTAGGCCAGCGAAAATCCGGCTTCGTGGTAGGGCGGTTGAAGGGCGCGGGCGAGTTGCTGAAACCGCTCGGTCTGGGCGTCGTACTCGTGCTGATAGCGCCGAACCTGACCCCGACCACTGCGCTTGACCGCGTACATGGCGCTGTCGGCATGGCGCAGCAGTTCTTCGGAGGTCGAGGCGTCGTCCGGATACAGGCTGATTCCGATACTCAGGGTGGTCGAGAACCCGCTGCGCCTCGTTTTGTCCTGGAGCTGGCGCTGCCACTCTTCCGCTTCCGCGACCACCTGCGCCGAGGTTCGGCCCGAGAGCAGCACCACGAATTCGTCACCGCTCAGGCGGTAGGCCTGGTCATCGGCTTCTCTCTGGCTGGCCTCCTGGAGGATGAGGGCCACGTTTTGGAGGAGCAGGTCGCCCGCCTCATGTCCCAGGGTGTCGTTGATGACCTTGAACGAGTCGACATCGACAAAGAGAAGGGCAAAGGGTTCCTCCGAGAAGGTCTGGGTGCGCCGGGTCAGTTCGTCCTGAAGTTGCAGGCGGTTGGGCAGGCTGGTCAGCAAATCGGTATAGGCGAGTCGGGCCAGCGTCTCCCGTTCACCCTGACCGTAGCGGACTCGCTCCAGCCACTTGAGGAAATACTCCACACCGAGATACCCCGTGGTCGTCACCAGCAGCAACTGGGTCAGCGCCTGAATCACCGACGGGTTCCAGCCCCGACGCCACAGCCAGAAACTGCCACCCACCAGACACACCACCAGAAGGCCCAGCACGGTGCTCCGCAGCAGGCCAGGGCGATGCAAACCGGCCCCGACCACCAGCCCCCAGGCAATCGTGAGGGGCAACCAGAACAGCGACTCCGTCAGTTCGCGCAGTAGAACCTGAGGCTGCTCAACCACGAGCAGCAGCAGCAACAGCTTGAAGAGCAGCCAAATCGAGAAACCCACCAGCAGTTGAACCAGCGCCTTGCTGGTATGGCTGCCCCGCCGTAAACCATTGGCACTGACAGACAACGACAGGAGCAGGAGCAGCAGATACAGGAAACGGTCAAAGGTGACGTCCCACCCGTCGCCCACACCCAGGAGCAGCGCCACCCCCGAGGCCGTGACCGCCACCCCCGCAGTGGCGACCAGCAACCACCTCCACCCCCGGCGGAACAGTGCCATTTCCGCGTCCGCGTCGGCCTTCAGTGGCCGAGAAGTGCTGGGGGGAACCCTGGGCATACGCCCCGCACTGTAGGAGACGAAGTGTCACAGCGAAGTGACAAATTTTATCTATTTCAGCGCTCAGAACCTTAATCCGGCGGCTAATCTGGACGCCATGTTCCGCTTTTTACGCCCTCAGGCCAAGCCCCAACACCCCTATGTGAAACAGGACGACCCGCAGACTTTTCGCGTGCGGGTGCGGACCGAGCGCAGCGGCGAGGTGGTCGAATTCCGCTTTACCAAGAGCGCCCACATCGGTGTGGACGACGACGGGAATTACCTGTTTCGCAAGTCGGTCGTGTCGCCGCGCTTTTTGGACCGGGGCGAATTCATGGTGCAGTTCGACTCCCGTTACCGCGTGACGGATGTGCAGGGTGAAGGCGTATCGTTCGTTCCCGTAGCGGAGTGGGAAGCGTAGGCTTGGCGCTGCCTGCAACAGAACGACAAAAAAGGCGACCCTGATTCAGTCGCCCTGTCTCCTTTTCGCGGCACTCTCGGCCTAGCGCACCATGTTCCGTCCGGAATTTTTGGCTTCGTAGAGGCGCTCGTCGGCGCGACCGAACAACTGTTCGAGGCCGTCGTGCGGTGGGCGCAGTGAAGCCACTCCGAAACTCGCCGTAATCGGCAGCCCCGCGATATCGGACTGGCTCACTTCGCGCCGCAGCCGCTCGGCCAGGGCGGTGGCGTCCTCACGCGACATGCCCGGCAACACAATCAGAAATTCCTCGCCCCCCCAGCGGCCCACACTGCCCGAGGTGCCGACGTTGCGGCGCAGCCTTTTGGCAAAAGCCCGCAGCACGTCGTCGCCTGCACCGTGTCCGTGAAGGTCGTTGACCTGCTTGAAATGGTCGATGTCAGTCACGATGACACTCAGGGCCGAACGGTTTTCCAGCGCCTGGTCAATGGCACGTTGCAGTTCGGCTTCCAGCGCGGCGCGACCCAGGATGCCGGTCAGGGCGTCAAGTTGCGCGGCCCGCAGTTGCCCACTGGTTTGTTCGTGCAGCGACAGGTTGCGCTCGATAAATCGCATGGTGAGGTAGCCCACCAGGGAAAAGGCCAGCATCGCCATCAGGCCCGAGAGCCAGAGTTGCTGGGTTTCGGGGGTACTCGGCGGATGCCGCGTGGCGACATTGACCACCGTCCCCAACAGCACTGCGACGGACAGGATGCCGTAACCCGTGCCGGTCTGCATGAACAGCAGCGGCAGCGACACTGTTGTCCAGACAAAGTAGCTCATCTGCTCGGTCAGCGTCGCGCTGGGCAGGGTGAAGGCGCCATAGATCAGCATGGCAAGTCCCACGATCTGGATGACCAGATTGCTCCGGAACCCGTGAATCAACCGGGCGACCGACAGAACAGCGATGACCAGACACGCTGCCGTAATCTGGTAACGCGGCTCACTGAGTGCCTCCTGAAATGGGATTTTCGTCTGAACGGCGTGAATGCCCGTGTAGGCGACATAGGTCAGAGTGACCGCGAGCCGCAACTGATTGCGGATGTCGTCGAACAGGGTAAACAAACCACTGACCGAGGCGGGGGGACGCTCCGTCATGAGAGCACTCCTGGCACCCCCGGTGTGGAGATGCCAGACGGTCCACTCAAGTTCCCGCAGATGACCTCCGACCTCCCGAGGTCAACCGCAGTGTTGAGGGATAGCTCGGCAGAGTCGCCCTGAAGCCGCATTCAGTTGAGCAGTTCTCCATCCTTGAAGAACAGCGCCAGTTCGCGCTGGGCGCTCTCAGGGCTATCGCTGCCGTGGGTCACGTTCTCGCCAGTGGTGGTGGCGAAGTCGGCGCGGATGGTGCCGGGGGCGGCGTTGGCGGGGTTGGTGGCTCCCATCATGGCGCGCCAGCCGGTAATCGCGTTTTCGCCTTCCAGAGCGATGGCGACCACGGGACCACCCGTGATGAAGTCCACCAGCTCACCGAAGAAGGGACGCTCCTTGTGCTCGCCGTAGTGGCTCTCGGCGGTTTCACGGGAAATCACCATCTGCTTGAGGCCGACCACGCGGTAGCCCTTCTTCTGGATGCGGGCGAGAATTTCGGGGGTCAGTCCACGGCGCACGCCGTCGGGCTTGATCATGGCAAAAGTACGTTCCATAGCATGTTAAAAGATAGCAGCTCCCCGGCCCTGACAAACGGGTCAGCGCAGTGGAAAGGCAAGCGCGGCATTTTCCCAGCATGATACGCGGTTTTGATCACGCAAACACGGTTTGTGTGCCGACCACAGCCAACCCGCCTTCCCAAATTGCCGAACTGTCAGGGGCCGACCTCGCCGGGCACGACCCACTCGGACGCCGCGTTGCGGTAGGCCCGCAAAGTGCCGTTCATGAAAGCGACGTACAGAGAGCCGTTGGCGGCCAGCGGAGTGGCCTGCACCCCCTGCTGCTCGCGCAGGGTCCAGCGGATGGCTCCGGTCAGCACGTCGAGCGCCAGCAACTCGCCCGCCTCGGACGCCAGAAAGACCAGTCCGCCGCTGATGACCGGACTGGCGGTCACGCGCCCTTCGAGCCGATGTTCCCAGAGGTCTTCCCCGTCGGAAAGCCGCAGACCGCGCACGACACCGCCCCAGCCTGCCACGACGACCACACCATCGCTCTCCGCCTCGGCCGCAGCGGGGTTCGCCGGGTCAGGTTGGGCGCGGCCCGTCAAGGCAGGTGAGGCCCAGACCTCGTCTTCCATGTCGTAGGTCCAGCGAATCGCGTCGTCTCCAGCCAGGGCCGCCCGACCCGCACTGACTTGAAGGTTCAGGGCGTGAACCTCGCCTTCCCAGGTGGCGATGACCAGCGTGGCCTGTCCGGGAGCGGTGGGCAGCAGCGCTGGCGTGGCATGGACCGTGCCGACCTCGACCTTCCACAGCGGCGTGCCCGAGCGGGCGTCCAGGGCGTGCAGCCAGCCGTTCTCGTCACATTGCAGCGCGGCTCCGGCCCACACCAGCGGACTCGCCGCCAGCGACCCCCCGGCGCGGTAAGCCCAGGCGAGTTCGCCGGTTCTGAGACTCAGGGCGTGCAGGTGTCCGTCGCGGCTGGGGGCCAACACTCGCCCGCCCCACACGGTCGGCGCTCCGGTGAACTCGGCGCGGGCCTGATGCCGCCAGACCTCGCTGCCCCCCTGAAGCTCGACCCGGCGCAGCGTGCCGTCCCAGGCTCCGTACAGAATGTGGCTGCCCAGCACGGTAGCGGGGGCCGTCACCTCGTCGCGGGCGGCGTAGGTGGCAAAAGGTCGCCCGGACGTGTGGGTCAGCACCAACTGTCCCCCGCGTGTGCCGACGGCCACCAGGTCGGCAGCCCCCACCACCGCCGCAGGCCAGGTCACCTCGCCGGGCAGGGCCACGCTCCAGACTTCCTGCATGTCCGACACCCGCGCCGGGCCGTCGGGGTGCTCGCCCGTGCGGGTGCGCCCGCCCCGGTACTGCCCCCGCGAATGCACCGTCCACAGGTCGCGCCGGGCCAACGCCCACAGGTGCGCCAGCGCCTCACCCGTCTGGGGGCGGCGGTCGGCCCGCTTGGAGAGTAGCCACAGCAGCACCCGCGCCACGCTGTCGGGCACCGCCGGATTGAGTTCACGGGGGTCGGGCACCGGTTCGTAGACGTGCTGATAAAGCACGCTCTGGTCGCTTTCGCCCAGGAACGGCGGACTGCCGCAGGCCACGCGGTACAGCACCGCCCCCAGCGCGTAGAGGTCGCTGCGGGCGTCCACGCCGCCGCCCTTGGCCTGTTCGGGGGCCATATACGCGGGCGTGCCCAGCGTGACCCCGCTGCGGGTGAGGTGCCGGGTGTGTTCGGAGAGGGACACCAGCCCGAAATCCATGATGCGCGGCAGCCCCGCAGCGTCGAGCAGGATGTTGCCCGGCGTCAGGTCGCGGTGCACGATGCCCTGGCTATGGACATAGTGCAGCGCCCGCGACGCGAAGGCCGCCGCCGTCAGGAAGCGGGCGAGCGTGGCAGGGGCGTCTTCCAGCGGACCGAGCTGGGTGATGGGGCCACCCGTCAGCAGCGGCATGGTGAAAAAGGGGCGCCCGGCGTCCGGTTCTTGCCCCAAGTCGAGCACCGGAACCACGCCGGGATGGGTCAGCCGCGCCAGGGTCCGCACCTCGCGCAGAAAGCGGCTGCGGTCGGACTCGGGCAGATGGGGATGCAGCACCTTGAGGGCCACCTCGCGCCCGAGCAGCACGTCCTGAGCGCGGTACACCTTGGCGCTGCCCCCCTCCCCGAGCAGGGCGAGCAGCTCATAGCGCCCGGCCAGCAGGGTTCCGACGTTCAGCGGCATACAGAGCGAGTCTACCCCGCCCGCGCCGGAGCGGGGAGCAAAGCCCGTACTCAGGGAATCATGACCCTGAAAATCGCCATCTGGCGGGCGCTGTTGCCCGAGGCGTCGTAGGCCGTGACGGTGAGGGTGTAGGTGCCGTTCAGTTCACGGGTGACGGGCAGGGGCAGCTGGCCGCTCGACTGGGTCAGGCTGAACGACTGGACCTGATTGCCCAGCGCCGTCTGCGCGACGAGCTGCACTTCCAGCCGCACCACGCCCACGTTGTCCGAGGCGCTGAAGCCCAGTTTGTACTCGCCCGCCACCGTGATGGCCTGGGACGGCACGTCGAGGGTCAGGGTGGGCCGCTCCAGGTCCATGTTTTCGGAGAGCGCCACGTTGAAGGTGTAGGTGCTTTCGGCCTTGTTGCCCGCCGCGTCGTAGGCGACAGCGCGGTAGGTGTGCTGGCCCCGGTCGGCGAGCGTGAAGGAGCGGGTCAGCACATAGGGGGCCTGGGCGACGGTCGCCAGTTTGGTGCTGCCCTCGTAGAATTCCACCCGCGCCACGCCCCGGTCGTCGGTGGCCGACACGGTGAACTCGACGGGCGCAGTCGTCTGCACGCTCTTGGGGCCGGAGAACACCAGCGTGGGCGCCTCGAAATCGCCTTCGCCCACGCGCACGGTACGGGTGGCGGGCTCACTCTCGTTGCCGCTGGTGTCCACCGCCACGGCCCGCAACGTGAGCAGTCCGCTCTGCTTCAGGTCGAGGGGGAGTTCGTAGGGCGCGGTGGTGTCCGTCGCCACCAGTTCCTCACCGACATAGAAACGCACGGCCTTCACAGCCACGTTGTCGGTCGCCTCGGCCACCACCTTGACCGAACTGTTCAGCGCGGCCTGCTCGGGGGCGCTGAGGGTGACGACCGGTTTCTGGGTGTCGGGCGTGCCGGGGGTCGGCGTGCCGTTACCACAGGCGGTCAGCAGGAGCGGAAGGGTCAGGGTCAGCCAGGAACGGTTCATGGCCCGACGCTAGCGGGGCGCTTCTCACAGCTTCGGCACAGCGCCTCCCACCTTCAAGTCCTTAAGTTTTTCCGCCTGATCCCCCGGCGGCGCTACACTGCGGAGATGTCAGTTTCGCCCGGTTCCCCTTTGCACGTCTGGTCGCTCGGCGGTCTGACCCTGGCCTTCGAGCGGCGGCGCACGGCGGGCTTTGCCTTCGACCTGCGTCTGCCGCTGGGCAGTGCCCATGACCCGGTGGGCCAGGAAGGAGCGCTGGGCGTGCTGGAAGAGTGGCTGCACAAGGGCGCGGGCGAGTACGACGCCCGGCAGCTTCAGGACGCCTTCGACGACCTGGGCGTGCGCCGGGGCGGAGGCGTCAGCCTGGAAGCCACCCGAATGCAGGTCAGCGGCCTGCGGGCCGACCTGGAAGCGGCGCTGGCGCTGGTGGCCGACACCGTGCAGCGTCCCCATCTGCCCGCCCACGAAGTTCCGGTGCTGCTCGACCTGGCGCGGCAAGACCTCGAATCGTTGGACGACAGCCCCACCGACCTGCTGGCCCTCCATGCCCGCCGCGTCACCTTTCCCCGGCAAGCGGGCGACCCTGGCGCGGGGTTTGCCCATCCGGTCAGCGGCACGCCCGAGGGTCTGGGCCACCTGAGCGCCGCCTCGCTGCGGGCGCACGCGCTGCGGCTGGGACAGGCGGGCAGCGTCCTGGGCCTCGTGGCTGACGCCGAGCCGGACTGGGTTCTGGACACGGTGACGCGGCTGTTCGGCGGCTGGCAGGCGGGGCAGGCCGTCACGTCCCCGGCCCCCTTCTTTCCCGTTCACTTTCAGCCCGGCGTGCGGGAGCACTTTTGCCACCCCGACGCCGAGCAGACCCACCTCAGTCTGGTGGCCCCCGGCCCCAGTCCCCGCGACCCCGATTGGCTGCCCTGGCAGGTGGCCCTCGCCGCGCTGTCGGGCGGCAACGCCAGTCGGCTGTTCACGCGGGTGCGCGAGGAACGCGGCCTGGCCTACGACGTGAGCGCCACGCCGCTGGTGCTGGGCGGGCAGGGGTTCGTCAGCCTGTACGCGGGCAGCACCCCCGCCAACGCCCCCGAAACGCTGGACGTGCTGCTGGGCGAACTGACGCGGCTGGGCGCGGGCCTGAGCCTGGGCGAATTCCGGCGGGCACGCACTGCCCTGGAAACGGGCGTGGTGTTCGGAGCCGAGAGCCTGCGGGCGCGGGCCACGGCGCTGACCCGTGACCTCGCCCTGCTGGGCCGGGTACGCCGCCCCGAAGAGCAGCGGGCGGCCCTGGCGGCCCTGACGCCCGAACAGGTCAACACCTTCCTGGCGACCTACACCCCCCAGACGCAAGTGGCGGTGGTCAGCCTGGGCCGAAGCGAGGACGCGGCGCTGGCGGTGAGTGCGTGAGCGGGGGGGCCTTCTCCCGCGAGGTGCTGCCGGGTGGCCTGACCCTGCTGCTGGAACCCGACCCCCAGGCGCAGAGCGTGGCGGCGGGCTATTTCGTGGCGACGGGCGCACGGGACGAAACCGCCGACGTGATGGGGGTCAGTCACTTTCTGGAACACCTGATGTTCAAAGGCTCGGCGCGGCTGGGGGCGGCAGCGCTGGCCGAGCGGCTGGACGACCTGGGCGGGCAGGCCAACGCCTTTACCGGCGAAGAAGTCACCGCCTACCACGCGGCGGCCCTGCCCGAACGTGCGGGCGAACTGCTGGACACCCTCACCGAACTGCTGCGCCCGGCCCTGCGCCTGGAGGACATCGAACCCGAGCGCGGCGTGATTCTGGAAGAAATCGCCATGTACGCCGAGCAGCCCGGCGTGCGCGTGGCCGAAGCCCTGCGCCGCGACTACTGGGGCGAACATCCGCTGTCGTTCGCGGTGCTGGGCACGGCGCAGACAGTGGGTGCCCTCAGCCGCGAGCAGCTTCAGCGCCACTGGGCCACGCATTACCGGGCGGACGCGGTGACGCTGGTGGTCACGGGCGCGTTCGATGCCGGGACGGTGCGCGAGTGGGCCGCTCGGGAACTCGCCGGGTGGCCCACAGAGGCGGCGGCCCCCAGCCCTGCCTCCCCGCCCACACCATTGCACCCCGGCACGGTGCGGGTCATGCGCGAGCCGAACCTCACCCGTACCCAGGTCGCCTTCGCGCTGCCGGGCCTGCCCAGCCGTCATCCCCTGCGCGAAGCAGCGGCGGTGCTCGCCGAGCTGATTGGCGGCGAAAACGGGGCGCTGTACTGGGCACTGCTCGACACCGGGCTGGCCGACAGCGCCGACCTGTCGCACCTCGACTACCGCGACGCGGGCCTTTTCGAGGGCGGATTTTCCTGCGACCCCCCGCGCACGGGCGAAGTGCTGCGCCGCACCCGGCTGGTGCTGGAGAGCGCCGAAACGCTCATTACCGACGCCAGCGTGCGCCGGGTGGCCCGCAAAGCCGCCGTGTCCATCCTGCTGCGCTCGGAAAGTCCGCAGGGGCGGCTCTTTGCGCTGGGGCTGGAGCATCTGGCGACGGGGCAGACCTTCAGCGCCGAGGAACTGGCCGACCGTTACCTGCGCGTGACCCCCGACGACATGCGCGAAGTGCTGCGGCTCTGCCCACTCGCGCAGCCGACGGTGGTGGTGCTGGGGCCACCCGATACCCTTCTCCCCGAAACCACCAGTGACGAAGCCGCCGAGCCGCCAACGACCCGTCCATAACTTGACCCCCGTCCCGTGTCAGACCTCTGAAGGAAGCAGGGCCGCATACTTCGGGACGTGCTTCCCACCTGGAAAAATCGCCCTCACACCCTGGGTTCGCGTCTGGCGCTGGTCTGCCTCCGACTGGCGGGCTGGACGCCGCTGCTCGCCCCGCACGACGGCGTGCGTTTCGTGGCCCCCGCCGCCCCCCACACCGCCAACACCGACTTCTGGGTGGGGCTGTTCTGGAAATGGGCGACCCGCACCCCGGTGCATTTCGTGGGCAAGCACACGCTGTTTCAGTTTCCGATGGGCGGGTTTATGCGGGCGGTGGGCGGCATCCCCATTGACCGCCGCCGCAAAGGGGGCAACTTCGTGGCGGCGGTGGCAGAAGTCATTCGCCGCAGCGACGAAATCGTCCTCATCGTGGCCCCCGAGGGCACCCGCGCCCGCGCCGACTATTGGAAAACCGGCTTTTATTACATGGCCCTCGAAGCGAACGTGCCGCTGGCCGTCACGGCCCTCGACTGGAGCCGCAAACAGGTCGGCATCGTCGGCTACGTGACCCCGACGGGCGACCTGAACGCCGACTTTGCCCAGATTCGCCAGTTGCTCGAAGGCGTGCAGGGCAAGTACCCCGCCAAGCAGACCCCGGCCTACCCGCGCCCGGCAGAGGGCTGAGGGCTGAGCAGAGGGCTGAGGGCTGAGGGCGGAGGGAAGAAGGCCCACGGCGCATACTGGCAACATGACCCCTTCGCGTATTCCCACGGAGCCGACAGCGCTGGGCCGGGGCCAGGAAATTGCCCTGATCGCCCATGACCGCAAAAAACTCGAACTGGCCCTGTTCGCGCTGGCACACCGCGACCTGCTGGCCCGCTTTCCGCTGATTGCCACCGGGACAACGGGCGGCATCCTCCGCAAGCAGGCCGGGCTGGACGTGGAGTGTCTGCTGTCGGGGCCACTGGGCGGCGACCAGCAGATCGGTGCGCGAATTGCCGAAAACCGTGTGCAGGCCGTCTTTTTCTTCCGCGACCCCCTGACCGCACAGCCCCATGAACCCGACGTGTCGGCGCTGGTGCGGCTGTGCGACGTACATGACGTGCCGCTGGCGACCAACCCCGCCAGTGCCGAAGCGCTGACCCTGTGGCTGACCCAGCACTCCGGCGACCTGCCTACTCTGTGACAGAAACCGCCTTGTGCCCCTGCTGCTCCTGCCAAGGACAGCGGACCTCATACGGATTCCGCTTAATTCCTGCACAGTCGGAAAGGCACCGCCTGTGCATCCATAACGCGAAACCCGTATCTTTTCTCGCATCCGCTCGGATTGAATCTGAACCCAACAGATTCAATCGGAATCCGTATCACATTTCGCCTTTTCGGAACAGAGCCGGAAACGCTTCATTCCCGGTTCGACGTCCTTCTTTCGATACTCGCTCCGCTCGGTTCATCTAAAGATGAACTTCGACCTACTTGGCCTGGGTCAGTTCAAGATGAATGTTCCTGACGGAGCGCTTCCCGCTTTACACGTGCCTCCGGCTTTTCTTGACAGGACTGCTGTTTAGATAACTCATTGTCTTATAATCGAACCGTATGCGGCCCGCCCCCTCTTCTTTCCTGGCATTCGGGCTGCTGACCGATGTGGGCCGCCAGAGGATGGGAGGAGCCAACCAGGACGCCGCCCTCGCCACCGAGTTGCCGCAGGGGGGGCTGTACGCCGTGGCCGACGGCATGGGGGGGCACGCGGCGGGCGAACTCGCTTCCCGTCTGGCCCTCGAAACCCTTGCCAGCACCTACCGCCAGGGACGCGGCTCACCTCCCAACCGCCTGATAGAAGCTGTTCAGGCCGCCAACCTCGCCGTGCTGCAACATGCGGTGGGCGAGTCGGTCGGCATGGGCACCACCCTGATTGCCCTGGTCATAGACCGGGGCGCGGCGCTGTTCGCGCACGTGGGCGACTCGCGGGCCTATCTGCTGCGCGGCGGCGAACTGCTGCGGCTGACCGAGGACCACTCCTGGGTGGCCGAGCAGATTCGCCTGGGGGTGCTGACCGAGGAAGAAGCCCGCAACCACCAGTGGCGCAGCGTGGTCAGCAACGCGCTGGGCGGTGAGGAACGCGCCCGCCTCGAACTGTTCGGCCTGGGCCTCAAGGCGGGCGACCGCCTGCTGCTCTGTAGCGACGGCCTGAGCGGTGTGGTGGACGAAAAAGACCTGCTGCGGCTGCTTTCGCTGAAGGACACGCCCCAGGCCGTGACCCGTCTGCTGGTCGACGCCGCCAATGACCGGGGCGGCCCCGACAACATCACCGCGCTGGTGGTGGACATCATCCGGGCGGTGCCCGCGCCGCGCTATGCCCTGCCCGAGCCGCTCGACGGCCCCGAATACGCCGACATCCTGCTCAGCACGCGCCGGGGCAGCAGCCTGCTGACCTACCTCGTGCTGTCTCTGGTCTATTTCACGCTGCTGGGGGTCATGCTGATTCCCGAACGCAGCGGCTTGATTGCCCTGCTGGGCCTCATGCTGATGGTGCTGACCGTGCTGGGCGAACGCTACTTGCAGCGCCGCCGAGTAGAAAAGCGCATGGGCGGAAGCGTCAGCCGCCTGCCCTGGACCCGACGGCTCTAGACCTCTGGCCGTTCTGGGCGACCGTGCGTTCCTCTTGCCGCCCCGTATCCCGTACAGTACGCCCATGAAAGACATCGTGGAAACGGCAGACGCCCCCGCCGCCATCGGCCCTTACAGCCAGGCGGTCACGTTCGGCAACCTGGTCATCACCAGCGGTCAGATTCCCCTCAACCCCCAGGGTGAACTGGTCAGCGGCGGCATCGCCGAGCAGACCGAGCAGGTCATCCAGAACCTGCGGGCGGTCCTGGCGGCGGCAGGCACCGACCTGGACCGCGTGGTCAAGACGACGGTCTTTCTGGCCGACATGAACGAGTTTGCCGCCATGAATGCCGTCTATGAGCAGCACTTCGCCGCGCCCTACCCCGCCCGCAGCACCGTGCAGGTGGCCCGCTTGCCGCGCGACGTGCGGGTCGAAATCGAAGTCATCGCCGAGCGTCACTGACCTTCACTCCGGCGCGGGCCGCCCAATGTGCCCTGCGACTGTGCTTTCTGACTTGGCAGCACCCCCTGATCCGTGAGATGGTCTGGGGGTGTTCGTCTTGCCCGTCCGCTTCGAGCGGAGTCCCCGCCTGCATCCGATGCTCAGTGAAGTGCCTCACCCCGCTGGCACGCGGGTCGTGGTGCAGGGCAAACGCGGCCCCGAAATCGCCACCGTGCGCGGCGAGGCCGGGTCGCCCGAACGTCAGGCCCGCTACGGGTCGGTGCTGCGGGCGGCCACGGCTACAGACCTGCAAACCTGGGAAGACCTGCACCGCCGCGCCGAAGACCTGAAATGGTTGCTGCGTGCCCGCGCCCGTGAGCGGCGGCTGCCCGTCAAACTGGTCGCCGTCGAGTTCACGCTCGACGAGTCGCTGGTCACCATCAGTTACAGCGCCGAGGAACGCATCGAACTCGGCAGCCTCATCAGCGAACTGCGTGCTCATACCCACGCCCGCGTCAACTTTGCCGCCATCGGCCCCCGTGAGCAGGCGCAGATGCTCGGCACGCTGGGCGCCTGTGGCCGTGAGAACTGCTCCAGCACGCACCTGCAGGACTTCGCTCCGGTCAGCATCCGCATGGCGCGTGACCAGCAACTCCCTCTCAATCCCGAAAAACTGAGCGGCCCCTGCGGACGCCTGCTGTGCTGCCTGCAATACGAACACGAGCAGTATCTGGAACTCCTGCGCGACCTGCCGCGCAAAAATGCCCGTATGTGCCATGAGAGCAGCGGGGCGTGTGGCAAGGTCGTCAAGTTGCACCCGCTGGCGGGAACGGTCGACCTTCAGACCGACCAGGGCACCCTCTTCGACGTGCCAGCAGGCGAGCTGCGCCGCTCTCCCGACGCGGCCAAGGGGCCGAAGCGCGACAGCCGCCCGCCTATCGAGGGCGAAACCCGGCCAGACTGATTCGCTCTCCGACTCTTCTTCCTCTATTCCTCGGCCCGAACGAACTGCGCGGGCCGCTTTTCCTTGAAGGCCGTTACGCCCTCGGTATGTTCCCAGTGGTCCCCGGCGAGTTGCTGCAACTCGGCTTCCATGTTCAGCGCCTCATCCAGCGAGGAAGTCATGGCCGCCCCGAGGGCCTGTTTGGTGAGCGCCAGCGCGTGGGCGGGGCAAGTGGCGAGGCGCTCGGCGTAGGCCTGCACGTCCTGGCGGAACGTTTCGTCGGGGAAAACCTGCTCACACAGGCCCAGCCGCAGGGCGTCGTCGGCGCGGACCTTCTCGGCGAAGGCCATCATTTCGAAGGCGCGGTGGTAGCCCACCAGTCGCGGAAGGAACCAAGTGCTGCCGCTGTCAGGGACCAAGGCGATGTTGGAAAAAACCTCAATCAGGCTGGCCCCCTGCGCCCACAGCCGGATGTCGCCCGCCAGCGCCAGACTCGCGCCTGCACCTGCCGCCACACCGTTGACCGCGCTGATGACGGGTTTGCTCAGGCCGCGAATGGTACGAACCAGCGGGTTATAGGTGTGGTTGAGGTGCTCGGTGAAAGTCATGTCGCGCCCGGACACGTCGCTCAAGTCCTGCCCAGCGCAAAAGCCGCGCCCCGCGCCCGTGATGACCACGACCCGCACCGCCGGGTCAGCGTCGGCCCGGCGCAGTTCGTCGGTGAGTTGCAGCAGCAGGGCGTCGTTGGCGGCGTTCAGCTTGTCCTCACGGTTCAGGGTGAGGGTACGCACCGCCGCCTGGTCGGACACCAGAATCACAGGTTGTTCCATAGGCTCAGGCTACCGCTATGCTCGGCCCCATGTCTGAGCCTGCCTCTCCCACCGTTCTGGCCCTGGATGTCAGCAAGCACCGTATCGGCTTTGCGGTGAATGCCGGGCGACTGGCCTTCGGGCGCGGCAGTGTCGACCGCAAGCGCCTGCCACTCGACCTCAAAGCGGTGCGGCTGAAAGTCGAGGAAACGGGAGCCGGAGTGTTGGTTCTGGGTCTACCGCTGCGAACCGACGGCAAACCCAGTCCAGCCGCCGACCGGGTGCGGGCCTTCGGACGGGTGCTGGTTGAGAAGGGCTACGCTGTCGAGTATCAGGATGAACGCTTCACCACCCAGCGTGCCCGTGCCTTAGGAGTAAGCGACGAAGATGAGGCGGCAGCGGTACAGATTCTGGAACTGTGGCTGATGAACGGGTCACGCTCCAGCGACTTGAGGCTGACCGAAGATGAGGATCTCCCAGAAGAGCTTCGACCTTCCTGAAAAAGTCTTATTGCTGACTTATGCTGATGAGAATCTGACGACAGTTAAAGCAAACTTCTCGATTTAGACGGCAATTTTCTTGACACTCGCTCAAGGCGTTCCTTATACTTGCCACCAGGATTTCACTTTGAGTTAACCTGCGTTAACCGGCCTGAAGCGGACGTGAGGACAGGAAACTCGGAAACTGGACCCGGAAGCGTTCGACCAGCAGGCAGGAAACGTGAAAGCTCTTGTGAAAGTTCCACCCCGGAGGAAGTATATGAAGAAGGCTCATAGTGGATTCCGGGGAGCTGAGGTGAGCAAGAGAGACAGGAGTGGG
>NZ_JAUNHK010000142.1 GCF_030523985.1 Deinococcus sp.
CTCACCCGCATCACCCGTGCCGAGGCGCTGGCATGAGCCGGGTGGAAGTTCTCAAGCGCGAGCAGAACGGCGTGCTTACCCTGCTGGTCTATCGCACAGACGGGCGTGCCCCGACCCCACAGGAGTGTGAAGACGCCGGAGAAGACCACGGTTTCTATGAACCGAAGTTTGAACCCGCCCACAGCTACGGCGAATATCAGAATGCCCGCCTCGTCACCGAGGGCTTCCAGGGCGAACTGTGTGACCACGAATGGGGGATGACCGGACACTACGGTCGGAACCCTTACGGCACCTTCAGCACCTGCAAGAAGTGCAGCGTGACGGTCATGACCGCCACCAAGAAACGGAGCAATCACACCGAATACCTCTACGACCGCTGGGGCCTGCGCTTCCACATCTGGCAGAAGTGGTGCAAACGCGGCCCGGTTCCTGGCTCCCTTCAAGTCCAGGAGCATCACAAATGACCCGGCAACCTATGGTCTTCGCCTACTCCGACGCGGCCACGCTGCTCGAAGCCATTCCCTGGTACGAGAAGGTCGAGTGTGACCTCGCCGCCATCAGCACGGCCTGGATGCGCCAGTACCACGGCGGCATCAGCCGGACCTTCGACGTGCGCGGCCTCCCCTTCCCTGCCGTCAACTTCAGCAACGTCCACCTGATTCTTTCGCCGCTGGTACGGGAAAAGGACGGCAAGCGCACCCTGATCGACTTCAAGCACTGGCTCGAAGACCACGCCATTACCCATATCCGCATCACCGGCAAGGGCAACTGGGAACGCAACCACGAATACAGCCGCAACGGTGGCCGCACCTGGGGCCGGATGAGGCTCCAGGGTCAAGCCCCGCCACAGCCCGCGCCCACCAAGGTCGTGGAACCCGAGATTCCGCCTGCACCACAGGCTGCTACCGAAGACGACCTGCCCCTCTGGGACTAGGAGAACCATGCTTGACCTGACGCCCCGCGTGACCGCGCCCGATTTCAGCACCGACCCCCTCGGCTACTACGTCTGGCATCTGGAGAACCACCCCGATATGTACCGCCAGTTCCGCGCCACGGCTGACGCCTACCGTGCTGGTGACCCTGACCGCCGCCTGAGTGCCGACATGATCTGCCACGTCATGCGCTGGCACAGCGTGGTCCATGCGGGAGACGACCAGTTCCAGGTCAACAACAACCTGACCGCCCTGTACGCCCGCCTCTACAAGAACGAACGGCCCGACGCCCGCATCAGCACCCGCCCGTCCCAGCTGGACGCCCTGCTGCCCGACGAGCGTGACCGGCTGGCCGCCGCGTTCGCTCCCCTGAAGGAAGTGACCCAAGATGCCTGAACTGAAGCCCAAGCCCCTCGGAGAACTGGCCTACAACGGCTACCGGGACCACACCGGGGGCAAAACCTGGAACGGCTACGACATGCCCCACTGGGCTGACCTGCCCCCGCATGTGCAGGCCGCCTGGAACACCGCCGCCTCTGCCGTGCGCCGGGACACGCTGGATGAGGTCATCACGGTGCTGCAAGAGGAAGTGGCGTCGTGACCGACTTCGACCTGCTGACCCCTGATTCCTGCGCCCTGTGTGACAGCGACGTGGGCGAGCCGCTGACCTGCTACGTCTGCCACCTGAGCGTCTGCGCGGGCTGCTCGGAGACGGACGGGGCCGGAGACACCATCTGCCACCAGTGCGCCAGTGACATGCACTTCTTTCTGAACGGTGAGGACCCCGATGCGGGAATGCAAAACGGGGAAACGCCCGTACCCGTCGCGGGGTAAGGCGCTAGAGGAAGCCCGCTTCATGCGACGACTGAAACGCATGGGAAATGCCTTCCATCCGCCCTGGCGGGCCTACTACTGCTCCCACTGCCAGCAATGGCACCTGACCAAACGCCGCATCTTCAGCGACCACCTCACCCGCCAACGCCGAATTTCCGAGCAACACAGGAGACACGCTCATGACTGACCTTCAGCCCACCCGCCCCACCTTGCCCACCTTCAGCCTGGACTACAGCGCCGGGACGTTCACCAACACCCTGACCGGCGAACAGCTTCAAGAAATCACCGCCGTCGTCCTGGCACAGCGCGAGGGCCGCGTGCTGTGGCCTAGCCTCTCCAACCCTGACCCCCGCCCCGAATGCGTGGACGGGAGCACCTACGGCCCCTGCTTTGACTGCCGCTTTGCCGACTGGGGGAAGAACGGAGAGCCGCCCGTCTGCACTGAGGAACTCACCCTGCTGTTGTGGCTGCCCGCTGACTTCCAGGTGGTCGAGCTGACCGCTCGCCGCTCGCAGGTGCGGACCATCGAACAGTGGCTCGGCATGAAGGCGGTCGTGTCCGGCACCCTGCACGACCAGGAAGTGACCATCAGCATGAAGCCGGGCGACGGCCTGCACCGCCTCGTGCTGCTGCCTGGGCAAGTACTGGTCGGGCCGGAACGAAGCCGCATGGACGAACTGGCAGGCCGCGTGCAGCAGTTCGGGTTTGGGGGGCTGTGATGGCGACGCCGACGAAATACCGTGTCCATTTGAGCGGGGAACTATTGTGGCTGGGACCGGACGAAACCAAGGAAACCCTGAACAAGCGCGAGTTTAAGACGCTGAAGAGCCGCCTGAAGGCCGATCTTGATGGCGTAGAAGATGTGGAACTGGAAAGCAATGGGGTGAGCCTGAAGCTGGCGCTTGTGGTTGACGGCCCGACTTTCACCGAAGGATTTGGTCCCTGGCTTGACCAACTTGAAGAGGTCAAGGCCGCATGGCCCGATCTCCCCGACGCCGATCTGGGAAGCGAAGCTGTGGCCGCCACCCTAGAAGATGGCGGGGCAGAGGGACTGTACAACGCCCTTGTGGACGCACTGGAAGGGCTGAACTTCGATTTCGCGTCCAGCACCTCATATTCCGTGACAGCGGTGACCGCATGAGCGCCCCTGGCCGCCGCCGTGCCGCCGTGCTCCTAGCCCTGAGCAGCACGCCCCGAAGTGCTTACAGCCTCGCCCGCGAAACGGGCTTGAAGGAAAGCGCGGTCGAAGGGATTCTGGACAGCCTGAGCCGTAGCAACCTGGTCGAGCAGCACCAACGCGGCTGGGCACTCGCCACGGGGCCGCACGTCACGGCGGCGCTGGATGATGCCTGTGCTACCGTGCGGGCAACCGAACAGGACGAAGAAAAAGACGTTTGCAGCCCTGCACACGGCGCGGCAACTTTGCCCGGTAGCCTGCCAGCATCCAGCCGTGTCACACGGGGACCCGACCGCTGATGGCCGGGCTGCCCTGTGACGTTTGCCAGGAGGAAACCATCGTGATTCCCCTCGGCACCGTGGGAGAGGACGCGGCTGGGATTCTCTTCTACAGGAGGTACAGGGTTTGCGTGAATCCGAACTGCGAACGCTACCGCCAGCGCCGCACGTCGCTGGAAGCGTATCTGCCAGAAGACGGCCCGCCGGTGATGGTGGAACGGGCGCAACTGAGGCCGTACCTCCCGCCCGAAAAAAGTTCCCTGCCATCTCTGTTCGACGAGTTCTAGGACTGGAGGAGCCGAAAGCGGTTCCTCCTCTTCTTTTGCCTGATCCACCCGCCTGCAAACCGTCCCGCATCAACTGGCCTGCCCTGCTCATGCAGGCGCTGCGGGCTGACCGCTGGCGGATTGCCCAGGTGGAACTGGTGGGGACGGTGGAATGCGACAGCCCCGCGCCTATTCGCATCCTGAACATCGGGCAGACCTACGAAATCACTGACCGGGACTATCAGGCCGCGCTGAAGGTGCTTGGCGTTGCTCAGGCTGAGCGCGTGCGTTGGGCTGTGCAGAGGGATGAACCGATGCCCACTGACCAGCTCGCCGCCGAGCAACTCTGGCGAGTACTGGCCGAACGAGGCTGGCTGAGAGAACCGACGAAATCACACGACGCCCCTGCCACCGAGTAGGGGCTTTTTGGAGCCAACATGAGCAACCAGGAACAGCTATACGCCCGCCGCATGGCACGCGGCACCCTGCTCACCCACCTCTACATCCTTCAGGACAAGGGCCTCTGTGACCCGGCCACGCCCCGCACCGCCAACCGGCTGATGATTGACGGCCTCGGTGCCT
This sequence comes from Deinococcus sp., assembly GCF_030523985.1. Classification (GTDB taxonomy): domain Bacteria; phylum Deinococcota; class Deinococci; order Deinococcales; family Deinococcaceae; genus Deinococcus. The sequence goes on from NZ_JAUNHK010000142.1 coordinate 4,070, forward strand.
CCGGCCTGCTGCCTCCTGAAGCCATGATCGTCAACAGCCTTCAGTGGCTCGAAGGCGCGGGCTACGTGGAAGTGGACTGGGCAATGGACGACCACACCCGCTTCGAGTCGGTTACCATCACCCAGAAGGGCATCGACCTCTACGAGGACAAGAACGCCCGCAAGCGCGAGCCTGGAATCCTGCTCCAGCCGAGGCGATAAGCCATGCCGATGGAAGCCGAATTCCGTGACGTGGTGAGCCGCCTGAATGGGCTGTGCGCCCTGGTGGAGCGGGGGTTCGGGGAAACCAACACCAAGCTCCACCACGTCGAGCAGAACAACCGGACGGTCCTCGCCATGTTCGTCGCAGTGGTGGCGCTGGCCTGCACGTCCCTGCTGGTTTCCGGGTACGCCGTCAGCACCGCCAACTCCAACCGCTCGCTGATTGTGGAACTGGTCCGGCAAAGCAATCAGCAGGCCGCCCAGATTGAGCAGACCACCAAGCAGGTCAATCAGTTGGAGAAACAGGAAAATCAGGGAGGGCAGTAAGCATGTCCGACCAGTACGACTACAGCGCCCTGCTCCGGCCTAAGTGCAAGGTGTGCAGCTCGCCCCTCCGGCAGGACATCGACCTGCGGCTGATGGGCAAGGAAATCGACGAGGACGGTGAGCGGCTGAGCTATGACCAGATCATCGACTGGGCAGCGGCGCACGGCCTGGTCATCAGCAAAGCGGGCCTGAGCCGCCACAAGTCTGACCACCTGATGCCCGACGTGCTTGGGGCCATTGAAGCCCAGCGCCAGGTCGAGGCGATTGCCCAGGCCACCGGGCAGACGCTGGGGATGGAACAGGCTGCCATGAACATCCTGCTGAACAAGTGGATGCGGGCACTGGACAAGGTGGAAGACCTTGACCTGAACGCCAAGGGTGCGCTCGGCGCAGGGGTGCGGGCGGTCGAGGCACTTCTGAAAGTCAAGAAAGCCGAGCTGCACTTCAGCCGTGAGAAGCTGGCCGAAGCCGACAAGAAGATCACCGAGACGGCCAAGGCCAAGGGGCTTGA
>NZ_JAUNHK010000022.1 GCF_030523985.1 Deinococcus sp.
CCAGTACAACCGCAACCTCAGCTCCATCGCGGCGGGCGTCAAGCTCCGCTTCTAAGGAGACGGCTCGAAAGGCGCTCCCTTCACTGGGGGCGTTTTTCTTGGTTTGGGGAAAAGGGGAGAGGGTGAAGGGAAGCACTGCGCTCAACCCTTCACCCTCTGCCCTACGCCGCTTTACATCTCCATGCGGGTCTTGAGGAAATTGGTCATCACGGCCCCGCGCTTGTAGAACGGGTTGTCCATGATTTTGATGTAAAGCGGGATGGTGGTCTTCGGCCCCTGCACGACGGTTTCTTCGAGGGCGCGTTTCATGCGCGAAACGGCCTTGTCACGGTCTTCGTGCCAAACAATTAGCTTGCCGATGAGCGAGTCGTAGTGCGGAGGAATGGCGTAGCCGCTGTAGACGTGGGTGTCCACGCGCACACCTGGGCCGCCCGCAAAGTGGGCATCGTCGATTTTGCCCGCCGAGGGCCGGAAATCCTTGTCGGGGTCTTCGGCGTTGATGCGGCACTCGATGGCGTGACCGTGCAGTTTCACGTCTTCCTGCTGCAACTTCAGGCCCAGTCCGGCGGCGACCTCGATTTGCAGGCGCACGAGGTCGAGGTTGGAAATCATTTCCGACACGCAGTGTTCGACCTGAATGCGCGTGTTCATCTCCATGAAGTAATAGTTGCCATCGCGGTCCATGATGAATTCCAGCGTGCCTGCGCCAGCGTAGTTCACATGCTTGGCGAGGCGTACCCCGGCATCCAGGATTTCCCGACGCAAGCTTTCGGGCAGCGTGCTGGGCGCTTCCTCAATCAGCTTCTGGTTGCGGCGCTGAATCGAGCAGTCGCGTTCCCCGACATGGATGACGTGACCGTTGCCGTCCCCGACGACCTGCACTTCGATGTGCCGGAACTCTTCCAGGAATTTCTCCATGATGATGGCGGGGTCACCGAAGTACAGCCGCGCTTCTTCCTGGGCCTGGTTGAAGCCCTTTTGCAGTTCTTCCTGGGTGCGGATGACCTTCTGACCGCGCCCGCCGCCGCCCGCCGAGGCCTTGAGCAGCACCGGGTAGCCGATCTGCTTGGCGGCGAGCAGGGCCGCGTCCACGTCGGCCAGCACGCCCGTTCCCGGCACGGTAGGCACGTTGCTCTGCGCGGCGATTTCGCGCCCGCCCGCCTTGCTGCCCAGCGCCCGCATGGATTCGGGGGTGGGGCCGATAAAGACGATGCCGTGTTCGCGGCACATCTCGGCAAAGTCGGGGTTTTCCGCCATAAAGCCGTAGCCGGGGTGAATGGCCTCGGCCCCGGTCATCAGCGCAGCAGACAGGATGTTGGGGATATTCAGGTAGCTCTGGTTACTGGCAGGCGGCCCCACGCACACCGATTCGTCGGCGAGCAGCACCGGCAGGCTCTTTTCGTCGGCGGTGGAGTAGACCACCACGGTCTTGATGCCCATTTCGCGGGCCGTGCGAATCACGCGCAGGGCGATTTCGCCGCGATTGGCGATGAGGATTTTTTTGAACATGGTTCTCCTTGCAGGGAGGCTGATGGCTCAAGACAGATGGCAGATGGCAAAAAGCCCTGTGTGGTTTGCCATCTGCCATCTGCTTTCAGTACCTCACTCAATCATGAACAGTGTCTGACCGTATTCCACCGGCTCGGCGTTCTTGACCAGAATTTCGCGCACCACGCCGCTCTGCTCGGCCTCGATTTCGTTCATCAGCTTCATGGCTTCGATGATGCACAGCACCTGCCCGGCTTCCACGCGGTCCCCGACCTTGACGTAGGGGGCGGCGTCCGGGCTGCTGGCGGCGTAGAAGGTGCCGACAATCGGGGCCTTGACGGGCGTGCCCTTGCTGGCGGGGGCGGTAGGGGCAGCGGGCGCGGCCTCGGCAGGTTTGGGCGCAGGAGCCGCTTCGGGAGTGGGCGCCGCCGGGGTGCTGGGGGCAGCGGGCGCACTGGGAGCGGCGGGCGCAGCAGGCGCGGGGGCAAAGCCGCCCATCATCTGCGGAGCCTGCGGCATAGGCGCAAAGCCCATCTGCGGGGCGGGCGCCGCCGGAGCAAACGCCTGGGGGCCACGCTTGAGGGCGAGGTCGAAGCTGCCAGTCTTGAGCGCGAACTCGCGCACGTCGGCATGGGTGAGGGCATCGAGAATCTTCTTGAGGTCTTCCGGGTTCATGGCCCCTCCTTGGGTTGAAACTTAACTTTCCCTATCATGCCCCTTTTTGGGCCGTGGGGGGTGTCACTGCTCACCTAACGCCCGTTTGGGTGAACGGGGTCCAAATTTTTGGGCCGAGTCAAAAACGGGTGAAAAAAAGGCCCGAACCGCAGTCCAGGCCAACCCAACGAAATGGGACAGGGTTCAGGCGCGGCTGAGGTACTGCCCGGTGCGGGTGTCCACCTTCACGTCGGTGCCCTGCTCCACGAACAGGGGAACCTGTACCACCGCGCCCGTTTCCAGCGTGGCGGGCTTGGTGCCGCCGGACACGGTGTCACCGCGCACGCCGGGGTCGGTCTGGGTGATTTTCAGGATGACCTGGTTGGGCAGGGTGATGCTCAGGGCCTTGTCGCCATACATCGCCACTTCCACGTCGGTGTTTTCCTTCATGAACTTGGCGGCGTCACCGACCAGCGTGGGGGCGAGGTGAACCTGCTCGAAGGTGTCCATGTCCATGAACACGAAGTCGTCGCCGTCCTTGTACAGGTACTGCATCTTCTTGCCTTCGACGAAGATGTCTTGCAGTTTTTCGCCACTGTTGAAGGTGCGGTCCACGATGCTGCCCGTTTCCATGTTGCGGAACTTGGTGACGACTTTCGCGCCGCCGCGTCCCATCTTGAGGTGGGAGTATTCGAGGCATTCCCACAGGCCGCCGTCCATCTGCACTTTGGTGCCGTTACGCAGTTCAGTTACGCTGATCATCAGGAGTTCTCCTTGTTTAGTCCGGGGCCTCGGCCTGCTTTGAAGCAGGGGGCCACTCGGCAACAGGCAAGAGTTTAGCAAAAGAGGCCAGGAACGCCACAGCTTCTAGCGGCTCCAACGCCCGCCCACTTCGTAGACCAGCCCCGACAGTTGCAGCATGACCAGCGCGGTCTGCAGGTCCGGCACGCTCAGGCCCGTCACCGCGTGCAGGTCGTCCAGGGTGGCGGGAGTTTGCAGCGCCGCCAGCACCCGCGCCTGCTCGGGCGGCAGGTCGAGGGGCGCGGCGGGCGCGGTCTCACCCCAGCCGAGTTCGGTGAGGATATCCTGCGCGGTTTCGGTCAGCACGGCCCCGTCCCGAATCAGGGCGTGCGGGCCACTGGCACGGGGGTCGCCTGCGCGTCCCGGCACGGCGAACACGGTGCGCCCGCAGTCGAGGGCATGGGTCGCCGTAATCAGTGAACCGGATTTGCGCTCGCCTTCCACCACCAGCACCCCTGCCGACAGCGCGGCGATGAGGCGGTTGCGGCTGGGAAAATGGTGCTGCGCCGGGCCAGTCCCGAGCGGATACTCGCTGAGCAGGGTCATGCGCCCGGCGAGGTGGTGGTTTTCACGCGGATAAATCACGTCTACCGCGCTGCCCAGCACGCCCACCGTCGGGCCGCCCGCCTCCAGCGCCGCGAGGTGGGCCGCCGTGTCCACCCCCCGCGCCAAGCCGCTGACGACCAGCACGCCCGCGCCCGCCAGTTCGCCCGCAAGAGTGCGGGTCAGCGCGAGCGCATGAGGACTTGCCGCCCGCGTGCCGACGATGCCGATAGAACGCGGCACGGTGTCCAGCCCGCTCAGCAGCGCCGCTCCGCCCTCACCCCAGACCCACAGCACCGGGGGCGGGTCGCCCAGCGCGTCCAGGGCCGCCGGATATTCGGGTAAGCCACGGCCCAGCAGGGTCACGCCTTTTTGCGCGGCCTGGGTCAGCTCGGCCTCGGCTTTCTGAGCCGCCGCAGCTTGCCCGATGGAGGCCACCGAGCGGGCGTCCAGTCCTTCGACCTGCCGCAACTGCGCCAGATTCGCCCGCAGCGCCGCCTGTGCTGTTCCGAAATGCCGCCGCAGCGCCTCAATTCGCCTCGGCCCCAGCCCCGGCGTGAATTTGAGCGTCAGCAGGGCCAGCAGTTCGGCGGCGGGGTCGGGGGTCACGGGGAAAAGTGTAGAGGGTGGAGGGTAAAGAGTAGAGGGTGAAGGGGAAGAACCCTCTGCCCTCCACCCTCTCCCCTGCGCGTCTACTTGCCCTGCTGGGCCAATCTCAGGAAGTAGGCGCTGGACTTGTCGTTGGGGTCGAGCGCTACGGCGCGGCCATAGGCTTCGGCGGCCCCGGCGTAGTCCTGACGCTCGTAGCGCACGCGGCCCAGCCAGGCCCAGGCTTTGGGGTAGGTGAGGTTTTCGTTCGTGGCCTGGAGGAAGCCGGCTTCGGCCCCGGCTTTGTCGCCCGCCGCGTATTTGCCGTATGCCGTACGGAAGGTCTGCACCGCTTTCAGGCCGTACTGCTGGCCTTCTTGCGCCAGAGCGAGGTTGTAGCGGTCAGCCGCTGTCGCGCCGGGCAGCGCGGTCAGGGCCTGGTACGCGCTCAGGGCCGCCTGCGGGTTGCCCAGTTCGAGGGCGAGGCGGCCCGCTTCACGCTGCGCCTCGACAAAGTTGGGGGCCGAGCGGGCGGCTTCCTGGAATCCGGCGAGGGCTTCGGCCTTGCGTCCGGCGTCCAGGCTGGCATAGGCGCGGCTGAACGCCTGGGTCGCGGCGGGGCCGTAGGTGCCAGCGTTGCGGGCGACCAGCGCAAAGTAATTCAGGGTCTTGTCCTGCGGCGCGAGGCTGAGGGTCTGGGTGTAAAGCGTTTGGGCCAACGCGTAGTCGCCGTCTTCGAGCGCGGTGCGGGCGGCCCAGGTCGCGCAGGGCAGGCTCTGGGGGTCAAAGCGCAGGCAGCTCTTGAAATAGGCGGCGGCCTGACTGGGTTGGCCCCGCGTGTAGGCCGCGTAGCCGAGGTTGTACTGCACGTTTCCGGCGGCGCGGGCTTCGTTCTGCCCGGCGGCGACGGGAGCGACCTTGAAGTAGGCCGCCCAGCTCGCTTCGGCCTGTTTCCAGAAGCCGACTTCGGTGTAGATCTGGGCGCGGAGTTTCAGCACGTCGGGGTTGCCGGGCGCGGCGCTGACCGCAGCTTCGGCGCGTTCGGCGGCCTGCTTCCACAGCGGCTGGTCAATGTTGGCGCTCCCCACCGGATACGCGGCGCGGGCCTGCACCATCAGGTCGCGGGCTTCGGCGGCGAGTTGCGCGGCCTGCTGCCCACTGCCGAGGGCCGAGCGCACCGGAGCGGGCGCAGGCTCCGTCACCGGGTCTGGGGTCACGGGTGCGGGCGCAGTGTCGGTCTGGGCGAGGCTCGCCCCGGACAGGGCCAGGGCAGCGGTGAGCAGCAGGGCACTCAGGGAACTGTTCATATCATCCTCCTTGCAGTCGGGCCGTCTTTAGGGCCGCGAGCTACGCTTGCCCTTTCATTGTTCGCATGACGGGCGGGCCGGGGTGTGGGTTTGACATGAGGAAGCCTTCAAGTCGCTGAGGGTGAGCCGCTGACTCTAAGCTGAGGGGCATGAGCGGCATTCTCTGGCTGGCCCTCGACGGCGTGGGGCACCCCCAGGACGCGCCGCCGGGGTCGGTCTGGGAACAGGAATTGCCGACCCTGCGCCCCCTGGTCGAATCGGGCTGGCGACTGGACGCGGCCCTGGGCGTGCCGGGCCTGCCGCAGTCCGGGACAGGCCAGAGTTGCTGGCTGACCGGGCAGGACGCCGTGCGGCTCATGGGCGAACACTTCGGGCCGGTGCCGGGGCCGACCCTGCAAGCCCTGTTGCGCGGGCAGGGGCTGCCCCGCCGACTGCATGAGGCAGGGGCCCGCGCCGCGCTGGTCAACCGCTACGCCCCGGCTTATCTGGAGCAGCAGGCGTCCGGGCGCAATCGCCTGGGCTGCTTTCCCTACGCGTTCCGGGCGGCGGGACTGGCACTCAATCCTCCGGGTGTGCCGCTGCTGGGAGCGAGTCTGGGGCTGTCCTACGTCTCGCCCTGGCTCCCCACCGAGCCGGAGAGCGCCGTTTCGCGGCTGGGCCGTGACCTGGCCGCCGCCCTGCGGAACCACGACCTGCTGGTGGCCGACCTGTGGGTCAGCGACTTGCTGGGACACCAGGGCCGCGACCCCACGCCCCCGGACGTGTGGGCGGCAGGGCGGGCCTACCTACGCCGCGTCGACCTGCTGCTGGGCGCAGCGCTCGATGCCGGGGCCAGGGTCATCCTCAGCAGCGACCACGGCAATCTGGAAAATCTGTCGGTCAAAGCCCACACCCGCGCCGGAGTACCGCTGGCCGTCGCTGGACTGGCCCAGCCCGAAGTGCCGCCACTGGACATCGTGGCGGGGGGACAGTGGGTGGCGCACTGGGCCGGAATTGGTTCCCGGCCTGGCCCCTGACCCCGTGGGCAAAGTAGCCAGCACTTTTCCACAGGGAAGACATTTGCCCCTGTGGACGACCGATTTCGCCCAGGACATAAGAGTAAAAAGAGGCTGTGTAGGACGGCAAAAAAACCGCCAGCTGTCCGAGTCGTCAGTAAGGGGAAAGTTATCCACAGTGAAACGGCAGCCTGTGGATAACTTTTGGGTAGACCTGCCTCAAGCCCGTTTTGCCGCCTGAATAAAGGCGGTCACGGCCTGTGGATTTTTGAGGCCCGGCGAGGCTTCCAGTTTGCTGACGGCGTCCACTCCAGTCGGCCCCACCAGGGCGATGGCCTGCGCCACGTTGTCCGACCCCAGCCCCCCGGCGAGCCAGCGTCCGTGCAGTACTCCGGCGGGCAGGTCAGCCCAGTTGAGCGGCACCCCGCTGCCGGGTGCGGGCGCGTCCACCATCAGGGTGACGTGGGGGTGCGCCCACTTCTTCGCGTCCTGCCCCACCTCATCGGGCCGCAGAACGCGCAAGACGGGATAATACGCGGCGACGGCCTCTATGTACAGTGTCGGCAGCGGGCCATGCAGTTGGACTGCGCTCATACGCGCCGCTTCTGCCGTTTTCAGCACCTCGTCCAGCGGCTGATTCATGAACACACCCACCCGCGCCACGCTCGGCCCGGCGGCGCGGCTGAGTTCGCGGGCCTGCTCTGCCGTCACCCGCCGTTTGCTGACGGGCGCGAAGATGAAGCCCAGTGCGTCGGCCCCCGCTGTTGCGGCGTGCAACACGTCGGGCAGGTTGGTCATCCCGCAGATTTTGACCTTAACCACGTTGCTGCTCCAGGGTGGCGAGGCGCTCTTCCAGCTCGCGGTTTTTGCGTATCAGCGCCAGGAAAATCAGGGCGTAGTGGTCGTACAGCTTGGGACGCTCCATTTTCGTCTCGTTCGTCATCCAGGCAAACAGCAGCCGCTCGGCCTCTCGCAGCACCTCGTCGTCGGGCACTTCGCGGAAGGCGCGGTCTTTCAGGATGGTGCGGGCGAAGTTGAGCTCGCGTTCCGGGTCGAGTTCGTTCTGGGCTTCGGGCGGAGGGTCAGAAGGGGCAGAGCGGCGAAACATACCCCTACGGTACTGGACGGCGCAGCCTTGAGCGGGCCTTCAGCGTCTGCCCATGCCCGGCTGACAGAGGCCGGGTAGGGTGCGGTCATGACCATCCTCAAAGACATCATGACCACTGACCTGACCACCGTTTCGGGCAGCGCCACCTTGCGCGAAGTCGCCCAGAAGATGAAGGCCGAGGACATCGGCAACGTGCTGATTATGGACGGCGACCGGCTCACGGGCATCATCACCGACCGCGACATCGTGATTCGGGCGGTGGCCGACGGTGACGACGTGAACAGCCCCGTCAGCCAGTACGCCACCCAGGACGTGTTCACCCTGCACTGCCACACCGACGTAAAGGACGCGGCCCGTGCAATGGCTGAGAAGCAACTGCGCCGCCTGCCCGTGACCGACCACCAAAGCGGCGAGCTGATCGGCATCGTCAGCCTCGCCGACCTGTCCACCCGCACCAGTGGCGGAGCCGACGAGAAGGCGCTGGAAGGCATCAGCCAGCCCGGCTGACCCTGAGCCCGACGGCGACATCAGCCCCAGCCCGCTCGGTTGGGGCTTTTTGCTGTCGGCGGTTACGGCAGGTTGTCCCAGACCATCCGCACTTCGACCAGTTCGCCGTCCACCTTCTCGCCCGCTTCCCGTGCGCCCTGCGCGGCGTACCACTGCCGGGTCGGGTTGGACGCCAGCACCCACAGCGCGAGGTTGTCGCCGCCTTCCACCTGCACCTGCCCCATGACCGCCCGCAGCAGCGCCCGCCCGATGCCCTGCCCCTGCACCCGGTTCAGGCTGTAGAGCGTCATGAGTTCGTAGGCATAGCCGGGATGGTCCCGCGCTGGGCCGACCGAGGCGAAGGCCACCACTTCGCCGCCCTGCTCGGCCACGAACACGTCTTCGCGCCCCTGAGAGGTGGTTGCCTGCCAGCTTTTTTCGCGGTTCTGACGGGCGCTTTCGTCGGTCATGCGGCTCAGAAAATCGTCGGAAATCAGGCCCGTATACGTCTCGCGCCAGCTCTGAACGTGGATGGCGGCGAGGGCGGGAGCGTCGCCCACCTCGGCGCGGCGAATGTGGAAGGGAGCCATGCGTCAGTGTAGAGACGCTGGCTCCCGCCTGCCCATCGGCATTTCGGCTTAGTTCTGTAGGTCGCGTAGCTTGGCGTACAGCTCTTTTTCCTCGTCGCTGAGGTCTTTGGGCACAGTCAGATTCAGGCGCACGTACAGGTCGCCGTTGCCGCCCCCCTTCTTGGGCCAGCCCTGCCCACGCAGCCGCATCTTGCGCCCGCCACTGCTGCCTGCCGGGACGTTCAGGTTGCCCGATTTGCCGTTCAGGAGCTGCACTTTGACCTCTCCACCGAGCGCGGCAGTCGGGGCGGGCACGTCCACCGTGGTGGTCAGGTCGTCGCCTTCCAGCTCGAAGTGGGCATCTTCCAGCACGCGAATGGTCAGCAGCACGTCGCCCCCGCCCGGTCCCTGCCCGGCCAGTCGCAGGCGTGCGCCGTCGCGGGTTCCGGCAGGCACGCGCAGGCTCAGGCGTTTGCCGTCCACGTTGATGACCTCGTCGGAACCTTCGAGCGCCTCGCGCAGTGTGACCTGCAATTCGCCCTCCACGTTCTGCACGAAGCGCCTGCTCTGGCCCGCGCCGCCGATGCCGCCCGCCGCGCCGCCGAACAGGTCTTCAAGGTTGATTTGCCCGCCCGCAAAGCCGCCGCCCGCGCCGCGCCCACCCATGCGCCCGCCGAACATCTGCTGAAAGAAGTCGGAGAACTGTCCGGGGTCAAAGCCCGCCGTGTCGCCGCTGAAACCGCCGGGAAAGCCGCCCTCGCCGTAGCCGGGGGGCACCTGCCCGGTGTGCCCGAACTGGTCGTACATCTTGCGCTTTTCGGGGTCGGAGAGCACCGCATAGGCTTCTCCGATTTCCTTGAACTTCTCGGCGGCTTTTTCGTCGCCCTGGTTCTTGTCGGGGTGGTACTGCTTGGCGAGCTTGCGGTAGGCGCTCTTGATGTCGGCATCGGACGCGGAGCGCGGAACGCCGAGGGTGTCGTAATAGTCTTTGTAAGCCATGCGGCCTCCTTTCAGTCGTCAGATGAGGACATCCGCGACTCTTTGTAGTTCACGGTCAAAACTCAGGAAGTGAATATCCACCTCGGTTTTTGCCCTCAGTGCCGAAGCGAGATGAAGGGCGTCCATGCCTCTCAGTGGATGGCTGACGGTCAGGTCGCCTGCCAGACGGTAAATCTCCGGGGTCACTTCCAGTTCGTTGACCCCTGCCCAGTCGCTTTCAAAGTCTTCGACCACCTGAGCATGTTCTTCGTCGCTCAGTTCGCCAGTTCTCAGACGACGGGCAAACGTGGCGCGGGCCTCGGCATAGGCAATCACGCTGGTCGTGACGGCCTCAATGCCTTCCAGCAGTGCCTCGACCTCCTCGCGCCCGGGCTCGGCCAGATACAGCTTGACCAGGGCGCTGCTGTCCAGATACGCCACCTTCAACGCTCGCCCCGCATCTCGGAGATAAGCACCTCGCTCGGCACATCCACTTTCGGGGCATTGGGCCGCACGAAACCCGTGAATTTCTTGAGCGGGCCTCCGAACACCGGGCGGGAAACTTCCAGCAGCTCAGACAACTCGACCCTTTCACCCGTCAGTTTCTCCAGCCCGGAAATCACGGACTCCAGGGTTTCCAGGCTGGGCCGATGTTTGCCGTTGTAGACGTCGCTCAGGGTGCCATAGCGCAGTCCCGCCGCCTCTGCCAGTTGCCGCCGATTGACCCGGCGCTGGGCCAGCAGTTGAGGGAGCAGAACACGAATCTGAGTCATGACCGGATTTTACTCCAAACCGGATGATAGAGACGGTTGACCGACTAATTTATTGATGACGGCTTTCAGCCCATACGCCTCCGCAATGCTCAGCGCCGTGTGTCCCCGCGAGTCCTGAAGCTGGGCGTCGGCCCCGTGCGAGAGCAGCAAATCCAGAATGTCGGTTCTGGGGGCGCGGGTTCTGGCTCGGTAGGCTTGGCCTTCCACGTCCACCGTATGCAGCAGCGGGGGCCAGAAGCGGGCATCGTTCACGTCTGCGCCGCGCCCTACCAGTGCGGCGATCAGGGTCGGCTCGTAGTCACCGTGACCCAGTGCCGAGCGGTCAATGGCGAGGTTGAGCAGCGGCAGAGGCTCCGAGTCGGGCCAGAAATTCACGTCCTGCACCTGCTCCAGCGTGGGCAAGAAGTACAGGTGCAGGTTCTCGGCGTTCTGCGGAACGTGCCGCAGCATCCAGCCCAGCGCCGCGTGAATCTTGGTCTGGCTGACACCCGTAAAGTCCAGCTTCTGCCCGCGCTTGAGTTCGTCAATCAGAGGGTTGAGGTCTTCGCGCCTAGCCAACTTGACGTACTCACCCTCGACCTGTTCCCGTGCCCAGGGCGTCTTGCGCAGAAACTTGAGGCTGCTGCCCACGCTCGGCTCGTTCTGAAAGCATTTGACGGGCACGCGGCGGGCCAGTTCGTCCCAGCCGTACTCGTCGTGCAGGTGGGTGACGATGCGCTCTAAGGTGACGCCGTGAAGTGGTGATGGATGATGGTTGATGGTTGATGGAGGCTTTGGCATCAGCGCTGGCTCCTGCAATGGTTTGTGGACATCGATTCCTCGCTCTGAACATCTTTTCTATCAACCATCAACTATGAACCATCAACCCTTGCGGCTGACCACGACTCGCGCAGGCCGCACCAGACGGTCACCCATCTTGAAGCCCAGTTGGTAGGTCTGCACGATTTTCTCGTCCTCGTCGCCTTCCACCACCTGAATCGCCTCGTGCCACTGCGGGTCGAAGGTTTCGCCTTCCCTGCCCGTGACTTCCAGGCCCAGCCCGGCGAAAATGGTCAGGATCTTGTTCTGCACGGCCTGCATCCCCGGAATGAGCTTGGCGGGGTCGTCCACACCGACGCTGACGGCGCGCTCCATGTCGTCGTACACGGGCATCAGGGCTTCGGCGGCCTTGCTCACGCCCTTGCTCTGGGCTTCGGCGGCTTCCTGACCAGTGCGGTTGCGGTAGCCCTCGAAGTCGGCGGCAAGGCGTCCCAGTTTGCCGCGCAGGTCGGCGTTTTCTTTCTCCAGTTCGTCGTACCGCTCCAGCTTCGCCATCATTTCCTGCACTTGGCCGAACATGTTTTCGTCCATGTCGGGGAAGCCTTCGGGCATCTGGAAGTCGGCGTCGTCCGCGTCTACGTCCACATTGTTCATTTCGACGTCCAGCACGTCTTCGGGCTTGTCCTTGTGCTGACCGAATTTGATGTTGGCGGTGGCGCTGACTTCGGTTTCCTTCGGGTTTCTGGTGTCGTCGCTCATGTCTTTCTTCCTTCCAAACGGGTTGGTGAACATGGCCTTAGCTTAGGCGCTTGGGGTGTAAAGAAAGGGAGAGGGGGCTGTGGGCCGTCCTCTCCCCGTGCGGGCTTGGGCTGTGCTGTTCCCTCCTGAGGAGAGGAGAGAGGATTACTCGGCGGGTTTGAAGTCCGCGTCGATCACGTCGTCGTCGGCCTTCTTGTCTTTGCCGAGGTCGACGTTGCCGTCCTGCGCCTGACCCGCGTTCTGGCCCGCGGTCATGAAGGTGCGGAGTTCTTCTTCCAGCTTCTTCTGGGCGTCGGCAATCTTGGCATCGTCGTCGCTGCGCACGGCTTCTTCGGCTTCGTCGGCAGCGGCCTTGAGCTTGTCCTTGGCGTCCTGAGCAGCGCCTTCGTTTTCCTCGATCTGCTGGAGGGCTTGCACGCGCAGGCTATCGAGGCTGTTGCGCTTTTCGACCTTTTCCTTGCGGGCCTTGTCGGCGGCGGCGTTCTGCTCGGCTTCCTGCACCATGCGTTCCACGTCGCTCTTGTCGAGGGTGGTGGTGTTTTCAATGCGGATGCTGCTTTCTTTGCCGCTGGTCTTTTCCTTGGCAGTGACGTGCAAAATGCCGTTGGCGTCAATGTCGAAGGTCACTTCAATCTGAGCGCGGCCTGCGGGCATGGGGGGGATGCCTTCGAGCTTGAAGCGGCCCAGGCTCTTGTTGTCGGCGGCCATCGGACGCTCGCCTTGCAGCACGTTGATTTCCACGCCGGGCTGGTTGTTTTCGGCGGTGGTGTAGATCTCGGTCTTCTTGGCGGGCACGGTGGTGTTGCGGGTGATCATCGGGGCGATCATGCCGCCCTTGACTTCCACGCCCAGCGTGAGCGGGGTCACGTCCACCAGCACGATGTCGCCCAGGCTAGAGTCGCCCTGGATGATGCCCGCCTGCACGGCAGCGCCCAGCGCCACGGCTTCGTCGGGGTTCACGGACTCGTTGGGGGTCTTGCCGGTGATGTCCTGCACGATGCGCTTGACGGCGGGGATACGGGTGGAGCCACCCACCAGAATCACTTCGTTGATGTCACTGGCGCTCAGTTTGGCGTCGCTGAGGGCCTGTTCCACGGGCTTACGCACGCGCTTAAGCAGGTCGGCGGTCAGTTCCTCGAACTTGGCGCGGCTCAGCACCTTTTCCACGTGCATGGGGGTGCGGGTTTCGGGGTCGAAGGTGATGAAGGGCAGGCTGATGGTGGTTTCAGAGGCGTTCGAGAGGTCGATCTTGGCCTTTTCGGCGGCTTCGATCAGGCGTTGCAGCGCCTGCTTGTCCTTACGCAGGTCGAAGTTGTGCTCCTTCTGGAACTCCTCGGCCAGCCAGTCCACGATGCGGTGGTCGAAGTCGGCGCCGCCCAGGTGGGTGTCCCCGGCAGTGGATTTCACTTCGAACACGCCGTCGCCCAGTTCCAGGATGGTCACGTCGAAGGTGCCGCCGCCAAGGTCAAAGACCAGCACGGTTTCGTTGCCCTTGCGCTCCAGGCCGTAAGCCAGGGCCGCAGCGGTGGGTTCGTTGATCACGCGCAGCACGTTTAGGCCAGCAATTTCGCCTGCCTGCTTGGTGGCTTCGCGCTGAGAGTTGTCGAAGTAGGCGGGCACGGTAATCACGGCGTCGGTGATCTTCTGGCCCAATTTCGCAGAAGCGTCGCTCACCAGCTTGCGCAGCACTTCGGCGCTGACCTGCTCGGGGGCGAGGTCTTGGCCGTTGACGGTGATACGGACGCTCCCACCGGGGCCTTCTTTGACGGTGAAGGGGCTACGGGCCGCTTCTTCCTTCACTTCGTCCCAGCGGCGACCGATGAAGCGCTTGACTTCGAACAGGGTGGCGGCGGGGTTCAGCGCGGCCTGACGGCGGGCAATCTGACCCACCAAGCGCTCGTCGCCCTTGTAGGCCACGACGGAGGGGGTGGTGCGCCCACCTTCGGCGTTGACGATGACTTCGGGACGGCCGCCTTCCATGACGGCGATGACGGAGTTGGTGGTACCCAGGTCGATTCCTACAGCTTTAGCCATGTTGGTTGCTCCTTGAAAGAATGTTGCGCCCAGGCGGGCAGCAGTCTTGAACTGCCCATATCATAGGGACACAGTTCGGGAGTGTCAATAGACTTGAGCGCATCAGACTCAAGTTTGGTGTTGAGGGAATATTCATTCATGAAAGGAACCAGGGCTTATCCTCCGGGCATGAGCGCCAAGCGCCTGATCATCGCCGGGGGCAGCGGCTTCCTGGGCCGCGCCGTCGCCCGGCACTTCACCCGCCAGGGCTGGGATGTGGTGACCCTCTCCCACACGCCTCCGGCCATCCTGAACGGGCGCTGGGTCGGGTGGGACGGCGTGCGGCAGGGCGACTGGGTGGGGGAGTTGGATGGCGCCGACGCCCTGCTCAATCTGGCGGGGCGCACCGTCAACTGCCGTTACACCGTGCAGAACATGCTGGACATCTACACCTCGCGCCTGGACAGCACCCGCGCTCTGGGACGGGCCATCGCCAGCTTGGGCGCTCCGCCCCGGGTGTGGCTGAACAGTTCCACCGCCACCATCTACCGCGACGTCCGTGACCACCCGCAAGACGAGCCGACCGGAGAGATGGGCCAGGGCTTCAGCGTGGACGTGGCCCAGCGCTGGGAAGCGGCCCTCATGGAGGAAACGCTGCCCAGGACACGCCGGGTCGCCCTGCGCACCGCGATGGTCTACGGCGTGGGTCAAGGCGGCATCATGCAGACCACCGACACCGTCGTGCGCCTGGGTGGGGCCGGGCCAATGGCGGGCGGCGGGCAATACGTCTCCTGGATTCACGAGCTGGATTTCTGCCGCGCCGTGGGCTTCCTGATCGAGCACGACCTCAGCGGAGCCGTGAAAGTGAGCGCTCCCACCCCCCTGCCCAACCGCGATTTTCTGCGGGCCTACCGTGACGCCTGGGGGATGCCCCTCGGGATTCCTTCCACCTCGGCGCTGCTGAGTCTGGGAGCGGTGGTCATGAACTCGGAGGAAGAACTCCTGCTGAAAAGCCGCTGGGTGGTACCGCGCAGGCTGCTGGAAGCGGGCTTTACTTTCCAGTACCCGACTTGGCCCGACGCCATCCGCGAACTGGTGCAGGAGGTCAGGGAAGCAGGCCACGCCAGCCGCTGAGGTTCGCGTGGCAGGGCGACCTCTGAGAAGCCGCTGCCAAAAAAGAAAACCTGCCGAAGCAGGTGTTCAATTCAAACTCAGGTCATTCAGGCGAGAGCGCGGTTCGAGGTCCAGCGGGGTGATGGTCGCCAGACGGCCCACCAGTCGGCCCCGGTGCCAGTAGGGGTGGTCGCTCACCAGCACGGGCAGGAGGCTCCCATCGGGGCGGCGAACCTGGGCCTGCCGGGTGCAGGGCGCGGGCGTAGGCAGCGGCGAGAAGACGGCGTCTTCTGAAAAAGGCAGGTCGCTCGGGCGCTGACCGACGAGGTCTTGCACTGGCGAGCCGAGCACACTCCTGAACGCCGGATTGGCATAGCTGATGCGCCCGTCGCCGTTGACCAGGGTCATGGCCTGCCCCACACCGTCGATGGTCTGGCGCGAGAAGCGCAGTTCTCTTTCGTAGGCGTCGCGCAGCAGGTTGTAGCGCCGCACCAGGGCCCTGACCTGCGACGCGGCGAACAGCAGCAGAATTTGCAGGGTCAGCAGTGTGCCGAGCAGGAGCAGGGCCGTGTCGCGGGGCACCAGCAAAGCCACCAGCAGGTCCGTGACTGCCAGTACCCCAAAGACGGCAGAGGCAGAGCGGCGCAGGGTGGAGGGCGGAGTCATGCCACGGAGGTTAATGGGCAGACCCTGACACGGTGCTTACACGCTGTCTATCTGAAGCGGTCGAGAGCTGGTCAACTCGCAGGCGGCGTAACTTCCATGAAGTCGCCCACCACCCGGTTGAGCACCCACCAGCCCTGCGGCGTGGCGCGGAGCAGGTCGCCGTCCTGCTCGAGCAAGCCCGCCGCGACCTGCCGGGCGATGACCGGGGCGTAGGTCTGCATCACGTCCACTCCGCTGCGGGCGGAGAGGGCCGCCAAATCCAGCCCCCGACGCAGCCGCAGCCCCATGAACAGGGCGTCGGTGACGTACTCGTGCGGGTCGATGGGCAGCGTTTCGCCCGTCTCGCCCGTCAGCCAGTCGTGCAGGTGCGGGTTGGTGCGGCGCAGGGTCAGCCGTTCAGGCGTCGGCGGCAGCGCGGGGTAGTGGCCCGCCGCCCCCGGCCCCAGGCCCAGGTACGTTTTGCCCTGCCAGTAGGCGAGGTTGTGGCGCGATTCCTCGCCGGGACGGGCGTAGTTGCTGACCTCATAGCGCGTGAAACCGTGCCCGGCCAGCAGTTCCTCGGTGCGGGTAAAGCCTTCGCGTTCGGCTTCTTCATCGACCTGTACTCCCCGGCGAGCAAACTCGGTGCCGCTCTCGATGGTGAGGGTGTAGGCGCTGACGTGTCCTACACCCAGTTCGACCAGGCCGTGAACGTCGCTGTCCAGTGGCTGTCCCGGCACCGCCGTGATGAGGTCGCCGCTGACCCGGAACCCCTGGGCGAGCAGGCGCGACACCGCTTCGCGCGACTGCTGGGCGTTGTGGCGGCGGCCCAGAAATTTGAGGGTCGGGTCGTCCAGGCTTTGCACGCCCACCGAAGCGCGGTCGAAGCCGAGCGCCCGCCACAGCGCCGCCCGCTCGGGACTGACCGTACCGGGGTTGATTTCCAGCGTGTTTTCTACCCGGCCCCAGCCTAGGTGCCGCTGCACGCTCTCCACCAGAAAGCGCATCTCGTGGTCACGCAGAAAACTGGGCGTGCCGCCACCGAGGTACACCGTGTCGAGGTCGATGGTGTAGGTGGCGGCCAGTTCCGCCGCTTCCTGTTCCAGCCGTTCCAGATACCGCTCGACCAGCCCGGATTGCCGGGTCAGCACATGAAAATCGCAATAGGGGCAAATGCTGGGGCAAAACGGCACATGCACGTACAGGTGCCGCACCACCGGGTCGAGAGCAGGAACGAGGGCCGTCACACGCCGGAGTCTACGCGGCGCGGGGAAGGGGGACAGAAAAACGGAGGCCCACGGGGGAGCCTCCGTTCCAGCAGGTCGTCTCAGACCAGCAGAATGACGGGTTTTTCCAGCGTCTGGGCCACGCTCGCCAGGAAACGGGCGGCCTTTTCGGGGTCCACGTCGCCTTGCAGGCTGAGCGCGGCGCGTCCGTCCTGCACGCGGCCCACGCTGAGGGTCAGCGTCTCGGGGTAGTGCAGGTCGTCCATGTCCAGTGCGCCCGCGTCCACCACCAGCAGGCTGGGCGTGCCGCCGAAATCCACGTCGGTGGCTTGCAGGGCGTCACGCAGACCCTGCTGGCTGCCCACCTGCCGGGTCAGGCCACGGGCGGTGTCGCGCAGGGCCACGCTGTCCAGCCCCAGAGCGGCGGCATGGCGCTGTGCGGCGCGGGCCACCAGCAGCGCGAGGGGAACGTCGCGTTCCAGCGCT
Source organism: Deinococcus sp. (assembly GCF_030523985.1). GTDB lineage: Bacteria > Deinococcota > Deinococci > Deinococcales > Deinococcaceae > Deinococcus. Next base: position 17,292 of record NZ_JAUNHK010000022.1, read on the forward strand.
TCGCTGAGTTGCTGGCGCAGGTCGTGAAGCTGGGCGACCTGGGCGTCGCGGCGCAGGTAGGTGCCGAACCAGACGGCCCCGCGCTCGGCGGCGGCAGGCGCAGGAACGACGGCAGGGGTGGGGGCGTCCTCGACCTGTTCGGGTTCCTCGGTCTCCGTCGTCTGGACTTCCTCGGTCGGCAGGTCGGCAGTTTCCTCCGGGGCTTCCTCGGCAGCTTGCGGCGTGGCGGTTTCCTCTTCCTCGATTTCTACGGGTTTGGCCACGACCGGCTCTTCGGGCACGACCCGTTCGACTTCAACCACATCGGCGGGCTGTTCCGGCTCTGCCTGTGCGGGCTGGGCCGTGAACGCGGGGACAGGTGCGGCTGCCGGCTCGGCCATCAGCATGGAGTCGCTGTCGTTGTCGCGGGCGGGTTCGATGTCCAGCACCGGCTGAGGCGCGGGCGCGGCAGGCGTTTCCACCACCGGAGCAGGCGTGTCGTGGAGCTGCACGGGCGGAATGTTGAAGGGCGAGGCGTAGGCCTGGGCATTGCCCGACACGGGCGCAGCCGGAGCGGGCGTCACCGGGGCAGGAATTTCGAACTGGGGCTGCGCGGGTTGAGGCTGAACGGGCTGGGGCGCGGGGGCAGCGGGCCGCTCGGGTTCCTTGTGGTACAGGCGCGAGAGCAGATTGCCCAGGCCCGACGCAGCCGGAACCGGAGCCGGGGCAGCTGGGGGCTGGTCCTGCGGCTCCACGCGGGCCGCCGGGAAGGTCACGGGCGCGACCGGGGCGACGGGCGCAGGCTGCTCGACGGTGACGGGCGCCGCGACCACCGGGGACACGGGCGGAATATCGAAGGGCGAGTGGCCCTGCGGGGCCGCCGGAGCGGGCGCAGCCGGAACCACTTCCTCGGCGTCGTCGAGTTCGAAGTCGTCCTGACCGAGGTTCGGCTCGGTGCGGGCGGGGGTGGGCGCACTGCGCGACTGCTGCACGAAGTCGGCAATGTCGCTCTCGACCCCGGCTTTGCTGAGCATGTTGGCGTCGAACATGCCGCCACCGGGCAGGTCTTCGCCGTTCCAGTCGGGCGGCGGCGCATCCACCGGGGTGGACGGCGGCTCGGCTTCCCCGCTCATGACCCGCGACAGGTAGTCGAGAATGTCCTGCTCGACAATCATGCCCCCGGCTCCCGTTCCCTTGAGTTGCTGCCATTCGATGCCGTTCGCTTCGGCCAGAATCTTCGCCAGCGGCGCAATGCGTTCCATTCAAATCCCCCTTTTCGTCATTCTAGACGTGGCCTGTCTCTGCCGTGACAGCAGCCCAGGACGCACGCAGATGAGACTCATCGCGTTTTAGCGTGAAGGTCAGGCTCTGACAGCCTTCTTTCAGCCCGCCCCGGGCCTCCCGTTAGGAAATGCGTATTTGCCTGGGGTCGTAGTCGATCTGCGGGTACTGCGGGTTCATGTCCTTGAGGGCGCCTAACAAAATCCGGCTCAGCACGAGGTCGCGGTACCACTTGCGGTCGGCAGGCACCACGTACCAGGGCGCGGCGTCGGTGCTGGTGCTCAGGGCGTCCTCGTAGGCGTCGGTGAACTTGTCCCAGTTCTCGCGGTCCTTGAGGTCGCCGGGGTTGAATTTCCAGTTCTTGCCGCTTTCGTCCAGACGGGCCTGCAACCTCTCTTTTTGTTCGTCCTGGCTGATGTGCAGGTACACCTTGACGATGCGGGTGCCGCTGTCCGTCAGCAGGCTCTCGAAGTTGCGGATGTGTTCCAGGCGGCTCCCAGCAGTCTGGTCGTCGATCATGTCGTAGACGCGGGTGACCAGCACGTCTTCGTAGTGGCTGCGGTTGAACACGCCCACGTAACCTTTGGCGGGAGCCTTCTGATGGACGCGCCACAGAAAATCGTGCGAGAGTTCCTCGGCACTGGGCTGCTTGAAGTTGGCGATCTGCACGCCCGCCGGGTTGAACGCCCCGATGACCTTCTTGACCGCGCCGTCCTTGCCTGCCGCGTCACGCGCTTGCAGCACCAGCAGCAGCGACTGCTTGCCCTCGGCGTAGAGCCTTTCTTGCCACTCGGCCAGTTCTTCGGCCAGCTCGGCGGTTTTCGCCTGCCCCTCTTCCTTGGTCAGCCCGGCATCGTCGTCGGTCTTCCAGTCACTCAGGCGGGCGCGTTTGCCAGCCTTCACGCGGTATTGGTCTATATCCATGTCAGCAAGTTTAAGCGGCGGCTCTGCGCCGGGGCGTACACTCGCCGCCATGTCCGCTCCCGCCCTGCCGCTGAATGCCCGCAGTCTGGGCCTGGCCCTGCTGATCACCTTCATCTGGGGCGTGAATTTCGTGGTCATCAAGTGGTCGGTGGCGGACGTGCCCCCGCTGCTGGTCGCGGCGCTGCGGTTCGCGGTGGCCGCCCTGCCCGCCGTGTTTTTCGTGCCGCGCCCGGCGATTGCGCCCCGGCTGCTGTGGGGCTACGGGCTGGCGGTGGGCGTCATGCAGTTCGGGCTGCTGTACCTCGCCATTCAACTCGGCATGAGCGCGGGCATGGGCAGCCTGCTGATGCAGACCCAGGCGTTTTTCACGGTGCTGCTGGCGGCGCGTGTTTTTGGGGAACGGGTGATGCCCTGGCAGGTGGCGGGCATGACGCTGGCCTTCGGCGGCATGGCCCTCATCGGCCTGACGGCGGGCCACGACGTGCCGCTCTTTCCGCTGCTGCTGACCCTGGCGGCAGCCCTCGGCTGGGCGGTCAGCAACCTCATCGTCAAGTCTGCGCCGGGGGCCAACAGCTTCGGTCTGGTCATCTGGAGTGCGCTGATTCCGCCGCTACCATTGGCCCTGCTCGCCGGGCTGACCGCCGGGTGGGACACGCTGGGCCGCGCCCTGACCCAGAACGACTGGACTTTCTGGGCCGCCGTGCTGTTCATGGGGCTGGGCAACACGGTGCTGGGCTTCGGCATCTGGTCGGGGCTGATTCAGAAGCACGGCGCGGGGCGGGTGGCTCCGCTGTCGCTGCTGGTGCCCGTCTTCGGGATGCTGTCGAGTGCGCTGGTCTTCCACGAAGGCTTTCCGCCCGGCAAGGCCCTCGGCGCGGCCCTGGTGGCGCTGGGACTGGTGCTGCACGTATTCGGCGGGCGCTGGTGGCGGCAGAAAAATTCCGCTGTCTGAACGCCCGGTCCCATCACTCCAGCATCTGCGCCCAGCTTGCCCTGTCCTCGCCCACGCTCAGCACCTTGCCGCCGCGCACCAGCGGCAGCCGCAGCAGGCCGGGGTCTTCAAGCATCTTGGCGATGACACTCTCCTCCGTCGTTCTGAGGTAGGCGAGGTTGGAGCGTTCATAGGCCTTGCCCTCGGTGTCCAGCAGGCCGTTCACGCCGAATTTCTGCACGAAGCGGGTCAGTTCGCCTTTGCTCATCGGCTTGGCGGCCACGTCCACGAAATGAACCTTGACGCCGCGCTCCTTGAAAAACCGTTCGGCGGCGCGGGTGGCGCTGCTCTTTTTGGTGCCGAAAATCTGAACCTGGGGGCCGGACATACCCGCATGTTGACAAAAAAACCGCCCCACGGTGGGGCAAAGATCGGATGCCTCAGAGATTGAGCCTCACTCCGCTGAGGTTTCTCTTGGCGGCCTATAAAACTGTGCCGAGCGCCCCTGGGCGTCTTTCCAGACATCCCAGCCGGGTTCCGAGCCACCAGAGACATCGCTGGCGGCAGAACTCGGTGCTTTGTGGCTGACATCCTTCTCGAAGGTCAGGATTGTTCCATCGTCTTTTAAAGTCCCATCCAGCAAATACTGTTCTCGCCTCTTGGCTGCTCTGGCATCAGCGGCTATTTCTCGTCGTGCCGTGCTGCCCGCCTTCAGGGTCCATATGCCTGTGATGCGGTGGTAGGTGGCTGTTGCCTGGGCTGGCCCGCGCCTGAAATAGAAAACGATTTCGTCCGAATCGGCGCGAGGAACTGCAAGACTCTCCGTTGGTGCCAGCAATACGTCCCGCTCCGCTTCCGTGATAAGGCCCACTCTGCTGGCAATGTCGGCGGCCTCCTCGAAGGAGATTTTGTGCTTGTACCTCGCCTGCTCCGCTTCGACAAGGGGGCGCTTTTCGCGGCGAATGCGTTCCTCGTCCCGCCGCCTTTCCTGACGCTGAGCGACTGTCTTGAGGGCCGCTTCGAACCTGTCCTTTTCCCAGATTTGGGGGTCGAGCAGCGTCGCCAAGTCCTCGCCAAAAGTGTGGCCCTCTTGCCCCATTTCGGTTTTGAGGGCCACTCTCGCTTCCCAGTCGCCCCCGCGCCGCTCGTCCAGCACCACCCAGACCCGCCCATTGGTCACGATGGCCCAGCGCGTGCCGACGCTGACGGCATAGTTGAGCGCCTGCTGATAGTCGCGGGCTTGCAGGGTCGCGCCCATGCCCTTGAGTTCGAGAGCGAACACGCCCGCCCCTCGCCGCACCAGAAAGTCGGCCCGGCTGCCCGTGACATTGGTTTCCTCCGGATGAACCTCGTCAGGATTCCAGATGTCGAAACCGGCTGCCAGCAAGAGGCGCAGGACGATGCACTGCCGAACGACGGCTTCGCCCGGTGGGTCATCCAGCCACCCCTGGATGGCTTGCACAGCACTTTGTACAGATTCTGTGGGCATTGACCAGAAGTATATGTTTGTGGAACCCGCCCCCTCCCCGCCGCGTATTCCCTGGTGATGAACGGACAGACCCCCACCCAAATGCGGCCCCTGGCCTCCGGCCTGTCGCCTGACGAGCGTTCGGGCGCTTATCTGCTGCACCTCTCGCCGCTGCTGGGGCTGCTGCTGCCGAGCATCGGGCATCTGCTGGGGCCGGTGGCGGCGTGGTGGATGCTCAGATCCTCGCCCGCCCTCGACGCCCAGGGCAAGGAAGTCATCAACTTTCAGCTGACGGTGACGCTGATTTCGCTGCTGCTCAGCACGCTGGCTTTCTTCCTGATCAGCGCGGGGGTACTGGGCGGGCTGGCGGGCATCGTCGCGCCACTGGCAGGCGCACTGTCCATCTTCGGCGCGGTGGGGGCTTTCTTCGCCATTTTGCTGCCGCTGTCGCTGCTGCTCTCGGTTTATCCCCTGGTGTGCATGGTGCTAGGGCTGATGCGGGCCGGCGAGGGTCAGCTCTACCGCTACCCGCTGACCATCCGCTTCCTGAGTTGATCGGCTGCTGGGCTGATCGGTTTTTAGGGTGATCGGTGGGCTAGGCCATTTTGCCCATGTCCCTGGTGCCGTCGCCGCGCTAGCCTGCCGCCACGATGAAGATTTTTATCTGAATGCACACGTTCTGTTCGGGGCGAAACGCTAGATTGAGCGTAATGCCTGAACGTGTCTTTTCACTGCCCGCACGATGTCGTCGGGTTGGGACTGTCGCTGCTCCCCCGCACGACCCGCAGGCAAAACCGTCACCGACAGAACTCAAATCCTCCGCGTGAGTCGAGCCGACGCTCCTCCGCCTCCCCCCTTCGCTCACGGCCTGTAGCCCGGCGCTGACGGCCCAGAAAAAGGAAGTGACCCACCATAGAAAAAGTACACGGTAACCTCTCCGGCCTCCGCCCCGCCCAGAAAAAAGCCCTGGAAAACTTATATCGCCGCCGCATCGAGCCGGGGCGCATCGGTTCGCCCGAACTCGCCCGCAATCTGGCGGAGCTGTCGCATGACGTGCGGCGCGAAGTCGGCGTGCTGATCGACCGCCGGGGCCGCGTCATTTCGGTCAGCGTGGCCGACGCCAGAGGCACCGAATTTCCCGACCTGCGTCTGGGTGAAAACCGTCTGGCGGGCTTCCACCTGCTGCACGCCCATCCCAAGGGCGGGGCGCTGAGCAAGGGCGACCTGTCCACGCTGTTCCTCAAGCGGCTGGACGCGGTTTCGGCTATCGAAGTGCAGGAGGGCGGACGCCCCGGCCTCGTCCACACCGCGCACCTGACCCCCCCCGGCACGGTGGGCGAAGAAGAAGACTGGCGCATCCTGCCGCCCGCGCAGCCCTTCGAGATCGACGACTTTGACCTGGGGGCGCAGGTGTCGGCGCTGGAAGAAGAAATCGCCCGCGCCGCCCGCACCCGCGAGGCGAAAAAGGACCACGAACGGGCCATTCTGGTGCAGATCGACCAGGGCGAATTCGACGCCGAGGAGCGCCTCGACGAACTGGGCGAACTGGCCCGCACCGCTGGCGCAGAAGTGGTCTATAAGGAACTGATTTACCGCCGTCACCTCAAACCCGGCACCCTGGTCGGCGCGGGCAAGCTCGAAGAACTGACCAGTAAGGCCTACCACCTGGACGCCGATCTCCTGATTTTCGGACAGGAACTCGGCTCGGCCCAGGCCCGTGAAATCGAGGCGGCGACGGGCCTGAAGGTGATCGACCGCACACAACTGATTCTGGACATCTTCGCGCTGCACGCGCAGGGCGTCGAGTCGCGGCTGCAAGTGGAACTGGCCCAACTGCGCTACATGAAGCCGCGTCTGCTGGGTGCAGGTGCTCAGCTCTCGCGCATCGGCGGCAGCGGGGGCAGCGCGGCAGGCGGCGCGATTGGGACACGCGGCCCCGGTGAAACCAAGCTGGAGCTGGATCGCCGCCGCATCAACGACCGTCTCAGCTTTCTGGAAAAGCAACTCGAAGGGGTATCTAACCGCCGCGAGGAACGCCGCAAGAGCCGCGAGCGCAACGACGTCCCGGTCGTGTCCATCGTCGGGTACACCAACGCGGGCAAATCCACGCTGCTCAACTCCTTTACCCACGCCGCCGAAGAGCCCCGGCGCGTGCTGGCCGAAAACAAACTGTTCGCCACGCTGCGCCCCACCAGCCGTCAGGGGTACATCGAGGGCATCGGGCAAGTGATTTTCACCGACACGGTGGGCTTTATTCGCGACTTGCCCAAAGACCTGACGCGGGCCTTCCGTTCCACCCTGGAAGAAATCGGGGACGCCGACGTGCTGCTGCATGTGGTGGACGCTGCCAGCCCCGGTGCCGACCAGCGTCAGAGCGCCGTCAACCGCATTCTGGACGACCTAGGCTTTGCCGACCTGCCGACTGTCGTGGCGCTGAACAAGGCCGACGCCGCCGACCCCGAAGTGCTGGAGCGGGAGCAGGAGCGCACCGGAGGCATTCCGGTCAGCGCCCTGAAGAACCTGGGCCTGACTGAACTTAAAGACGCCCTGGGTGACGCCATCGCCAGCGTGCAGAGGGCAGAACTGGCCCGCCAGGAAGAAGCGCGTGCAGCGCGGGTGGAGTGGCGCTGAGGAGGCCTTCGCACCCGGAATCCATTTGACGCCCGCCTGCTCTTCTCAGGCAAGACTCGCCCCCGAAGAGGGGGCTTTTTTTATCGTTCGTTTCGGCCTCTGCTACCGCTCTGAAAGATAGTTCGCATGTGCAAACTATTTTTCCGAACGGAATGAGTGAGAGAAAATACGGGTCTGGGCGACGCGGACTTGCAAAGCTGCGAAGTAAAGTCCAGACCCGTATGAATGAGCTGGCCTTGCGCTGGAGGGGGTACGACTCTGTAGGGAACCGCTGCCAAACTGTATGAATTCTGACACAACCGCCTTGCCATCATGGCCTGGAATCGGCTCTTGGCTCGCTGAAGCCATACGGAGTTCATCCGGCCTCCAACAGTTTGGTTTCTGCCTTCGGATAAGTGGGCAAGTGGAGAATCTATGAGAAGAAATCGTCTTTGGCTTGGTGCCGCATCACTGCTTTCCTTGATGGGATTTAACTCCGCTCAGGCTGCGAGTTACTGTACCGCCGTCTATTCGCTGGCCGCGCAAACAAGTGGCGGCAACAATGCGATTTATGCCCTCAACCCCACGACGGGTGCCAACTACCTGCAGTTCACCACCCAGTCGCCCGAGGCCAACGCGCTGGCTGTGGAAGTGAACAGCAACAGGATGTATTACATCGAGCGCGATACGGGATACATCGGGACTTACGACGTTCTGAGCGGCGCGACGACCCGCAAGGTGCTGTACTGGCAGTACAACGGAACCTCCTACCCGCTGACCAGCTACATGGGCAGTTTCAACAACAACTACGGGGTGATCGTAGGTGGGGCGGTCGACAGCAACAGCACCTATTGGGTGTACACCAGTCTAGGGTACATCTTCAGGTACGATCCGGCCAGGTCTGCCCTGATCTATGTCTCGCAGCTGTATTACACGTCCGGGGGATACAACTACACGCTGAACAGCACCAACGGTGACATCGTCTTCGACTCGTCGGGGCAGGCTTATGTCATTGCCGAGACCAACAGCACGCCCAGGCTGTGGAAGGTCGACCTTTCGTCGGGTGCCATGACATCGCCCGTCACGCTGACCTACAACGGCTCGTCGATGAACACAGCGAACACCTCTGCCGCCGTAACGGGCCTCGCCATCAATCCCATCTCCGGCACGATGTACATCACCCGGCAAGACCCCAACGGCAACCCGCAGTACATGTCGTTGAACCCCTCAAACGGGGTGCTGACACTGATTACCGACTACAGCGGTTCCAGCCTGCTGGACATGACGGCCTGTACGCAGCCCCCACCAGTCGCGCCCACCATCGCCAAGAGCTTTTCGCCGACCAGCGCGAGCACCGTCCCGGCCACCACCCGCCTGACGCTCACCCTGAACAACCCCAACAGCGGTCCGATTTTCCTGTACCAGGCCCTCAGAGACACCCTGCCCAGCGGCATGACGGTCGCCAGCACCCCCAACCTGAGCAACACCTGCACGGCGGCGAGCGGTAACACCGTTACCGCCTCTGCGGGCAGCACCAGCATCAGTCTCAACGACGGCGCACGGATTAATCCTGGCTCCTGCACCATCGCGGTCGATGTCACCGTCAACAACCCCGGCACCTATACCAACACCATTGCCGCTGGAACCAGCACGGGTGGCCTGAACACATCCAGCGGCGCGGCGAGCAGCACCTCGGCCACCTTCACCGCGACGGGCACCATTGACGCTGCCATTCAGAAAACTGGACCGGCCACGATCAGCCAGAACGGCACCGTCACCTACACCCTGAGGGTCTGGAACAACGGCCCCAGCGCCGCCAACGGGATCACCATCAACGACGCCGTGCCGAGCGGCCTGACGAACGTGCAGTGGAGCTGTGCCAGGACGGGTACGGCGAGCTGCGGAACGGCCTCGGGCACCGGCAACAGCATCAGCCTGAAGGCCAATTTGCCTGTCGACGGCGGCGCCACGGCCACTGCCGACACCAACTTCGTCACCATCACCGTCACCGGCAAGGCCAGCACGGCGGGCAGCATGACCAACACCGCCAGCCTCGCTTTCCCGAGCGGTTATAGCGACACCAACAGCAGCAACGACAGCAGCAGTGCCACCACGACCGTCTACCCGGTGGTCGATCTGGCCGCCGCCAAAACGGTGGACGCACCCACGGTGGGGCAAGGCGGCAAGGTCACCTATACCATCAGGGTCTGGAACAACGGCCCCAGTGCCGTCAGTGGCGCAACCTTCGCTGATGCGGTGCCGGGCAACCTGACCGGCGTGACCTGGAGCTGCGCCGCCACCGGCTCCAGCACCTGCGGAACCGCGTCGGGCAGCGGCAACACCATCAACACCACCCTGGGCAACCTCGCCGTGGACACCGGCAGCACCACCACCGCCGACACCAACTACGTGACGTTTACCGTGACCGGTACTGCGACGGGCGCAACGGGCAGCATCACCAACACGGCCACGGTCACGGCACCCAGCGGCTACAACGACAGCAGCAGTGCCAACAACAGCTCCAGCGTGACCAGCAGCATCCAGCCGGTGGCCGATGTGGCGATTCAAAAGACCGGGACGGCAACGGCAGCCATCAACGGCAACGTCAGCTACACCATCAGGGTCTGGAACAACGGGACCAGCGCCGTGAGTGGAGCAGTCCTGAGGGACACCGTGCCCAGCGCCCTGTCCAGTGTGACTTGGAGCTGTGCGGCCACAGGCACGGCGTCGTGCGGCAGTGTGACGAATGGCACCGGCAACACCATCAATCTGACCCTGGGCAACCTCGCCGTGGATACCGGCAGCCCGAGCACCGCCGACACCAACTACGTGACCCTGACCGTGAATGCCAAGGCGGGCAGCGGGGCCGACATCACCAACACTGCGACCGTTGCGGCACCCAGCGGTTACACCGACACCAACAGTGCTAACAACAGCAGCAGTCAGAAGACCCTTATCGGCACCCAGGCCGACCTGCAGATCGTCAAGACTGCCAACAAGACGAGCTACAACGTGGGCGAATTGGTGACCTATACCATCAACGTCTACAACAACAGCCTCAAAGGAACCAACCCTGAAAAGGTGACGATTACAGATATCGTCCCGAGTAGCCTGACTAATGTTTCATGGGCATGTATTTCCTATAACAACTACGGTGCTGCGCCTGGCGACTGGTATTACGATTGTGATACTACGGATGGCTCAGCGGCAGGTGCATTTGGCATCGATAACTCTAACGACGATAAGAGCGGCACGGGAAACAATATTGTTCTGCCCAACGTTAAAATGGGTGCAGACGGAACAACCCGCTATATCCAAATCACAGTGAGAGGGACGGCCAGCGCAGCGGGAATCATTGACAATACGGCCAGCGTTGTTATTAATGACGCCTCTTACGTCGATATGAAGACGGCGGACAACACTTCGACGGCAACCATCACGGCGGGCCGCGTGGCCGACGTCGCCATCAGCAAGACAGGCACCACCAGCGCCGCGCAGGGGCAGGACGTGTCTTACCAGATCCGGGTCTGGAACAACGGCAACACGGCCCTGAACGCGGGCGACGTGACCGTGACCGATACCGTGCCCAACCTGACGGGCGTGACCTGGAGCTGTGCGCCCACCGGCACGGCCTCCTGCGGCACGACCACCAGTGGGAGCGGGAACAGCATCAGCCTGAACCTGGGTGCCCTGCCGGTAGATGCCAGCACGACCACTGGCCCCGACACCAACTACGTGACCATCACGGTCAACGGCAAAGCCGGGGCCACTGGCAGCTTCCAAAACAGCGCTACCGCGACGGTGAACGGTCCGGCTGCCGCCGACAACGACACCAGCAACAACACGGCGACGGCAGCGAGCACCACCGTCACCCCCAGCGCCGACGTACAGATCACCAAGACTGGCCCGGCGAGCGCGGCTCCGGGGACGCAGATCAGCTACGTGCTGAAAATCACCAACAACGGCCCCAGCGCAGCGAACGGTACGACCTTCGCCGATCAGGTGTCGCAGTTGCTGACGGGTGTGACCGCCACCTGCCAGAGCCCCACGGGCGGCGCGAGTGGCTGCACGGTCACGGTGGGCAGCGACGACACCCAAAACCCCCCCACCAGCAATTACGTGACTGGCAGCATTTCTACTCTGCCCAGCGGCGGCAGCGTGGAAATCAGGGTGACGGGGACGGTTCCCAGCAGCCTGACCGGTACCCTGAACAATGTGGCGACCGTGAGCGCGCCGAGTAGCGTATTCGAGCCGAACACCGCCAACAACACCAGCAGCGCGGTCACCACGTCGCTCGCGCGGTCAGCCGACCTGAGCATCACCAAGGACGACGGCAAGACCAGCATCGTGGCCGGGGAACGCACCACGTACACCATCGTCGTGAAGAACAACGGTCCCAGCGACGTGAGCGGCGCGGTCTTTGCCGACACGGTTCCCAGTACGCTCCTCGCCGTGAGCTGGACCTGCACGGCATCGAACGGAGCGGTGTGCCCCGCTGACAGCGGCAGCGGCAACAACATCAGCCAGACCATCGCGACCTTGCCTGCTGGCGGCACGCTCACGTACAGCGTGGCGGGTACGGTCAACCGCACTGCGACGGGCTCGCTGACCAACACGGCGACCATCACGGCCCCCAGCGACGTGACGGACGGCACGGCGGCCAACAACAGTGCTAGCGATACCGACAGTGTCATTCCGCTGGCGGACCTTGAGATCCGGAAAGTCGGTCCGGAACAGGCCAACCTGAACGGCACGGTCACCTACACCATCAAGGTCTGGAACCAGGGACCGAACCCGGCGACTGGCGCGACCATCACGGACACGGTGCCCAGTAGCCTGACGAACGTGACCTGGACGTGTGTGGGCGCGGGGGGTGCCACCTGTGGAACAGCGTCCGGGAGCGGCAACAACATTAGCCTGAGTGCCGACCTGCCGGTGGACAGCAACGCAGCCGAAGGTCCAGACGTGGACTACGTGACCCTCAAGGTCACCGGCACAGCGACGGCGGTGGGCGACCTGACCAACACGGCCCGCGTCAGTGCGCCCAGCAGCGTGAGCGACACCAACACCCCAAACAACAGCAGCAGCTTTACCACCGCAGTCGGCAACAACGCCGATCTGGGCATCACGAAAACTGGTTCGGCCTACGCCAAGCCCGGCGAAACCGTGACCTACACCCTGACCGTGACCAATGCCGGTCCGCAGGCGGCTACCGGCGTGACCGTCACCGACACCCTGCCCGACCACCTGACCTACGTGAGCAGTACGCCAGCGGCGACTGTCACCGGTCAGACCCTGACCTGGACGCTGGGCAACCTGGACGTGAACGGCACCCAGACCATTACGGTCACCACGAAAGCGCCCGGTGAGACCACACTGGCGGGGACCCCGGCGGCCCGCAGCCTGACCAATACGGCCAGTGTGAGCGCCAGCAACGCCGACCCGCAGCAGAGCAACAATTCTTCCTCGGCCACCACGAATATGGTGTACGTGCAACTGCTGAAGTCTGTCCGGAACGTTACCAGGGGCGGGGAATTCAGCACGTCGAGCGCTGGGCTTCCCGGTGAAGTCCTGGCCTACTGCGTCGACTTCAAGAATTACGGAGGAGCCGACCTGCCCAACTTCACCATGACCGATCACGTTCCAGGCAATACCGTGGCGCTGACGACCGCCTACGACGCCGACGAACCCAGCACCGCCACCGGCTTCGGTGTCCGGCTGGTGCGCGGGGGCACGACCTCTTATCTGACGAGCGCCGCCGGTGACGACGTGGGCACCCTGAGTACCTCCGGCGGCGCGTTCGGCCAGGGGACCATGACCATAGACCTTGGCAAAGTCCTCGCGGGCGAAACGGGGACGGTCTGTTTCCGCGTGACCATCAAGTAAAACGGCTTTGAAGAGAGCGGGCAGCCCCAGCGGCTGCTCCTCTTTTTCTTCTTTCTGCCTGGGGACGCCGTACCCTGTCTCCCATGTTCGATTCCCACACCCACCTCGATTACCTCGAAGACCCGGCCTCGGCACGCGGGGAACTCGGCCTGACGGGGATGGTCTGCATCGGGGCCAGCCCGGAACATGCCCGCAACGCTGTGGCCCTGGCCGAACGGTTTGACGACGTGTGGGCGACGGTCGGTTTGCACCCCACCGACGCCGGGCAGGACTCGCCCGAAACCCGCGCCGCCATCGAGTCGTGGCTCGACCATCCCCGTGTGGTGGGACTGGGGGAGAGCGGTCTGGACGACTACTGGGACGACACCCAGCGTCCAGCGCAGCAGGCTGCTTTCGAATGGCAGCTCGACCTCGCCCAGCGTACGGGGAAGCCGCTGGTCATTCACACCCGTGACAAGGCTGGTCAGGACTCGGCCCACCGGGGCGTGATAGACACCCTGCGCGACTGGCCCGACGTACAGGTGATTCTGCACTGCTTCAGCGGACACGCGGGCCTGCTGGCCTTCGGGCTGGAACGCGGTGCCTATTTCGGTTTTGCGGGCAACACCACTTACAAGAACGCCGCAGAGATTCAGGCTGCCGCCCGCACTGTGCCGCTCGACCGCCTGCTGCTGGAAACGGACGCCCCTTTTCTGGCTCCGGTGCCCAAGCGGGGCAAACCCAACCGCCCCGGCTACGTGCGCCACACCCTGGAATTCGTGGCGGCCCTGCGCGGCATGGACGCGGCCACCCTGGAACAGGCCACCGACGCGAACACCCGGCGGGTCTACGGGATTTGAACAAGCTTGCTATACTGCCCGGCGCACCAGCGTGTGCCCGTGCAACGCACCCGTAGCTCAGTTGGATAGAGCGGCCCCCTCCTAAGGGGCAGGCCACAGGTTCGACTCCTGTCGGGTGCACCAGAAAAAAGCCCCGCCTAGCGCGGGGTTTTCGCTTTTCTGGGCTGACTCGGTGTTTTGACCATTTGGGACGTGTGACCAACCAGTCTATCTAGCTCAAGTTTTTACGGCGATTAGGGGTTGACAGTTGAGGCGGAAGGTGCGAAGCGAAGATTG
>NZ_JAUNHK010000143.1 GCF_030523985.1 Deinococcus sp.
GTCACGCCGGAGGGCCAGACGCCCGCGCTGGCGATGACCGACCACGGGAACATGCACGGGGCGGTGCATTTCTACAACTACGCGATGGGGATGGAGGTCAAGCCGATCATCGGCTACGAGGCGTACGTGGTGCCGGGGATGGGGACACGCCGCGACCGCAGCCGCGCCCAGGACGGCGAGAAAGGCATCTTCCACCTGACGCTGCTGGCCCGTGACTTCGAGGGCTACCAGAACCTCTGCCGCCTGAGCAGCCGGGGCTACACCGAGGGGTACTACTACAAGCCGCGCATCGACCACGAGTTGCTTCAGGAGCACCACAAGGGCGTCATCGCCTTTTCCGGCTGTCTGGGGTCGGAGGTGCAGCAACTGCTGATGCAGGGGCGCGAGGAACAGGCCAAGGAAAGGCTGCTGTGGTACCGCGACCTGTTCGGGGAAAACTACTACATCGAGATTCAGGACCACGGCCTGCCCGAGCAGAAGAAGAACAACCCGATTCTGCGGGCCTGGGCGCAGGAACTCGGTATCGGCATGGTGGCGACCAACGACGGCCACTACGTCAAAAAGTCCGACGCCACCGCCCACGAAACCCTGCTGGCGATTCAGACCAAGGCCACGCTCGCCGACGAAAACCGCTTCAAATTCCCCTGCGACGAGTTCTACGTCAAGAATCTGGAGGAGATGCAGGCGGCGCTGCCCGTGTCCGAATGGGGTGAGGAACCGTTCGACAACACGGCGGCCATTGCCGACCTGTGCGACGTTCACCTGCCCGTCGGCAAAAAGCGCGTGTACCAGATGCCCGCCCTGCCCATTCCCGAGGGCCGCACGATGGCGGAGGAACTGCGGGTGCAGACCTACGCTGGGGCGGTCAAGCGTTACCCGGCCCACCTGACCGAAGGGCTGCTGCGCGACTATGCCGAGCGCTCGCTGAAAGAACTGGGCGCGGACGACGCGGCGCGGGTGCTGGGGCGCGTGGACGGCTGCGACTCGGCCACTTGCGACCTCGACACGCTCTACACCCTGCTCGCCTTCCTGGGCAGCGAGTGGGAAGCGCGGGGCAAGGCGGCGGGCGAGAAGTACACGCCCTACCCGGCGCTGGAAAAGATGGAGCAGGAGGCCGAAGCCGGGGCAGTGCCCGCTTATGCCCTGGCCGATTTTCGCCGTTCGCTGAAGCAGGACACGTCCGATACCGAAATCGACCTCGACCCCGACAAAGACGTGGACGGCAAGACGCCGCGCAAGTTTTATCAGCACGCGCTGACCCTCTTGCGCCGAGCCGAGTACGAACTCAGCGTCATTAACAACATGGGGTTTCCCGACTACTTCTTGATTGTCGCGGACTACATCAACTGGGCCAAAGACCACGACATCAGCGTGGGGCCGGGGCGCGGGTCGGGCGCAGGCAGCCTCGTCGCCTACGCCATCCGCATCACCAACCTCGATCCCCTGGAATTCGAGTTGCTGTTCGAGCGCTTCCTCAATCCCGACCGCATCTCCATGCCCGACTTCGACATCGACTTCAACGATGCGCGGCGCGGTGAGGTCATTCAGTACGTCCAGAAGAAGTACGGCGAGGAAAAAGTCGCCCAGATCGCCACCTTCGGAACGATGGCGTCCAAGGCGTGCCTGAAAGACGTGGCCCGCGTGATGGGCCTCGAATACGCCAAGGTGGACAAGGTTTCCAAGCTCATCCCCATCAAGTTCGGCAAGTCGTACTCGCTGGAACAGGCCCGTGAAGCGGTGCCCGACATTCAGCAGTTTCTGGCCGAAGACCCCGAACTGCTCAAGGCCTACGAATTCGCGCAGCAGCTCGAAGGGCTGACCCGTCACGCCTCGGTGCACGCGGCGGGCGTGGTCATCGGCAAGGAAGAACTCACCAACCTCGTGCCCGTCATGCGCGACACCTCGGGCGAGGGCATGGTCTGCCAGTACGACATGAAGGCGGTGGAAGACATCGGCCTCATCAAGATGGACTTCCTGGGCCTGCGTACCCTGTCGTTCCTGGACGAAGCCAAGCGCATCCTGAAAGAGTCGGGGGCCGACTTCGAGGAGCGGTACGGCACCTTCGACGACATCCCCTTCGACGACGAAAAGACCTTCGACCTGCTCTCACGCGGCGACACCAAGGGCGTCTTCCAGCTCGAAGGCGCGGGCATCTCGGACGCCTCGCGTCGCCTCAAGCCCCGGCGTCTGGCCGACATCATCGCGCTCTCGGCGCTCTACCGCCCCGGCCCGATGGAAAACATTCCGACCTATGTGCGCCGCCACCACGGCGTCGAGGACGTGGACTACGACAAGGACGGCTTTCCGAACGCCAAGCAGTGGCTGGAAAAGATTCTGGCCGAAACCTACGGCATTCCCGTCTATCAGGAGCAGATCATGCAGATTGCCTCCGAGGTGGCCGGGTACTCGCTGGGCGGAGCGGATTTGCTGCGCCGCGCGATGGGTAAAAAAGACGCCGAGGAAATGAAACGCCAGCGGGCCATGTTCGTGGAAGGCGCGGAGAAAAAAGGCGTGCCCCAGGACGAGGGCAACCGACTGTTCGACCTGCTGGACGCGTTTGCTAATTACGGATTCAACAAATGTTTGACAGGTGACACGCTTATTCCAACGGCGGGCGGCGAACTCAGGACCATTGAGGAACTGTACCGGGCGGGTCAGGGTGTGCAGCTTCCTTCCGTCAACGAACATTACCGCCTTGAACTGCGCCCCACCGGGCAGTTTTTCGACAACGGCGTCAAGCCTGTCTTCAGGGTCAAAACCGCGCTGGGCCGTGAGTTGACCGCCACCGCCAACCACCCGCTCCTGACGCTGGACGGCTGGCGCAATGTGGAGGAGTTGCAGGCCGGTGACAGAATCGCCGCGCCCGCCTGCCTGCCCGAACTGGGGCGTGACTGCTGGCCTGAGCACGAGGCCGCGCTGCTGGGCTGGATTCTGGCGGAGGGCAACACCAACCACCCGCACGGCGCGTACCTTTACAGCCAGAGCGAAGCTCAAGTGGCTGACATGGTGGCTTGCGCCTCGGCGTTCGCTCATACGCACCCCACCGTCAAGCAGCGCCCAGAGCGGCAAGACGTGTACGACGTCTATCTGGGCAGCGGCATACGCGGCAGCAGCGGCGGCAAATCAGGCGTCCGGTCATGGTTGGAGGCGCTGGGTCTGGTCGGCGTCAAAGCCACCGAAAAAGCTGTGCCTGCCGCTGCATTTCGCCTGAACAACGCTTTGCTGGCGGTGCTGCTGGGCCGCTACTGGTCGGGCGACGGCTTTATTTTCGGTGCGGGCAATGCGACCCCTTATGCCGCCACTTCCTCCAGGCGACTCGCGGACGATCTCGCGCACCTGCTGCTGCGGCTGGGCATGGTCGCCAAAGTCACCCAGAAGCATTTCAACTACGCACGCGGCGAGGACACGGCGGGCCGTACGGGCTACACGGTGCATCTGGTCGGTCGGCGCAGCATTGAGCGGTTTATCGCCGTGGTGGGGCCGCATCTGATTGGACGGGAAGCGCAACTGACGGCCCTGCGCGAGTATTACGCCGCCGTGCCCGTAGGCCGCGAAACGGTGGATACGCTGCCCGCCAGCATCAAGACCCGCGTGCAGGCCGCCAAGGAACGCAGTGGCCTGACTTGGCGTGAGATACAAACTGGCTCGGGGGTCTGCACGAAAGAGTTTTACGGCACCGCCAAAGCTCATAAAAAGGGTTTTCGCCGGAGCACCATTCAAACCCTCGCCGATTACTTCGAAGACCCTGTCCTGGCTGAACCCTGCTCGGATGAGTTGTACTGGGACAGCATTGTCAGTATCGAGGCGGCAGGAGAGGCCCAGACTTACGACCTGGAAGTGCCAGAAACACATAACTTTGTGGCAAACGGCCTGATCGTTCACAACTCGCACTCGGCGGCGTACGGAGTCATCACCTACCAGACCGCGTGGCTCAAGGCCAATTACCCCGTGCAGTTCATGGCCGCACTGCTCACCGTCGAGCGCCGCGACTCCGACAAAGTGGCCGAGTACGTCAGCGACGCCCGCAAGATGGATTTGCATGTGCTGCCCCCCGACATCAACCGTTCCGGGTCTGATTTCGTCGTGCAGGGCGAGGAAATCCTGTTCGGGCTGTACGCCATCAAGGGGCTGGGCGAAGCGGCGGTGCTCAAGATTCTGGAAGAACGCGAGAAGGCTGGCCCTTTCAAGTCGCTGGCCGATTTCTGCTCGCGCATCGGCAACAAGACCGCCAACCGCAAGGCGATGGAAAGCCTCATCAAGTCGGGGGCCTTCGACCGCTTTGGCGAACGGCACCAACTCATGGAGTCGCTCGAAGAAGCGATGACCTGGGCGCAGGGGGCGGCGGCCATGCAAAACAGCGGCATGGACGCGCTGTTCGGCATGAGCGAAACCGCGCCCGAGCCGAAGCTGAGACAGGACATCCCGCCTTACACCGACCTGCAACGCCTCGCCATCGAGAAAGAAGCCCTGGGCCTCTACATTTCGGGCCACCCACTGGAGCAGCACGAGGGGCTGCGCGAGGCTGCGAGCTGCCGCATTGCCGACCTCGACAACTGGTTCGCGGGCCTGAATGCGGCGCCCGGCAAGCGCCAGAAAGCGGTGCTGGCGGGCATGATCGAAGGCGTGGTCAAAAAGCCCACCAAGTCGGGCGGCATGATGGCCCGCTTCATCCTCGCCGACGAGTCGGGACAGATGGAACTCGTCGCCTTTTCCCGCGCCTACGACCGCATTGAACCAAAGCTGATCAACGACACGCCTGCGCTCGTCATCGTGGAACTCGAAGCCGAGGACGGCGGCCTGCGGGCGATTGCCGAGGAAGTGGTGAGCGTCGAGCAGCTCTCCGAAGTCCCCAAGGTCATGTACGTGACCATCGACCTCGAAACCGCCAACCCTGACGCTCTGGGCGACTTTCAGAGCGTGCTGGACGAACATGCAGGCAACCTGCCCACCTACCTGCGGCTGGAAACGCCCGAGCAGTTCGTGGTGTACCAGCTCGACCACGCGATGGGCGGC
>NZ_JAUNHK010000144.1:0-1571 GCF_030523985.1 Deinococcus sp.
AGGGAGGCCAGGGCGCTTAGGCTCACCGCCGCAGCATAAAGCCTGCGTGGTCTTACACGGATTCCGTCCAATTCCCCCATATCCGGCAGGGCACCGGATATGGGTCCATTTCCCGAAATCCGTCTCTTTTCCTACTCCTTCCAGTCGGATTTCATCCCCCATTCTGTGGGATTCTATCGGAACGGGTCTTACGCGCTCAGCGCCAAATCCAGGCCCAGGAAGCGCCACAGGGCGCGGCGGGGCACGCGCAGCCCGCTGGGATGCTCGACGGCTCCGAGTCGCCCGTCCTTGATCCAGCGGCGCACGGTGCGCTCGTGGGTTCCGGTGAAGTCGGCGACCTCACTCACTTTGAGCAGTTTGGGCAGGGTGTCGAACTGGTGGGCTAGGGTCATGTCGGACCTCCTTTCTGAACCGTGACACTGCGCGGCACGGCCAAAAGACACGCGGGGCCGCCACAAGGCAGCCCCACGCAGGATGAGTCAATTTGGTCGAAGCGGGCCGTTCCACCGCCGCTGCTCCCACCGGGAGCAAGCAGTCCGGCACACTCGTTCAGTGGCGAACTGGGAGGGGAACTCAGGAGCCGTTTCAACTTGCCAGGAGGCTAACACAACCTCTGTCAGGGGCGGGTCACCCTTTCCTAGAACTTTCTGAAGGAATGGGGGGAGCAGGCAAAACGAAAAAGCAGGCCCATAAAGAGCCTGCCTTGTGGTGCCCTGCTCCCTGAGTTTTAGGCCTGGGGCTGCTGGGGCTGGGGGACGTAGCCTTCCAGGGTGGCGTAGTCGTCCTGGAAGTGCATCAGCACGCCGCCGAACAGCGTGTCGAAGGTTTCTTGGGGCATTTCGGCCAGGGTGGGGTAGAAGCCCACATATTCCAGCCAGACGTTGCCTTCGGCGTCGATGCTGCGGGCAAAGGCACGCTCGCGGTTGCGGTCGTTGAGCATCATGGCGACTTCGGGGCGGCGGTCGGCGTACTGCTTCTGGGTCACGCAGGTGATTTCCAGGCGGCTGGTGTTGTTGGGGCCGTCGTTGACCGACACCAGCACGGCGGCGTCGCCCATCTCGAAGCGCCAGCCCATGCGGATAAAGCGCTGGCCGCCGTTTTCCTCGATGTCGAGTTGAACTTCCTTGTCTTGCAGGTACTTGGCAAGCGTATCCAGCGTCAAGAGTGCAGTTTCCATGTGTATGTCCTCCTAGGGGGTGAAAAACGGGCCGTGGGACTGGCCCGGTCAGTAGACCCGAACGATTCTAACATCCGCCTTCTCATTTTCAGGGGGAGAAGAGTGGAGTCGGCCCGAGCGTTAAGGCTGGGACAGAATTCTCAGCGTCACCGGGGCCGCGCCCTCGCGGGTGATGCCCAGTGCCTGCGCCGCCGCCGTAGACAGGTCGATGATGCGCCCGCTGCCGTTGAACGGCCCCCGGTCGTTGATTTTGACTGTCACGCTGCGGCCCGTGCGCTGGTGCGTGACCTGCACCCAGGTGCCGAACGGGAGTGACAGGTGCGCGGCGGTCATGCGGGTCTGCGCGTCGGGGCGGCCCCCGTAGTACACGGCGTACCCACGCTGATAGACGCTG
>NZ_JAUNHK010000144.1:1671-4974 GCF_030523985.1 Deinococcus sp.
TATCGCCGCGTTGCACGGTATAGGCTCCCGCCTGACAGAGCAGCGTGCAGGCCAGGGCCAGCAGCCAGGGCCGCCCTGCGCTCACACCGGTTCCTTGGCCGCGTGGCTCAGCACTTCGTAGCCGTCTTCCGTGACCAGCACCAGGTCTTCGATCCGCACGCCGCCCACCCCGGGCAGGTAGGCACCGGGTTCGATGGTGATGACCATGCCCGCTTCCAGCACGTCCTGGCTGCTGCCGCGTAGACCCGGCGCCTCATGGACTTCGAGGCCTACGCCGTGGCCCAGCGAGTGCGCGAACGCTTCGCCCAGGCCATGCCCAGTCAGGATGTCGCGGGCCAGCTTGTCGAGGTCGGCGGCGCGCATCCCCGGCTTGATGGCCCGCACGGCTGCTTCCTCAGCCTCCAGGACAGCGTTGTACACCCTCTTCATCTCGGCGCTGGGCGTCCCGACCGCCACCGTGCGGGTCATGTCTGAGTTGTAGCCGTGCAGTTTGGCCCCCATGTCCACCGTGACCAGGTCGCCGTCCTCAATGACGCGGGCGCTGGCGTGACCGTGCGGCTTGGCTCCGTTGGGGCCGCTGGCGACAATCAGGTCGAAGGCGCTTTCGGCCCCGGCGCGGCGCAGGTGGGTTTCGATTTCGGCGGCGATGTCGAGTTCGCGCACTCCGGCCCGAATCAGGGGACGCACCTCGGCGTACACCTCGTCGGCAAGGGCCTGCGCTGCACGGATGGCCGCCACTTCATCGGCAGTTTTGACGGCCCGCAGCCCACCGAGCAGCCCGCGCAACGGCACCAGCGTCGAGTCGGGCCACGCCACGCGCAGGTCTTCGAGTTCGGCCACCGTCAGGCTCTCGGCCTCAAAGCCCACGCGCAGGCCGCGCAACGTACCCGCCGCGTGTTCGTAAGTGGCAGGGGGGCGGGCGATGTGCTGCGGCAGGCCCGATTCCTCGGCGGCCTGCACGGTGTAGCGAGAGTCGGTGTAGAGCGTGGCCCCCTGAGAAGTGACCAGCACCTTGCCGTCCTCGGCACTCGAAAATCCCGACAGCCAGCGCACTCCCGCCGGGTCGCTGACCCAGAGGGCGTCCACACCAGCGCGGCCCAGAACCGGGCCCAAAGCTTCCAATTTGGTCATGGCTGCGAGGGTAACACGCGCTCCTCGCGCCTCCCAACGCGTCGGCGCTGGACTGCGTCTGTCCCCTCAGCAGAGACAGCAGACGTCTGACGCGCCCTCGCCCCGTATACTCGTTTATCGGGACAATAAACTTTTCGACCCCCCCCATCCAAACGGGGGTCATTCCCACCACAGGAGGCAAGACCGTGAAACTCCACGAGTATCAGGGCAAAGAAGTGCTGCGCCAGTACGGCGTCAACGTGCAGGAAGGCAAAGTCGCCACCACTCCCGAAGAAGTGCAGGCCATCTACAAGGAATACGGCCAGCCTGTGGTCGTCAAGGCCCAGGTGCATGTGGGCGGACGCGGCAAGGCGGGCGGCGTGAAGTTCAGCCCCAGCGAGGAAAAGGCGCTGGAAAACGCCAAGAACATCCTGGGCATGGATATCAAGGGCCTGACCGTCGAGAAGGTGCTGGTGACCAAGGCCGTCGACATTGACGCGGGCACCGAGTACTACGTCGGCATGATCGTGGACCGCAACGTGCAGAGCTACACCCTGATGGCCTCCGCCGAGGGCGGCATGGAAATCGAGGAAGTGGCCGCCGCCACCCCCGAAAAAATCATCAAGCACCGCGTTGATCCCGTCACTGGCCTGCGCCCCTACGAAGCGCGTGAAGTCGCCATCAAGGCCGGATTCAAGGGCAACCTGAACAAGATTGCCGACATGATGGTCAAGATGAGCAAGGCCGCCTTCGAGCGCGACGCCGTGCTGGTCGAGATCAACCCGCTGTTCGTGGACGCCGACGGCAACCCGCTGGCGCTCGACACCAAGTTCGAAGTGGACGACAACGCCATGTACCGCCACAAGGACATCGCCCACTACCGCGAACTGTCCGCCGAGCACCCCCTCGAAGTGGAAGCGAGCGAGTACGGCTTCGCCTACGTCAAGCTGGACGACGGCAACGTGGGCGTGCTGGGCAACGGCGCCGGCATCGTGATGACCACCCTGGACGTGGTGAACCGCGCCGGAGCCAAGCCCGCCAACTTCCTCGACATCGGCGGTGGTGCCAAGGCCGACGTGGTGTACAACGCCGTCAAGCTGGTGTCCAAAGACCCCGACGTGAAGGCCATCTTCATCAACATCTTCGGTGGCATCACCCGCGCCGACGAAGTGGCGAAGGGCGTGATTCAGGCGCTGGAGGAAGGCATCCTGACCAAGCCGGTGCGCATGCGTATCGCCGGGACCGCCGAGGACGAAGCCAAGGCGCTGCTCGCCGAGAAGAACAGCGACCTGATCAAGATGTACCCCACCATGTTCGAAGCCGCAGGTGAAGCGGCCAAGGAAGCGAACGCACTGGGAGGCAAGTAAGCATGGGCATTCTGGTTGACAAGAACAGCAAAGTCATCGTGCAGGGCATGACCGGCTCCGAAGGTGCCAAGCACAGCCGCGCGATGAAGGAATTCGGCACCCAGGTCGTCGCGGGCGTGACCCCCGGCAAGGGCGGTCAGGACTTCGAGGGCTGGCCCATCTACAACTCGGTGGCCGAAGCCAAGGAAAAGCACGGCGCGAACGTGAGCATCATCTTCGTGCCTCCCGCTGGCGCTGCCGACGCCGTGCTGGAAGCCGCGCACGCGGGCATTCCCCTCATCGTCCTGATTACCGAAGGCGTGCCCACCGTGGACATGATGCGTGCTGTGCAGGAAGTCAAACAGCTTGACGCCGAGAGCCGCAAGAGCGGCGGTCAGGGCATCCGCCTGATCGGTGGCAACTGCCCCGGCCTGGTGACCAACGGGGAAGCCAAGGTGGGCATCATGCCCAACCGCATCTACACCAACCCCGGTCGCATCGGCCTGATCTCGCGCTCGGGCACGCTGACCTACGAAGCCGCCAAGCTGCTGAACGACGCCGGAATGGGCACCAGCACCACCGTGGGCATCGGGGGCGACCCTGTCATCGGTACCACCTTCGCCGACGTGCTGCCCATGTTCGAGGCCGACCCCGATACCGACGCCGTAGTGGTCATCGGTGAAATCGGTGGTGCCGACGAAGAAGCCGCCGCCGAGTACATCAAGCAGAACATGAAAAAGCCCGTCGTGGCCTTCATTTCTGGCCGCTCGGCTCCTGCGGGTAAGCGCATGGGTCACGCGGGCGCCATCATCATGGGCGACGTGGGCACCCCCGAGAGCAAGCTGGC
>NZ_JAUNHK010000145.1 GCF_030523985.1 Deinococcus sp.
GGCTCAAGCATGTAAAAAGCGAGTCGTTTCATTCCGGCCAGAAAATCCACGTTTTCTATCTTCACTTCTTGCCCACCGAGGGCCAGGGGTTCGGGCAAATGCAGATTCTTGGTCTGGATGACCACCGGAGCGAAGTTCAGGATGCCCTTGACCCCCGCCTCGACCAGACTCTGGGCGGCGGCCTGGGCCTGTTCGGGCGGCACGGCCAGAAAGCCCATGTCCACCCGGCGCGGGGTGTCGGCCACCGCCTGCACGAAAGCCCCGAGCTGATTCATGTGCTGAATGGTCAGGCCACGCACTTCACGACCCACGATGGCGGGCGACACATCGAACAAACCGACGTTCTGAAAGCGGTAATCGCTCGCCGCCGGATAGTTGGCGATGGCGTGCCCCAGCCGACCCATGCCGACAATGACCACGTTCCAAGTGCGGTCTAGCCCCAGCACCGTCAGCAACTTGCGCCTGAGCAAGGCCACGGTGTAGCCCCTTCCCCGCGTGCCGAAGCGCCCGAAATAGGCCAAGTCTTTGCGAACCTGAAACGGGGTGACGCCCGCCAGCCGGGCCAGCTCGCCGCTGCTCGCCCGCTGGGTGCCCTGGGTTTCCAGGTCTTCCAGAATGCGAACATAGGTGACCAGTCGGCTGATGGTGGCGGTCGGAATGTCAGGCATCACGAACCTCAACGCAGGCGGAAATGGTCCAGGCCAGCGCGGTCGAGCCGCCCCTCTGCCTCAAGCAATGCGTTCTCGTTGAAGGGGCCGACCAGCACGGTAACTTTGCCGCCCGCTGGCGCATTGACCGAGGGGGTGAACCCCTGGGCACGCAACTGCTCCACGAACCGTTGGGCACCTTCGGGGTTGTTGAAGGCTCCCACCTGAAGGTAGGTCGGGCCACTCGGAGCGGGTGCGGGGGTCGCGGGAGCGGCCACAGGCGGCTCGGCAGGCTCGGGCTCGGGCGTCGTTTCCTGAGCCGGGGCGCTGGACACGGGTGGAGTCGCCTCGGCAGCGGGCGCCTGGGTCTGTGAGGTCTGGGGTTCCGGCTCTGTCGCGGCAGCACTCGGCGTCTGACCACGCGGCAGGTACAGCTCGGCCCGCCCGTACACCCGCCGGATGTCGGCGACGGCCTCGCGCCCGGCAGCCTCGTTCGCGTAGGGCCCCACCTGCGCCACGAACTGGTTGCCCAGGGCAATGGCGTAGACCGTGTAACCCAGGGCCGAGACCTGTGCCGTCGCCGCCTGCAAACTGGCCCGGCTGCCGAACGTGCCGAGCATGACGCGGTAGTCGCTGCGCAGAGGCGTGCGCTGCTCACTGGGCGCGACGGCTCCACCTGCACGGGGCACGGCTGTCGGCGTGGCAGGTTCGCTCGGCTGGGTCGCCGTTGCCGGGGTCTGAGCCGTGGTTTGGGCCGGGGTCGCAGAGTTGATAGGAGGCTGACCCTGCGCTGGGGCCTGACTCTGCCCCTGATTTTGCGTCGAAGGCTGGGTCGGCGCTGCCGTGGTCGGGGTCTGAACCGGGGGCGGAGCCGCAATCGGCTCAGGTTTCGGCAGAACTGGCGGGGGAATCTTAGCGACGGGCGGGGACGCGGGCGCAGGCGGAATGCTGCCCGCCTGGGCACTCTGGCTCTCCGAAGTCGAGGTGCCCGCCGGAGGAGAGGCTGCCGGGGTCGCCGCTTGCGTCACCGTTCCCGGCGAAGACGGAATGACCGAGGTGACGACCTGCGGCTGCGTGTCGGCGGTCTGCCGGGGGCCGAGGCGCTCGCTCAGGAGCAGGCCCCCCAGTCCGGCAACGACAGCCAGGGACAAGGCACCCACCAGCAGTTCGGGCCAACGCCACGTCAGGCGTGGGGTCGCGGGGGCATCCGGCGTAGAGCTGCTGCGCCGTCCAGTCACTTCAGGGCTTCCTTGGCACGCGCTTCACCCAGGTTGGCCGCCGTCTTGAACGACTGGCGGGCATCGTCAGGGCGCTTCTGGGCCTGCTGCGAAAGACCCAGCAGATACCAGCCCTCGGCATTCTTGGGTTCGTCGGTCACGAGACCGCGCAACAGGGCTTCGGCCTCGGTGTAGCGGGCCGTCGCCAGCAGCGCCGACGCGAGGTTTTGCCGGGCGGTGGCCGTGGGCTTGAGCTTGACGCTCTCGCTCAGCACCGACACAGCCGACGGATAGTCGCCCAAACCGTAATAGCTCAGGCCCAGCCACAGCAGCGTATCGGCGTTGGGAACGGCCAGCACGCTCGAATTGAGCAGGTTGCGGGCCTGGGCATACTGTCCCTGGCGGTAGGCCGACACGCCCTGAACATACTGGGCCTTGGCCTGGGTCGCGGCGTCGGGGGTCAACTTGAGGGCCTGGGCAGCCTCGGCCCCGGCTTCCTTGTATTGGTTGGCGGCGAGATAGAGGGTGGCGAGGTCGGCCCGGTAAGCCGCCGACTTGGGGGCGAGTTTCAGCGCGGCCTGATATGCCTTGATGGCTTCGGCGCGGTTGCCGAGCTGGGTCTGAATCTCGGCTTCACGGGCGTAGGCGCGCACGCTGCGGGTGTCCTCGCGCCGGGCGTCGCTGGCGGCCTGAAGTGCGCCACGCAAGTCTTTTTGCCCCAGCAGCAGGTCGGACTTGTGCAGCAGCAGTTCGGCCCGGTCACTGCCCGTCAGCACGCGAGCTGCCGCCGAATTGAGTTCGCGCACTGCCCGGTCGGGCAGCCCCTGAGCGGCGTAGATGTCGGCGAGGAGCAGCGCGGCCTGCACACTGCTGCCTTTGCGCTCCAGCACGGCATAGGTGGCGGGCAACGCCTCGTCAAGTCTGCCTGCCAGGAACAGGGCCTGGGCATTGCGGTAGACGTATTCCAGGTTCGTGGGGTCGGCCTGACGCAGGGCGGCATAGGTGGCGGCCAGTCCGTTGTAGTCCCTGGCGCGGGACTGTTCGCTGGCAAGCGCCTTGAGGATCTGCTGGCGCGGGCCACTGGGGGCCGTGGTTCCGGCGAGGGTCAGGGCCTCGGTGTAGAGCTTGAGCGCCTCGGCATAGCGGCCCTCGCGGGTGGCGATGACCCCCAGGTTGTACGGCCCTTCGTAGCGCCCCGGAGCGAAGCGCATGAACTGTCCGAACTCGAACGCTGCGCCGCGCAGATCGCCCAGGTTGTAGAGCACCAGTCCCAGCCCGAAATGCGGCTCCGGGTTGTTGTAGTTGGAGACGATGAGGTTCTCGAACTGCGAACGGGCCTGGGCGTACTTGCCCTCCGAGAGGCTGCGGCGGGCCACCTGCAACTGGGTCTGTTGCTGCGGCGTCAGGGGCACGACCGTGACCGCCGGAGTCCCGGCCTGGGCCTGCCCTGCCTGCTGCGCCGGAGTTGCCGCAGTCGGGACAGCCGTGGCGGGCTGCGCTGCGGACGACTGGGACGAGACCGACTGAGTCGCGGCAGGCTGAGCGGCAGGTTGGCTGGTGGCAGGCTGGGCCGGAGCCGTGACCGATTGCCCGTTCTGACAAAGTTCGGGGGCCATCTGACAGGCGTCGAACTGCACCGACATGCTGCCGGGCACCTGGGTGACGCCGGGCTGAATCTGGTTGAGGGTGTTCTGCACCCCTATCGCTGCCGAAGTATCAATCAGGGTCTGGGCGTGAGCGCTCGCGCCGCAGGCCAGGGCCACACCGAGCACAAGGCGGGCGGCCACAAACCGGGGAGCGTCAGAGGAAAAATGCATGAATAGAGCCTCCTGAGAAGACGGACAAGACCAGACTAAAGATGCCAATCTTGCACAACCCTTACCACCTGGATAAAGCACTGAACCGTCGCTCAATTTTCTCACGGTCTGCCATCGAAAGAAACTCCCTCCCGGCGACCTGTGGAAAACAATCCGACATGTCAGGCCACGCCGAATTGACCCGAGCGGGCGCCGGGCCGCTTGAGTGCCAGTTGCCCACAGGCCGCGCCCGCATCCTTGCCGCGTGAGCGCCGCACCGACACGTCTACCCCCCGGCTCTGAAGCAGGTCGTAGAACGCCTGAATCTGTTCCTCGGTGCTGCTGACAAAGTCCGAGCCGTCCCAGGGGTTCATGGGAATCAGGTTGACGTGGCTGACCAGTCCGGCCAGGCGGTCGGCCAGCAGGTCGGCCTGCCACAGATGGTCGTTGATGCCGCGCAGCATGGTGTATTCCATGGTGATGCGGCGTCCGGTCACCGCCTGATAGTCACGCGCCGCCGCCATGATTTCCTCGATGGAGTTGGCCGCGCCCGTCGGGATAATGCGCTGGCGGGTTTCCTCGTCGGGCGCGTGCAGCGAAATGGCGAGCTTGATGCCCAGGTCGTCCTCTTCGGCGAGGCGGCGAATGCCCTTGGCGATGCCCACAGTCGAGAGGGTCACGCGGCGCTTGCTCATGCCCAGGGCGTCGGGGTGCAGCAACACGCGGGCCGCTGCCATGCTGTTGTCGTAGTTCAGCATTGCCTCGCCCATGCCCATGAACACCAGATTGCGAATTTCACGCGGCGAAATGCCCTCGCCCCCGGCCACCGCCAGCACCTGACCCACGATTTCACCGGGGGTCAAGTTGCGCCCGAAGCCCATCTTGCCCGTCGCGCAAAAGGCACAGCGGGCCGGGCAACCCACCATCGTCGAGACACAGATGGTCTTGCGGTCGAGGTAGGGCATGTAGACCGCTTCCATCTGGCGACCGTCGAGCAGGGTAAAGAGGTACTTGACCGAGCCGTCCTGACTGCGAACCGTTTCGATGTCGGCGAAGGGGTTGAGGCGGTACTCGGCGGCAAGTTCGGCACGCAGCGGCGCGGGCAGGTTGGTCATCGCGTCGAATGTGCCGACGCCCTGCACGAACACCCATTCGAGCAGCTGTTTTCGCCGGAAGCCTTCCAGCGGGTATTCGTCGGGGTGCAGGTCGAGAAGCAGAGGCATCACGGCAGTTTAGAGCATTTTGAATAAAATCTTTGTGGCCCCTTTCTGCCGAGTGGAACGGG